>JBARSI010000305.1:0-7591 GCA_049644665.1 Anaerolineales bacterium
GCTCTAGGCTTGTCCAACGACTTGCCCCATTGACCTCTGCACTGGCGATATAGAGATCAAGATTCTTAAGCAAGTGGTCATTATCATGACCACCTAATAGATAGATCTGATTTCCGGATACCACGGCTCGAGCATCTCCTCTGGGTTCTTTTAAAGTAGCGATAATTTCCCAGGTATCATCCAGGGGATCGTACTCATACACTTTAGCTATTAATTCCTCACCATTCCATCCCCCGAAAAGGATCATGCGCCCTTCATATGCAACGATAGCGTACCTTGTGAGCGGCTCAGGAAGAGGTGCTCGCGCAATCCATGTCTCAAGGGAAGGGTCGAAAATCTCCAATACACTCGAGACATCACCATCGGCCTCATTTCCACCAGGAATAAATATCTCCCCCCCAATCACGACCGCCTGCACGTCCGTCACCGCTGTCGGCTTGGGTGACAATGTCTCCCAGGTGTCGGTCGCCGGATCGTAACGCTCAACCACGTTTGTGACGCCTTCTTCCGTCTCGCCAGCGATGGCGTAGATCTTGCCGTCGTAGGCCGCTACCGCCAATCCCTTTCTCGCTGTAGGCATTGGCGCCAACTCCTGCCAGCGGTCGCGCTCCAACTGCTCGAGATCCACGAGGTTCTCGGGGGGAGCCGTTGTCTGATTCACCAGCCCACCCACCAGGAGCGCCAAAACAGTTAAAACCAGCGCACCCCCGGCGATCACCCAGCCGCGCTGCCACCAAGAACGCCTGGTCGTTGCTACTTGAGTTTCCACTCCTTCTACCAGACCAACCTGGAATGCGTAGAGCGTCGCCTCCGTCCGCGAGGCGACGCCCAGCTTCTCGAAGATATTTCTTAGATGGACTTTGACCGTGTTGCTGCTGATATGGAGATGCTGCGCGAGCTGCCGGTTGCTGGCGCCAGTCGCGACAAGTTTTAGGATCTCGATTTCGCGTTCCGTGAGGGGAGCAATGGTTTTCTTCATAGCAGGGCTAGGAGAGTAACCGGCAAGGATAGATTCTCATGACTGGATTTAATCCATCAGGGCTAGAGTGATCCTCGGTAACTAAAAAGCAAGCCGATTGTAGCACTTCGGGACACGCTTCGCATCTCAGGCAAGCGCCACTTTGGACCATCCGGACCAGCTGAACCAACTCAAGGCGCCGCCACGAGTGGCAGAAACACCCACCAACCTACCTCCACCGCCCCCAGGTCAGAGGTGAAGCCAACCGGTCGCAGGCGGCCAAGGATGTCCTCCAATGGCGCGTGCACCGGGTCGGCTGCATCTATCGCGGCGCTGCCCTCCCCTAGCCACCCATAGCTCATCACCAAGCGCACAAACGCCTCGCGGATCAAACCCGACCCTTCTGCAAATTCTCCCAAGCCTGGCATCCATCTCGGGAGCACGACTGCGCTCCCATCCGGAAGGAGCGGGTTGGCAATCAACGCGTGTGCGTCATCCGTGGTGTTGATCAGTTCACTCGCATCATACGGCAGCGCCGCTCCCCCGTTCCAGTACAGGTTGCCGTCGAGCACAAACGAGACCGTCTCCCCGATGGGCGTGTCGGAGAAGTCGTTGGACCCCGCTGGTGAGGTGGCACCCATCGTCCCCGTCGGGTCAGACCAGATGTTGCCGTAGAAAAGGATGTTCTCGTTGGGCGGGTTCAGCACTTCCTGGTTCAGGCGCATGGCGAATGCCAGTGACGGCAGATCGCCGACGATGGTATTATGGCGGAAGGTGACATCCTTGCCCCCTTTCACGCCAAACGGGGCGCGCATCACATTCACCGCATCGCCAAGCATCAGATTATTCTCGATCAGCACACCATCGGCTTCGAAGTAGTCCTTGCCATCCTCCCCCACCAACACAAAATTACTGCCCGTCGAGCCCTCCCAGTGCAGGAAGATGTTGCGCCGCACGGTGATGTTCTGGCTGCCGAGGTTGCTGTCGTCGGCGCCATTGCTGTCCTTGATCACGATGTAGCTGCTGGTGTCGTTGTTGTTGGTACGGCCGCTCCCGACGAAGTCATTGAAGAAGATATTATCCTGCACGACGACATCCCGCACGCTGTTGATGTCGATGTGCTCATCGGAGCCGGTCTGATTGTAAAACAGGTTGCCCTCAACCATGATCTGCCCGGCGCCATTGTTGATCTTGAGGATGTCGTTGTTATAGCTGTCGTGCAGCACGTTGTTGCGCAGCACGATGCGGCTGACGAAATCGCTCCCCCCCGCCGGACCGATCAGATCCTGGATCTGGATCACCAACGCCCCGGCGCCTGAACCGCTGTGGGCGATGTCGAAGCCCTCCAGGGTGATACCCTGGCCGTAGAAGCAAGTCACAACTGTGCTCGTATGACGCAGCTGTGCCTGATAGGGAATTTCCGAACGCACCAACACCCCCTGCGTGAAGGTGCCCCGCAGCTGAACACGCCCGCTGTAGATGCCGGGGCGCACGAGGATCAGGCTGTCGTCTGGGACATTGTCGAGGGCGTGCGTGATCGTCGCCCAGGGATCCCCGCTCGAGCCGTCGCCGAGGAAATCATCGCCATCTGTTGAGACGTAATAAGTGCCAGAGAACGCTTCCACGCCCGGGATCGTGGCACGCAGCGCAAACAGGCTGAGCAGAATGGATAGGCTCAAGCCCAAGAATAATCGAAGGGCAGGCCTCCATCGATGGATCCACTGAATAACCGCTGCAGTATGCAACCTATTCATCGTCACGTAAATATTACACTTGAATTTCGACGCACGCATCAAATATGAAAACCTATTGTATGATGGATAGTACCATTGTTAGCAATCACAAATTGTGTCGAGTTGGGGACTCTAGCAGCGACGGCTCCCTCATCATCGTCTACATTGCACTCGGCCCCGGCTCTACAGTAGGCCGGGCTTTTTTTCCCTCGCCAACCCATTGCCTTCTCCTAAAGGGGAAATCCCCTCCTCGATCATGGTAAGAGAATAGCGTCTACACGGGCACCTTTGCAAAGGATTCCATGCGAGGACCGTTTATACCGTCTTATCCGCATCGTGAATGGGGAGGGACCAGCATGCAAACCAGACAGCTTCGGCAGATCCTCACACTTTCACTTTTAATGCTCGTATTCATCCTTGCCATTTCGAGTTCTGAACCCGCCGCCGCCGCCGGGCCGTGGTACGTCGCGCCTGGAGGGGCTGATGGCAATGATTGCCTCTCCCCTGGAACGCCCTGCGAGACCATACATGGTGCATTGGGAAAAGCCTCCTCCGGCGACACAATCTACGTCGCCACAGGGACTTATACACGCAGCGGGACGCCGGTCCTGCTGGTCTCTAAAGATATCCTTCTGAGTGGTGGGTGGGATCTCAGCTTCACCAGTCAGGATGGATATTCGACCATCGACGGAGAGGATACCCACCGGGGGATCACGATAAATTCCGGCTTGACTGTCGAACTTGAACGGTTCGAAATCACGAATAGCTCAACCGGCAGCACTGGAGGAGGCATCCAGGTCATCAGTTCAAACCTTACGGTGCGCGATTCGGCGATCCATAACAATTATGCTTACGCCGGCGGGGGTGGAATCACCGCCAGCAGTAGCACGCTCACCATTGTACGCAGCTCTATCTCACAGAATTACAGTCCCCAATGGGGTGGCGGGATCTTCAGCAGCTGCACCGATCTCTACATCGACAACAGCACGATAAGCGAAAACATCACCGATTCCGGGGGCGGCGGGATCTCCCACGATTGCCTGACCACCTTGAGCGTGAACAGCTCCTCGATCGTGGGCAATCTTGCCAGCGTGCAGAGTGGAGGCGGCATCCGTACTGCAGGGGGTGCAAGCATTAAAAATTCCATCCTTGCGTTGAATACTTCGGGCACCGAGGGGCATGATTGCTCGGGTGAAATAACCTCGCTCGGCTACAACGTCATAAGTGATTCCACAAATTGCACCATAACGGCGACCTCCGGAGATCAGTTTGACAGCGACCCGCTTGTTGGGCCGATTGTCGCGCAGCCCGGGTACAACGCCCTCTCAGCCAGCAGTCCCGCAATCGACGCCGGCAATCCCGCTGGATGCACCGACCACGACGGAGACCCTATCACCCAGGATCAGCGCGGCGAACCCCGCTCGGGGGTTTGCGATATAGGTGCTTTCGAGTACTCAACCCCCACTGCAGCCGCGTCCATCCACATGGTTTCTGGTTCACCGCAACGCGCAGAGCCACTTGCCCAATTTAGCGAGGCACTTGTCGCAGCATTGCTGGATGCGAGCGGAAACCCTGTCGTCGGTGATACGGTGGATTTTACAGCCCCTGCGTCGGGACCCAGCGGCACGTTCGCAGACAGCGGCACCAATGTCACCTCGATCCCTACGGACCAGTATGGTCTTGCGGAAACCTCGCTCTTCACAGCCAACGAACAGGCTGGTGCCTATGTCATCGACGCAGCCGTCAGCGGGTTCACGGGGACAGCACAGTTCGATCTAATCAATGCCGCCTGGTTTGTATCAACCGGGGGAAGTAATGGCAGTGACTGCAGCACCCCTTTGACGCCCTGCGCCAGCATCAATGCTGTGTTCGCAAAGCCAGGTTTCGTCCCAGGTGAGACGATCAATGTCGAAGCCGGGACTTACACAGGCGGCGGAGGGTTCGTCGCCGATATTGATGACGACGCAGTGCTGAAAGGTGGTTGGGACCCGACATTCACCACGCAAAACAGCATCTCCACGCTCGACGGTGGAGGTACCGTCCTTACCGTTTACATCGGAGTCGGCATTGAGGCTGCGATGGACCGATTCGTTATTCAAAATGGCTTTAACGGCAATGGCGGGGGGATCATTAACTGGGGAAACCTTACGATCACCAACAGCACGGTTACACAGAACCTGAAAGGTGGAGGCATTTGGAACACGGATATCGGTGTTCTCAACATGGACAACTGCATCGTGAGCGACAATGTCTCGGATGCCTTCTCCAGCAACAGCGGTGGTGGGATCAAAAACAACGGCGAAGCGACCATCACGCAAACCACGATTAGCGGTAATTCAGCAAACAACCAGGGCGGAGGTATCGTCAACACTTCGACGGTTTCTTTGGTCCAGTCAACGATCAGTGACAACGAGGCCGCCAGCGGTGGCGGCATCCAGAATAATGGAACCCTCTTCCTCGAGGATTCCACCGTAAGTGGAAACCAGGCCACTTCGCGCGGAGGTGGCATCCTGAGTGAGAGTTGCGGCGGCTGCATTTACACATATCTCAACAACGCCACGGTTTCGGATAACACTGCCGACGAAGGTGGTGGGGTTTACGACAACGGCAGTGGGGATGTCATCGCAAGCAACTCGATTATTGCGAGCAACACCGCTACCTCCACCGGTCCCGATTGCGCAGGCACGATCGACAGCCTTGGGTACAACCTGATAGGGAACACGGCAGACTGCACATTTAACGACAGTGACGGTGATCTCCTGGATCGAGCTGCATGGCTGGAATCACTGGGGCTTTATGGCGGCGTCACCGAGACCCACCGGTTGGGAAGCCTGAGCCCGGCGATCAATGGCGGGAATCCCTCTGGCTGTGAGGATCATGAAAGCGATCCGCTCGACTACGACCAGCGCGGCGCACCCCGTTTGGCCCGCTGTGACATGGGATCCTATGAAGCGCAATCGTATAAAGATGTCAGCGATCAAGAAGCCATACCCGGTGATACCCTGCACTATGAAATTGGCCTGCGCAACTGGAGCGGACCCACACGGATTTATACTGTCACGGACACGCTTCCTGCAGACCTGACCTATGTCAATGGATCGCTCTCGGCGACGCAAGGAACACCCAACTACAGCGCAGGTGTGATCCACTGGAGCGAAACGGTCGACCATGGTCAGGACGTGACCATCAGCTTCGACGCCGGGGTCGGGTCGATCCTGGGCCCGCTGGTGAACAGCGCCGTGATCAACAATGGAAGCACGGATGTAACCCGCTCAGCTTCCACGATGATCGACGCGCCGATCTGCACCGTCACGAAATACGCCAGTAACCCTGTCCTGCATCTCGGTACACCTGGAAGCTGGGACGACGACGGGATCTGGCACCCCACCGTCATCCTGGATGGATCCACCTACAAGATGTGGTACGCCGGCAACGACGACACCTATGTGAATCATATAGGGCTAGCGACCTCGCTGGACGGTTACGGGTGGGCCAAAGAAGAAAGCAACCCGATCCTCTCGCCGACGGAAATCTGGGAGGCAGCCGGGGTTTCGCGGCCCAGCGTTATCCTCGATGGTTCCACCTACAAGATGTGGTTCACCGGCGTCGACAGCTCGGGTGTCATCCAGATCGGCTATGCCACCTCCCCGGAAGGGATCGTTTGGACCAAACACCCCGGTAACCCGGTCCTGGCTGTTGGCGCAGCGTCGAGCTGGGAGGACGAAGACGTCACTGGACCGACGGTGCTCAAAGACGACGGGACGTACCACATGTGGTATGCCGGAAACAACGGCAGCGAATTCCGCATCGGCCATGCCACCTCCAGCGATGGCATCACCTGGGTCAAGGATCCAGCAAATCCCGTCCTGGATGTGGGGGACGTCGGCGATTGGGACTGGCTTGGCATCTACAGCCCCGATGTCGTAAAGATCGGAGATTCTTACAAGCTCTGGTACTCAGGAGAAACGCTGCCCCAGGCCTGGCAGACCGGCCACGCCGAATCCACCGATGGCACCAACTGGACCCGCAAGGACATGCTGATCCCCGAGGGTCCTCCCGGCACCTTTGATACCAACAGCGCCGATCATCCCGCAGTACTGATTGACGGATCTTCCTACCGGGTCTGGTACGCGGGCATCGATGATAGTCACACTTACACAATCGGACATGCCGAGGCCCAGCTTTGCACCGGAGCGGCTCACACGCTTTACTTGCCGCTGGTGATGAAGGATTACTCGCCCGCACCGCCGTGCCCGCCAGATTACGCCGAGGACTTCAGCGATCCCAGCAGCGGGTGGTACATCTTCGAGGATCCAGATGTCAAGTACGACTACACCGGCAGTGAATACCAGATCTGGCTCAAGAATCCCGCGGGCAACGACGGCCGTTGGGTGACTCCTGGCGCAAAGGCCACAGACTTCACCGTGGCGGTGAGCGCTCGTCGCACGAGCGGTACCGAAGGGCCATATGGGATCTTGTTTGGCATCAGTGATGATTGGAGCGAGCTTTACGAAGTCTCAATCGACCAGAATTTCTACGATATTTGGAAATATGATTCAGGATGGTTCTGGCTGGCAGGAGGTCCCTCGCCTGATATCGCGACCGGAACGGGCTGGAACCGCATCAAGGTAACGCGAGAAGGCAGCACGATCTCGGTGTATATCAATGACCAGTTCCAGACCACAGTCTATGACGGCAGCTTCACTGGCTTCCGCCGCATTGGTCTTTCGGCCTACTCACCTTCCGGATCCGGTCTTGAATTCCGCTTCGACGATTTCGCCCTCTACCCGGCCAGTTGCGGGCCGATCGCAGCCGATACGCAGGGGTTGGAATGGGGTGAGGCCGAGGCACATGAGGCGATCGTTCCACCCAAACCAGAAGAGATGGAGTAAACGCCTGT
>JBARSI010000306.1:0-4218 GCA_049644665.1 Anaerolineales bacterium
GGGAGTCGAACCCACCGCGGCCCGCTGTGCGGCCCGCCACCGGTTTTGAAGACCGGGGAGCCCACCGGGACCCAACCACCCCCGAAGACTCAAAGGATACCGCGTCGACTACCACACGACAAGGATCGCTTCGGATTGTAAATCCTAAAGGCGATGGCTGCATCCTTTCTGGCGGTCCTCAGCTTTGAGTCGGTTAGAATAGTTGCTTTACTCCTTCGCCTCCCGGATTGGCGTTATCAGTGGAGTGGAATTACAGTTAGGGGCAGAGAAATATTGGGGGGAGGGTGTGTAAACCACTCTCGAATGCAGCCCTGGGTACAAAGGACTACAGATGGATCGGGAAAGACGACGGTTCACAAGACTCATTTGGACTATTTGCAGCATCGTGCTGCTTATCTCATCTGCATGCTCTTCAATATCACCATCATCCACTCCGCAAACTCTGGAACCCACAATGAGTGCCGCAAAGCTTGGACCTACGAGCACTTCTCCACGGCCAAGCCCAACTCCGCTGCCCTCGGTTCCAACACCAACGTTGATGCCTATCGCTCCTATCAGCGACAAGGATTGGAGTTGGGGCTCTGACACAGCTCTCGTAACGCTGCTCGTGTATTGCGATTTTCAATCACCCTACTGCGTGGATCTCGCCGCGGTGATCCTCGAGCTTGCCGTCTTTTACCCGGAAGACCTGCGCATTATTTACCGGCATTTCCCTCTCCTGACCGTCCACGACAAGGCATCGATAGCTGGACAGGCAGCAGATTCCGCAGGTCATCAAGGACATTTCTGGGACCTGTATTCCTTTCTCAATCGCGAATACGATGAGTGGAAAGATCTCGACCCAGATAGCTTTCTTGATTGGCTTCTCGTCACAACAAAATCTCTCGGCCTCGATCATCAGCAGTTCGAAGCAGACCTGCGCGGCGGACGCTTTGAAGAGTCAATGAGAAAGTCATTTGTTAACGCTTACAACTCAGGCATCAACGGAACGCCGTTCGTCTTCCTAAATAACGATTGGTTCCGCCTAAATCCAACTCGATTGAATCTTGAGGCAGCCATTCGGCTCGAACTTCTTTCCCAACGAATATATGAGAGCCCTCCTGAGATGAACATCGACCCCGAAGCTGCCTATCTGGTTCACATACAGCTAAATATCGGCGAGATCGTACTTCAGCTTTTTCCGAAGAGCGCACCAAGGGCTGTCAACAGCTTCATATTTCTGGCTGAGAACGGTTGGTTTACCGGCAATGCATTTCATCACGTTGCTCCTGGTAAATACGCCCAAACGGGTGATCCGACGGGGACAGGTCTTGGTAGACCCGGATACTTTCTGCCCGACGAGATCGATCCTGATCTGAACTTTAACCAATCAGGTATAGCCGCTCTCACAAGCACAGGACCGAACACAAACGGCAGCCAGTTCTTTATCACGCTCTCCCCTTTACCAGAATTAAACGGTACCCGGACTATCTTTGGCCGCGTTGTAAAGGGACTTGACCTCCTGCTTGATCTTGAGTTGCGAGATTCCCTGGAAGAACTACTCACACCACCGCAAGCATATATAGAGTCAATACGAATAGAGGTTAAATGAACGCTTCAAATAGAAAACGGGATCAATTGAGTGTTCTCCTACTGATTGCGAGTATTCTCGCCTTCCTGCTTGCCGCAGCAGGTTTTATCGTATTGGCACTGCTGGGAACAATCACCGGGCTTGTCGATAAATCAGCTGCAGCAGGCCCGACCTTGATTATTGCGGCTGCCTTTCTGGTAATGGGTGTGTGCACCATCCCCGGCATATATTTTGGGTATCAGGGCATGCAAGGACGATTCCCTGAGCGAGAGGATAAACCTCTCAGAAGATGGATTTACATCTGTTTCCTTTTCCCGGTTGCTCTGGGGGTCGGCTACCTGGCATTCAATCGAGGAGTTCTTCCTGCACTTCTCGGCCCCCTGGCGCACATCTCCGCGGCCATCATACCTGTCGTATTTGCTCTCGCGATTCTCTTTAGAAAGGGATCGCCGATCAGCGCCAAAAGGATATGGGGGCACTTCCTCGCCGGATTATGGGCTTCCCCGATGGTTGCGTTCATTGCCGAAATACTGGCCGCATTGCCACTTATATTAATCGTTTTCGCAACGCTGTTTCAGGAGACCAATAGCCAAGGGTTGATCGAGAACTTAACAAGCCCAGAGCAATGGAATGAGACTTATTTAGTAACCCAGACACAGGATCTAACCAACCAACCACTAATACTGTGCCTGATCTTGGCCTTTCTCCTCGTATTTGTGCCCTTGGTGGAGGAAGCCATAAAGACCATAGGCATCTGGCCTGTTATTCGACGCGGTTTTACACAATATCAAGCCTTCATAGGGGGTGCCATCGCTGGTGCGGGATATGGCTTATTTGAGGCTTTCTTCTTGGGACAGCCAGGGGTTTCCTGGGTTCCGGTCATGATTGCTCGGGCAGGGGCAACTATGATGCATATGATAACAACGGCCTTGACGAGCCTCGGCATCGCTCGCGCTCGTGAAAGTGGTCGCTGGAGTCATGCGCTTCGGTATTACTTCGGCGCAGTTTTGCTACATAGCTTGTGGAACATATCTGCTCTTGGCGTAGGCGTGATCGTACTCTTCCTGGAAGATTTGTCCCCATCAACTATGCAACCCGGATTGCCCCTCCTCAGCAGCGTCGCCGGGATTGTATTACTCGCGCTCAGTTTGACAGCATTTCTGGGCCTTTGGTTAATCCCGGGCAAGTTGTTCTCCAGCGGAGAAGATAAGATCGCTCAAACGGCGGATGATTGATCTCTGCACCTGATGGTCTCCCAATTCGCGTTCCAAGGGCAGATGTTGCTTATTAACCCATCGCACGCCAAGAAAGCATGTCGAGCGCATTAAAGGCGACACTTCGGATATGGCAACCCACCTCCCCCGGACATATACGGAATCAAAGTTAGGCAGCTGAGTAGAATGGAATAGCTTGACACGACATCTCCCACTGTGCTACAGTACCGCCGCTCCAAATAAATTTCCTAACTCTGATGATCAGAATGGAGATGAAGCTTGGCGATTTCCCGCAATGATAAGATGAGTGAACGTTTAAGAGACCTACAAGCCTCCTCACCCGACGTCGAGGCTTCTGCGGTTATTAGCGTTGACGGCTTGACAATCGCATCTGCCCTTCCCGCAAACGTCGAAGGAGATCGGGTGGCTGCCATGTCAGCGGCTATGCTTTCATTGGGGGAACGCATCTCGGGCGAGCTGGGTCGTGGCAATCTAGACCAGGTTTACATCCGAGGCGAAAACGGCTATATGATCCTGATGGCCGTCGGAAAGGAAGCTGTGCTAACCGTCCTGGCACGTAAACAAGCGAAGTTAGGTTTACTCTTCCTCGATATGCGTCGCGCCACACAAGACCTCGCCGAGCTTATCTAAGGGAAGTCTCATTCCGTGATTGCCACTGATAATAGCCAAAAAAACTATCCGAACCATCCAACCCGCGCTTTTCTCCTGGCATTGGACGATATGCTCGGCAAGAATGGCGTGAATGCCTTGCTTCGAATAGCAAGCCTTCAGGGATGGATTGAGTCATACCCCGCAGAAAACTTCGAGCGTGAAGTTGATCTTTCTGAACTCTCTTCTCTGAACGCAGCGCTCGAGGAGATTTATGGCTTACGAGGTGGCCCCGGGTTAGCTCGTCGAGCATCCAAGGCTGCCTTCGATCAAACCTGGAAAATGCACGGAGCGCTGGGGGATCTGCAAACCGCGGAGTTCGACTCCCTCCCTGCAAAGACGAGAACCGGGGAAGGTTTAAAGGTCTTTGCAGAAGTATTATCCACAGCGAGCGACCTGGAGTGTGATGTTCAGGAGGAAACCAACATCATTCTATTCCGCGTCCAAAATTGCCCTGTTTGCTGGGGACGAGAGAGCGCTTCACCATCGTGCCAGGGATTTGTGGGCTTACTTGAAGGCTGTTTGCAATGGCTGGGCTGCGGGAAAGATATTGAAATCACCGAAAAGGAATGCACCGCTGCGGGGGGAGAGGCTTGTACATTTTCAATCAATATGGAACTAGTAGAGTAGCCTGTGTCCACGGCGGATACAAACCCGCTCAATTAAGGTGCAGTTTATTCGCACATAGGATTACTTGTCGATAACCCGCCAATAATCTTCTTTAAATAGTTCAAAACACATGAAACAACTGACCATCGTTATTCC
>JBARSI010000307.1:0-3772 GCA_049644665.1 Anaerolineales bacterium
ACGACCGACTTTATCAGACAATGCCCCGGCTGGTGCAGAAATGATTGTGTATATCAGGCTGAATATCATCATCATCGCCAGAATATTCACTACGGAAAGCCCAGTCGTTTTCGCTCGCAGAATGAGAAAAGCATCCGAGGAGTTCCCCAATGTAAAAAGGGCCATAATAAGGATGTAATTCCGGAAAAGCCGATTGGTGGACATCAGCCCGCCCCGCGTTTGCTCCTCCTTCTTCTCCTCAATCGGCTCGGATCCATGCTCGGCACAGATCCCCATACCTGGCTTGATCTCCTGCACGCCGACCGCCAGCGTGATGACAGCCAATACCGCGGGGATGATGCTGATCAAAACAACGGTTTGAAATGTCTCGCGGGACAGCTCGGCATCGCCGCGCTGCGAGGTGAGGAGTATAGCGATGGCCAGCCCTATCCCCACAACCGCCCCGGCAGTGTCCCCGGCTCGGTGCAGGCCAAAGGCCAATCCTCGGCGACTTTCCGGGATGCTGTCTGCTATCAGCGCATCCCGCGGAGCTGTACGCAATCCCTTCCCAACGCGATCTGCGAAACGCACACCCAGCACTGCACCCCAGCTTGTGGCCAGATAAAGAAAGGGCTTCGCAAGGGTTGATACAACATAACCAAGCACGGCGAATGGCTTGCGCGCTTGAAATCGATCTGAGAGCCAACCCGAGGTCATCTTCACCAGGCTGGCGACAGCATCTGCTACGCCTTCAATCAACCCGATGAAGGTCGTCCGAACGCCGAGGACGCTGAACAAGAATAGCGGTAAAAGATTGAACAACATCTCGGAAGAGACATCAGTAAAGAAACTGGTCAGCGTGACTACCCAGACATTGCGCGGGAGCGGCCCTCGTTGGTCGTTATCCGGTCCATTATCGGCGCATGGATCATGCACGGCATCGTTCATTTCTTCTCTGCATTCTCAATTTCGGTCAGCGCTTACTTGTTGTCACCGCCAACGAATTTCCCCACCCATTTCATCACTATGAATGTCAAATTCCTGGCCTTCAAGATGTACTAGAATTCGCCACCCGGGGGTCAGCGCCTGCGTGCAATCCTCATCTGCTTGCGGGTACTCCAAGCACCCATCGCTCCATTCAACGAAAGAGTACGAGAGTACTTCGACAAGGCTTGGATCTTCTCCATTAGCCTCAGCCAGTGCACGGATTGCTGCTGGCACCGCGGGAGGATAAGGCTCATCCTCAGCGAGCCCGGGCTTTTGCAGTGGGTCACCCAACAATCCGCTCAGAAGCAATATCGTCCCTCCATCTCGTCCGAAGTACACAACGATCAGACGATTATTTGACCATATCTTTGCCGATTGCAGTTCACCCGTCGTGTTCGTCCCGGCACCTTCGATTAACGCCTGCAGGTGAATAGTCCCCCGCTCGCGCGCTTCTACTTGCTCAAATTCATAGATCTCGGACTTTTCCCCGTTCAGGATAATCGCCCGTGAGGCCACATCGAAGAGCGGCGCATCCATGCCTGCGGCTACGATTTCGGCGCCAGCGCCCTCTAATGCATTCAAGAGGTCATCGATCGATTCGTAAGGCTGGGTTGTCGGAATCTCGGTTCGCCCACATGTGCAAATGAGAAGAGCAATTAATAATGTCAGAACATATCTTCCCGTCAATGAACACATCTCCCAATTTCTGTCATCTACCCGAAACCACTTCATCATTCTAGATCGTTTCCTTGGGGTGCGAAATGGTGGTCAGACCATTGAGGCCCCTTTGAACTTGAAGTAAACCCTGCCTCCGGAGTAATTGACTCACACAGGTTCTGCGCCTATGCTGAGGCCAACGAATCGCCGGGCGACTCGTCGCCCCCAGAATTGACGAGGGACAACAGATGGCAAACGAAGTGTACATCATCGCCGCTGTACGCACACCAATTGGTGTCGGCAGACCTGACCGCGGCGACCTTTATCCAATCGCTCCAGTTGATCTTGCCGCCCGGGTTCTCAACGAAGCGCTGAACCGTGGTGGTGTACGCCATGAACAGGTTGAGGATGTCATCCTCGGATGTGTTACCCCGATGGGCGATCAGGGAGCCAATATCGCCCGGCTGGCGCTGTTACAGGCGGGCTTTCCCGTTGAAGTGCCGGGGATCCAGATCAACCGCATGTGCGGCTCCGGCCAACAAGCAGTTCATTTCGCCGCACAGGCGATACTTACCGGAGATATGGATCTGATCATGGCCGGCGGCATCGAAATGATGTCTCATCAACCCATCGGCGCAGACTGGCCTGAGTCTTGGCCGGAGGATTTTCCTTACCCGTTAGTACACCAGGGCCTCAGCGCGGAGTTGATGGCTGAGAAATGGCACCTATCGCGTGACGCCCTCGACGACTATGCTTTCCAAAGTCATCAACGGGCAAGTGCCGCCATCAGCGACGGTCGATTGGAAAACCAGATTCTCCCGATTCAAGTTCCCAACGGCAATGGGGGAATGAACACAATCACAATAGACCAAGGGGTCCGGTTGGAGCCAGATAGACAGAAGATGACCTCTTTGCGCCCAGTCTTTAAAGAAGACGGGGTGATCACAGCAGGAAACAGCAGTCAAATCAGCGACGGCGCCGCGGCGCTGCTCCTCGCCTCCGCCGACGCCGTCCGCGAAAACAATCTCAAGCCATTGGCTCGCATCGTATCGCGCGCGGTCATCGGCTCTGACCCGGTGTTGATGCTCGACGCACCCATTCCGGCCACGCGAATGGTGCTCTCTAAGGCGGGGATGACTCTCGACGAGATCGATATTGTTGAGATTAACGAAGCGTTCGCTTCCGTCGTTCTTGCATGGTTTGAGGAATTTCGCGCCGACCCCGAGAAGGTCAATCCAGATGGAGGCGCCATCGCCCACGGGCACCCGCTTGGCGCCACCGGGGCGGTCTTAATGACGAAACTACTCCACGAGCTCGAGATGTACAACGGCCGCTATGGATTGCAGGTAATGTGCATAGGCCATGGCATGTCTACGGCGACAATCCTGGAGCGGCTCCAATAGCCATTCCCGAACAGATCTTGTCCCGGGGGTTGAAGAAATTCGCTCCCCACTCTGCTTCTGCTATCAAAGGAAAAAAACAAGCGCGCCGCTAACCAAGCCTGTTAGAACTACAACCCCGAACGCACGTGAGACCAGGCGTCTCAACCGCGGGGTGCCCAAAACCATCGCCATCACGGCTTTCGTTATCGTGTTCATAATTGTCGCCATGATGATGGCGATAGCCGCAACCTGGGTATCCAGCAATCCTTTCAAGGATAGATTAGATACACTCAGTGTGATCGAGTCGACATCAGTGATACCCGCGAGCACACTGGCAAGATAGACGCCCGCGCTGCCAAAATACTCGTTCGCGGCCTCGACCACTACCAGTACGAAGGCGAAAACAAGTCCGAAAGTGATGGCTGTTGTTAACCGCAGCGGGTTGGATAATTCAACGCCTCCATGCTCCACTTTCTTTTCGGCGCGCCCGCGGCGCCATAAAACGTAAAAACCGATCACACCGGCGATAAGCATCGCTACGAGTGGGAAGACGACGCTCTTCACCAATCCAGGGTTCACAACTGCCACTTCAATTAGCACGCGCGGGAACATGACACAGGATGCGAGAAGGATTCCCTGCGCCAACAACGTTGAAAGCCCCGCATTCGTTTTGCTCCTCCCCGCGAAGCTCAACGTTGTGGCCGTGCTGCTGACAATACCACCCAGGAGCCCGGTGATGCCGACCCCTTGTTCAGTCCCTAGAAGTT
>JBARSI010000308.1:0-3892 GCA_049644665.1 Anaerolineales bacterium
AGCTTGAGTGCATTGCGACATCGTCGCCAATGCAGTCTTGCAGCCAGCGTTCCTGGCCTCCTTGAGAACAGCTAAATTATGCGGCCATTCATGGCTCAGGATCAAGTCCGTGTCCTGCAGCATCCGCTCATAGTGCTGAAGGCGAACCTGAACAAACGCCTGCCAGGCGGCGCTTACCCCGAATTCCTTCATCCGCTCCGAGGCGCGAGCCGAGAGGTCAAACTTATCCACCAGAACCTGGGCAACCTCTCGCCTCGGCAGTCCAACGACCTCACGGAAAGCTTCGATTACCTGCTCTTCTGTTACATGATGCGGGCAAAGATCGGTTACCGCGCGTGCATAAGAGAGCGCCTTCAGCTTTTCCGTCTGAACAAGCGTACCATCGAGGTCGAAAATTACTGCTTCGATCATCGGCAGATCTCAAAAACGACGATACCCATCGCGATTAACCTTCCTGCTTGCTTAAGGAACAGCACTTGATTTCATCTTCGCTCTCACTCACTTAAAGCTTCCGCCAATTTATGGATGCCGCCCTGAACATCTCCCGCCAGATGGAAGCTGATCAACTTCCTGCCTTCTTCATGCAATGCCTGCCGATCCCCGAGCGCTTGTGCGTGAATGAGAACGCCGAAGTCGATTGATGATCCATCTTCTCCGGCTTCGTTGGGTATCGCCAGATCATCTAATTTTTCTGATGTGATTTGAATGAACAATCCGTTACCGCCATCACCTTTATGCATTTGACCGGTTGAGTGCAAAAAGCGCGGACCGAAACCCAGTGTCGTGGCAAACCCAGTCCGATCACGCAGCCTATGGCGCAGGACACTCAATGCTCGACTCGTTTCATCGGTGTCAGGCAAGTAAGCCTGCAGAGTGATATATGCGCCAGGATCAGCGCCCCCCAGGAATCCTTCGAAAATCTCCTTCAACGAAGGTCTCTCTTTCTCAAACGGAGAAAATGTAAATCCAGATGGGGTCGAATAAATCTTGATCTCGTCAACTGCAAATAGCGGCGCTTCAGCGGGAAGTTGACCCTGCTCTAGATAAGCCGCCATCATCTCGCGCGCCTTCGTTTTCGCCGACTCCACATTTGGCTGATCAAACGGATTAATGCCCAGGCGCTGCCCTGCTATCGCGGTGGCCATCTCCCATAGGAAGAACTGCCCACCGATGTCGTAGACATCGCCCATAACAATCTCGATCACTGGGTGACCTGCTTCGATGAGTGTCGCGAATGCCTTGGATAAAGATTTGTCATCTTTTAAATGAAGCCAAACAAATACTCGATCGTTCCCATAGGTATGTGCTGCGGCAAGTTTCTCCCCAACGACGGGCAGTATGCCCTTCCCTTCTTTGCCGGTACTTTCCGCCAGCAATTGCTCAACCCAGTCTCCGAAGTTCTCGACTTCTGGTGAGATGATGAAGGTAAGTTTATCCCGCCCTGTTTGGGCGAGCTCCCCGAGAGCAACGCCAAGTTTGGCTGCAGGAATTTCATCCACGTTGGCCTCTTCACCGCTCGCATGGGCGACGGAGAGCGCCCGGCCCAGTAGTCTATCGATGTCTACACCAATGAGCGCAGCTGGAACCAACCCAAAATAGGAGAGCGCCGAATAGCGCCCACCGATATCAGGATTATTGAGGAAGATCCGGCGGAAGTGTTCCTTGTTAGCGAGTTTCTCGAGGTCGCTTCCGGGGTCTGTAATTGCCACAAAATGCCCCCCTGCTTGATCCAATCCCACGGTGTTTGCGATTTTCGTATACATGAATTTGAAGAGCGAGAGTGTTTCTACAGTCGAGCCAGATTTCGTCGACACGACAAATATCGTTTTAATAATGTCGATCTTCTCTTGAAGGTTGAGAATGGCACCGGGGTCGGTGCTATCGAGAATATACAAATCCGGGTAGCCGTCTGCGATGCCGAAGGTCGTCCGAAACACATCTGCTGCGAGGCTGGAGCCGCCCATCCCCATCAATACGACATACTGATACCCGGCTTTACGAATATCATCCGTGAATTTTGTGAGATCTGGAACAACTTCTTTCATATCGGTTGGTGCCTGAAGCCAGCCGAGACGGTTCGAAATCTCGTCTGCTTCAGGCTTCCAAACGGTGTGATCGTGCTTCCAGAGCCGTTTGAGAATATCCTGCCCCTGAATTACCTCTAAGCCCAGCTCCAGGGCGTCTGAGTATCTACCTAGCCCAAAGTGGATATATTCATCCCCCATGCTCATCTCCACTTTTTCCCTCAATACTCGCAAGCATCGATCGGAAAGACTTTGCGAATGCGTCTACACCCTCTTTCAGGAGCTGGTCGGTAATGTCATCAAGATCGATGCCGAGTTCCGATAGCTGTTGAAGCTCCGCTTCGGCAGCATCAACATCAAGCTCCAGGGTGCGAGCGATGGTCCCATGATCAATAAAGGCCTCGAGCGTGGCCGGTGGAACGGTGTTCACGGTTTCCGGGCCGATGAGAGAATCTACATAAAGCGTATCTGCATAAGCGGGATTCTTCGTGCTTGTACTTGCCCACAGGGGGCGCTGCACCCAGGCGCCCTTCTCCGCAAGAGCCTCCCACCGTTCACCCGAGAATATCTCTTTGAAACGAGCGTATGCTACTTTGGCGTTTGCTACGGCAATTTTCCCATGAAGTGATTCCGCTCCTTTTTCGTCCAATGCGCGATCAACTGCCGCATCCACTCTACTTACAAAAAACGATGCGACCGAGGCGACGCGGTGCAGATCCCCTCCACGACGATCGAGCGCTTCCAACCCCCTGATGTATGCCTCCGCGGCTTCTGCATAACGGGCCAATGAGAAAATCAAGGTCACATTCACATTGATGCCCTCACCGATCAATGTTTCTATCGCCGGGATGCCGGCGCGGGTCGCAGGAACCTTGATCATCACATTTGGCCGATCCACTTCTGCATAAAGCCGGCGAGCTTCCACAATCGTGCCCTCGGTATCATTCGCCAGTTCAGGGCTTACCTCGATGCTTACAAAGCCATCTTTGCCATTTGTATCAGCATAGATCAAGCGA
The DNA here is from genome assembly GCA_049644665.1 of Anaerolineales bacterium. Classification (GTDB taxonomy): domain Bacteria; phylum Chloroflexota; class Anaerolineae; order Anaerolineales; family E44-bin32; genus E44-bin32. The sequence continues at coordinate 3,041 of JBARSI010000308.1, forward strand.
AGCAGGCTTGCCGTTCGTTGAATATCGTCGATGGCCAGCTTTTCGTAGACCTTTTTTACGGGTAAGCCCTCGGCCAGGAGAGGGTCGAGCACCTGGTCGTAATCGGAGCTTCCAGCGATCGCTTTTTCGAAAATCGATGGGTTTGATGTCACACCGGTTACACCGGATTTGAACATTTCTTCGAATTCGCCCGATTCCAGTAAAGCCCTGCGGATATTGTCATACCAGATAGATTGGCCGAGCGCATTCAGGGATTTCAGGTCTGCCATAAGAAAACTCCTACCACTGTGTTCGAGAGATCCAATCGGTCTAATAATTTACCCGGTTCCAAAGACCGGGATTAGCGCGCCATGAACAGCACTCGCCGAATCCGAGGCGAGGAAAAGGATGACCTCACTGATCGCCTGTGGAGTGACCCACCGAGCATATTCCGCATCCGGCATTGCTTTTCGATTCGCGGGAGTATCAATAGTCCCAGGGAGCACTGCGTTTACATTGATACCTTCGCGCTTGAGCTCTGCGGATAGGCTTTCAGTCAACCTCAGGACAGCACTCTTCGACATCGCATACGCGCCGGATTCCGCGAAGCCCTTCATTCCCGGTCGAGCACCGATATTGATGATCTTACCGCTTCCCGCTTTCAACATATGCGGAACCGCTGCCTGGCAACTCAGAAAAGTTGTCCTAGAATTCAAATCCATCAAGAACTCCATCGTTTCTACAGGAGTCTCGTGAACCTGCGTTCCGGCTCGATATCCGCCGACAGTATTTACCAAGATATCGATTTGGCCATGATGCTCCACAGCCCTTGAAATCGCGTCGACGACCGATTCTGCGGAGGTCATATCAACC
>JBARSI010000309.1:0-3010 GCA_049644665.1 Anaerolineales bacterium
GGTAAGTCCCGACGTGTCTTTGGCGAGATTCCCAACCCTCGCTGCCATCGCCTGCGGTGGCCATCTCCACAGCTTTACGTGCGACCTGGATCTCCTCGACCCCCGAACCCTTCGCAAGAACTTCCACGGCTTCGCGATATCGGTTGCGTGTATCGAAATCCGTATCTTTGTATACACCGGAGGGATCGCGGCGTAGGATTAGCTCGACGTGGCTTTGCTGCTCGAAAACCTCACGCCAATCCAGGAGGGACAGCTGGCGCAAACTTGTGATCGCATTCCCAATCGAGATCTGGCTGACCGCCTGGCGAGATTGTTCTCCCGAATGAAGCTCGGTTAAAGGTCTACGCAGAGAGCGCTCCAGCCAGCTCTGAACAGGGACGAGCGCGGCATCTTCATCATATAAATAACCACTTAGCTGTGAGGCGAAGTAGGGGCTCGGACGGCCACGATCTTCTGCTAATTGGGCCAGTACGGCGAAAAGCTGTTCGGGATCACGGCGCAGAGTCGCCAGCAGCCTGTTAGCCCAGAAATCAGCGAGTTCGCGGTCGTGCAATTCCTCCCATGCCTGGAGTGCCAGTTGTTCTATTCGCTGGATTAGCGCGATACGCAGCATGAGCGGCAGCGCCCATAACTCGCCGATCGTGAGGCACTCATCCTCTTGGTAAGCGGATAGAAAGGCCAGGATGTTCTCGCGATCGAGCCGAGCATCGCTGTGTGCTACGAGTTCTTTCGCCAGGCTGTAGACGCGCGGATAGGTTCGGTCGGGGTCCACGGTCAGAGACGGCAGCTCACGGTAGAAGGATTTGGGCAAGTTGATTTGAACATCGCGTCCATGGCTCTCGATTAGATATTCGTTATCGAGGATCCATTCTGCGACTGGGCTCATGCTCTGTTCGAGCCGGACCGCTTCGGTCAGATCGCCGCAGATGGTGTGGATAGTCTGGCGGGCGGTCTCGAGTTGATCTAGCAGAAGGCGGCTTGGGCCTCCGCGAATATCAACGTGATGTTCTTTAGACAGACGAGCGGCATGAGCCCGGATCTGCGGCAACGGCAGGGCAGTGAGCTTATGAAGATCCGGCGGTTTAGGAAAATTACGCTGGGGATGCAGGGCGAAGATAGAAATTTCGGTTTCGATAGAGTCGCGCAGGATTTGAACGGCAGTTGACAGAGATCGGAGCGGTGCCTGGAGGATCAACAGCGACTCTTTACTCCTCAGCCAGGATGATTGCTGCTCACTGACGCTCTTTGAAACGCTTGGGACGAGACGGGCAGAGGCGAGCCATCCAATGAGAGCACCGACTCCAAAGCCGATGATGCTGAATGACACACAATTCCATGTGACCTGGGAAAGGAGCTGGGGAAGGATGTCTGCCAGCATGAGTGTCACGCTGGCAGCGCTTGTGATGATTCCGCTTACAACGATGATAATATTGCGGATGCGCGTATTCGGATCGCGCCGTGTAATGCGACCTTCGGGAATACCTTGCAGTAAGATCCGCCTTCGGAAGCCCTTCCGACCCAGCGTGCGCACTGCATTCTGCGCAGCGTCGGGTTCACGAAAATAACTCAGCAACAATCCGATTTGATTCATGGTTCTTTTCTCGCGGATGAATGTTAGCTCTGCTTCTGGGTCAGGTCGCTCATCGCGTTAAGGATCGTACAAGATACAGCGAGCGCCGCCTCTCGAATTATATTGAAAGTGTCCAATTATAAGTATACCTGTCGGCCCAATTTCAGCATTAATCCCGTGCGGTTCCATGGCGGCGTATGGAACATCTTGAGGGCGAATCCTATCAGAATTGTGCCAGCATATTGTAAATAATGATTGCGCTCCGTAAAGATCTTCTTATACATGGAGATTATTAATTGAGGTGCTTTCTTCTTTTGATGGTCAGCCCACATGTTGACCTGATGCTTTCACGAGGATTGGGAATCCCTTCTATCCCCACCGAGGCAAGAGAATGGGAAAGCACTTCCTTCCCCCGATCCCAACCGCATCCCATCCCTTCAAGACTTGCCGCGACGAGGATATTGTAGCCCTTTCCGAGCTGGCTGTGGATCTCCCATGATCCTGGGATACGGCGGATTGTTTTGTGCTTTAAAGCACAAATTGGATGTATTTCGATGCGTCAATTCACTTCATAAGTACAACGCGGAAGAATGAAAGTGAGATTAGCGATTCTCTTATTCAAAGCCCCGACTGCACTTGTGAGGTTGACACTCAATGAGTGGGATAATTGAAACCGAATGTTTGCTGGGTTACAAGTAGTTGAAAATCACAAGGCCGCCCTTGGAACACCAGCCTGACGAAACATCGATGGGGGCAGGTTGATGCTGAAAATCTGTTTGTGGATATAATCACCATGAAAGGTAAAGTAAATCACTACCAAACGATGACTCGATTGCTTGTGTAAGGCACAAACAGGAGCAATCTACTTAAAACGGTGTTCCGTAAACGTACGGGCTGATATAGCAGCGAGAGAAAAAAGTGCACAAGGCTGAGTGAGCAATTCGCACTGCAGGGTTGTAAACGTCAACTTCTTGATGCTTAATAATAAACTTGATTGTCCTGCACGGAATTTCGTAAGAGACAATCTTCGATAATGCCCTTCGCAGGAGAACAATTCAGGATGCTTTATTATCCCATTCTCTGATGATCGTTGAGCCTTGGCAAGGGAGGTCGGTGTGGAAGCTATCGTGATCAGTGATGATCAGGACGAGAAGGACATCATCGTATTCCTCATGCGTAAGGCCGGGCTCGCTGTAGCCTCGAGTTCAGATTTGCTACGAATCTTGAAGAATTGGTCTGACCATGCTGCAGACCTGTTGCTACTTGCTCTAAGCGATGCGGAAACCAGCCCCTTGAAGTCGCTCAACACAGTGCGTGAGGTTACTCAAGTCCCCTTGGTGATGATTGTAAATCCGCAAATCGAGAAAATAATTTGTTCCCTCCTACAACAGGGCGCGGACATGGTCCTCGAACGTCCTGTATCACCGTCGTTGCTTACCT
>JBARSI010000310.1:0-8503 GCA_049644665.1 Anaerolineales bacterium
TTTACATAAGTAGAGATTCGGTCGATTTACGGCCAAAAAGTGTGCTTCGGGGTAAAGAATCGAGGGGTTGTGTTCATGGAGGGACAGCGCATGGAGATGCGGTAACCATGCGTGCAACCGAGGCAGCCATACTTGACAAAAAGACGCTCAAGCCTGCCTGCCCACAGGGTACGCGCAGGGGCGGGCCCATGTTTCCGCAAGGATTGGGCGGCAGCTGCCGCCCAATCCTATGGACCAACCTTTCCCCATGAATAAGGCTCCGGAAGTTCCCCTCGCGCGCTGTTCCACCTGGCATAAACCCGTCCGATTCGTTGACGCTTCCCGCCGCCGGGTGATACAATCGGAGCCGATGCGCCGTTAGCTCAATTGGCAGAGCAGGGGCCTTTTAAGCCCAAGGTCACAGGTTCGATCCCTGTACGGCGCACTCACCGCAAAAACCCCGCAAAGCGCGCGGGACTTCGCAACTCGAAACCGTTATCAGGTTTGGCATAATAATTCAAGCAATTAAACAATGGACAAAGACGCTGATCTAGTTCCCACTAGAAGTTTGTTGCGGAGAGGCTGGGAAATCCTTTCGTCCTCAATATTTCGGATCTGGAATTCTCCCGGATTCAAGATTGCAATTATTGTATTTATTATCAGCAAGGTCGTTCTATCCCTCTGGGTGGTTATTGTACGACAGGTATTTGACGCACCTCTACCTCCACAACTCGTTTTGCGATTTTGTGTGGGGGTAGAAGTTTCAGATAGCATTATTTTGGAACCATGGCAGAGATGGGATACTCTTCATTATCAAGCCATTGCCGAGAGAGGATATTCAGCGTTTGAGTGGGCACTCTTTGTGCCTCCGTTGTATCCATTGCTAATCCGGGGAGTTTCCTTTGTTCTTGGTGAAAATACCTTACTCTCTGGGATCTTAATCTCAAATATTGCGTATTTGCTCGGCCTAATTGCGTTCTATCATTATGCTTTCGAAGAGTCGAAGGATGAGAAGATATCAGGAAAATCGCTTATTTATTTAGCGAGTTTTCCAGCGTCTTTCTTTTTCTTGGCGGCGTATACGGAATCCTTATTTTTACTTTCTGCCTCGTTAACCCTCCTTTTCGCTCTTCAAAGAAGATGGTTCCCTGCGGGTATTTGGGGGGGCTTTGCGGCGTTATCGCGGCTCACCGGAGCCATCTTGATTATTCCTTTGACATATGCAGCATTCACTGCCAGTCGAAGCTCGAAGGATTGGAAGCCATGGATTTCGGTGATCGGAACTGCGACGGGTGCGGCAATTTTCCCGCTTTATACTTATTGGGTATTAGATAAACCGCCATGGACACCAGTGCTCATTCAATCGGCGCGATTCAGTGGGGGATTCTCTTTCCCAGGTCTAAATGTCTTGCATGCATTTGAAAGGATCTTCCTTGGAAAAGCTTTTATGGTCGATTACATTGATCTCGCCTTCATTTTGATCTTCGCTGTATTGGCTGTTCCCGTATTCCTAAAACTGAGCCGCCTAAGTGTAGTGTTCTATCTCAGCTACTTGACCCTATATTTGGTTCGAGAAGCCGGAGGTCAGCCCTTGCTCGGGACAGCGAGATACGTTCTTGTTTTCCTCCCTGCATATATTATTCTGGCGAAGGCCGGAACCAGTCGAAGGATTCATCGCATCATCCTTTACACTTCGTGGATGTTGCTTCTTTTCATGGTTGGACAATTCGCAATTTGGGGGTGGGTGGGATAATCGTTTGACGGTAGATTAATTCAACCAGGTGTGGGAGTAAAGGTTCGTGATATTTGATTGCAGAGCTTAGACTGGTATCTACGTACGTAATCGCGGAGGGGCTCTCGCTGGAAGGGGTTGGTCGCAATCTGGATGTGATGTTCACGCAGGAAAATTCGTTGCAGATCCATGAGATGCCAAAGTCTTGATGCCTTAATCTGCATCGCGGACATGGATTACGGGGGAGATTTAAGTTGTCCTTCACATGGAATTCATATAGTTCCGAGGCACGGTCAAACAGTTCTTTATGTTAAAGGGTGACAACGTAGCAATTCTACATAAGTTCGGATAGATATATTCTTGAAGAATCGAGCCTCATAACGGTTATGGCTGATAAAGAGCATTATGGTAATTTCGTTTCTATCGGAATTTTGTGAGAACTTATGGTCAATTAGCGCTTGCACTTTTTCATCCGCTCCTTCAGCGCTTTGATCTTCTCTTTGAGTTCCTCGGTGCTGAGCTTTCGTTCTTCAGGTTCCTTAGCGTCGTTCTCGTCTAATTCTTGCAGGTAGGCATCGACCTTCTTGTTGATGTCGTGCAAGGCTCGCTTCAGTTTGCGGTCGGTGAAATTGCGTTCCCGGTTATTGACGGCTTTGAGCTTGCTTCCATCGATGGCAACCAAGTCGCCGCCGAAGAGATCCAGATCTCGGCAGAATCTGGTAAAGGCACGACAGACTTCCCGGATGGCTTTCAGGTTGTCTCTCCCGGCAGGACACCGGGACGGTGTACGGAAGTTGGCGATGGTCTTGTGGTCGGGCATCAGCTTGCCTGTGAGCCAGATCACTTCTATGTTGCGATGGGCTTCCTTCTCCATTAGACGACTGGAGCGTATGCGGTTGAGATACCCATAGACGTAGAGTTTGGGGAGCACGGCGGGGTGGTAGGGAGGGCGTCCCGTCTCCTGAAGCACGGCATGCCTAAAACCGAGTGTTTCCAGATCCAGGCTCTCTACGAAGGCGTCGATGAAGCGGACAGGGTTGTCGTCGCTGACGTATTCGTCCAGGGATTGGGGGAAGAGAAGAAGCTGATCTCGATTTGAACCTTCGATGATCCATGTGCCCCTCCGGATTCGACAAGCGTGAAGCCAGGCGCTATTATCGCATTGGAGAGGACTTTTACACAGACTCTCGCTGCAGCGGACCAAAGATGCGCGGCGATTTGAGATCGAGTAGGTCAGCCCTTGGCCGCTGAGCTCACAGCCGTTGTGCCCCCTAGCTCTACGGGCGCTATAACTGATATAAGCAATGGTCAGAAGTCGAGCAAAAAAAATGAGATATAAATTCTTGGATTTGGCGTTTTTAGCTATCAGCTTTATGACGGTATTAATTCTTTTTGCTGTTTTCTTTGAACAGATTCCGACCCAAAATAATACGTTGGCTATGGACTGGAAACCCTTCTGGTCCTCAATGCGTGGTGGCAATCTTCAGTACTGGCCTTCAGACGGATTACGATTTCCGCCCTGGTCTCTTGTACCACTGTTACCACTAGGCTTATTACCTATGCAAACAGCCTGGGGAATTCTGGCGGGTGTTGGCATTATTATTTTGGTAGTAAGTGTTCCTCGAATCGAACCAAAAGCACTTTACTGGCTAAGTATTCTCTTGCTTGTGCTTTCATTTCCAGCGATTCGAAACATTGTCGATGGCAACATGGAAAATCTCGTGGTCGGTGGAGTATTATTAATTCTCTTTGGATACGCTTCCAAGAATCTTTACGCTGGAGTAATTGGGATTCTTATTGCTACCATTAAAGTACAAGAAGTTACTCTGCTTCTTGTGGTCGTAGCACTATACGTGATTTTGACTTGGCCCCCCCGCAAATGGCTAAAAATAAGCCTGGGTCTATCTATAGCGATTGGGCTATCACTACTATGGCGAGGACAAAGCTGGCTTGTCTCTCTTTTTGGGCTTAACTATCAAAAGTACACCCACAGCATTATTGATATTAATATCTCCGCTGCTCTAAGGCGTCTCGGTTTTATACCCTCTTATGTCATACCAATATTCTGGATTGCGATCTTTGGAATTACGCTTTATGTGGCCTGGAAAACCCGGACAACAATAACCCGTGAGAAGGCGGGAATGCTCATTGCAGGTTCGCTTCTAATAGCCCCTTATGCTTCTGGCAACAGCGTGTTGAGTTTGCTTGCCATTGGGCTGATCCCTCTTTTTCAATCACACCGACTCCTGGGTGGGATCTTAATTACTTTGATCAACCTTCCTTTCTTCTGGTCATCCGATGCACTCTACAACTACCAGGCTTATTACTGGACAGTTGTTGTTTTTATAAGCTGGGCCATCCTGGTTTGGAGGTGCCTACCTGTTGCGCCCAACCCAAAAATCGCGGGGCGTCCACAAGCAGAGTTACCAGAGCAAGAAACGATCGCAACTATTCCCAGATGAAGAAGATGGGTGGTAGCACGCTCCGCCTAAGGGGACATCGAGTCCCAGATGGATTTCGGGTTAAAAAGATATCAGCCAGAACACCGCCGCATCTAGGTGGGACCAGAAGGTTTTGGAACTTGGATAAATGCTTCCACGCCGCGGGTCAGAGGTAAAATCCTTGTAGAAGTAGAACCGATTTATCCTCCCAATATCCCGCTATAGACGATGATGAAACTAATGACAATGCCTGCTGCTAAGAGGATCAACCCAACACCGAGAGCCCTTTTATAACTTCGCGTATACAGAGCAACAACTACTCCACCAATCAATGCCAGGATTAAAGGGAACCAGATCATATTTACCTCCCGATGTCTTGGTAATTCTAACGGTGAAAACCCTATCCCGCACCCTTACGGGGTTTTCCGACGTATCCCTCGACTTCTCCAGGATCAATTAAAAGTTTCCTCTTTTCCCTAAGTTAAGTAATATAGGGTCAATTGTCAGGCCGAAGAGTATAACGAAGCAGCTTGATATGAGAAAGGCGGCCAAATGTAAAAATGGCAGCGCCCCGAAATTTGCATAGAGTCACCAAGGATTGATACGGTTGCATTTACATTTGGTTTACTGGATCTTATTGACTCATAACCAGTTACGAATGTCCATTACACTAGTTTAGGGAGGGAGAAAGCACATGATCGGTTACATCATCGCCATCATCCTCAGTTGTGTCGGATTGTTCTTGGTAGGTCGTACCATTATGCGCGGGCTGAGCAGCCGCAATTGGCTGACGACCGAGGGGGAAATCACGGACTCAGGTATAGAAGCTCACCAAAGTATGGACGACGATGGTGACATAAGGACGACGTATGGAGCTTCGATACAATACACGTATCGTGTATCCGGGCAGGAAATCCAAGGGACGCGAAGATCGTTCTCAGAAATGCGCACCAGCTCAAGACGGCGCGCTGAGGGGATCCTGGCCCGTTATCCCCAGGGCAGCTCGGTCACGGTTTACTATCATCCGGATGATCCCTCCCTCGCTGTCCTTGAAACCGGGGTTCAGTGGTTCACCTACGCAGCGGCAATTGTCGTTCTCGGATTGCTTGTGTTTGGGATCCTGGGTGCATTTGGACTGATCGGGTAATACCCGTCCAGCAATTAAGTCCCAAAACATGCCATCGTCATCGAATGGATATTTTGGGGCTTTTATTCCAAGAATAGAACGCGCTTTCTCAGGGCATAGGTATATACCCGCTGCTTTGCGTTGACGATCGATTACCAGGTTATCATCTCTTTCCTCCACGAATAATCATCATTGGGTTTACTCGTCCCGATCATAGCGAGCTTGTTTTCCGTATGACCACACCAGCACCCTGCCCGGTGAAGGATGCCGTAATCCATACCGTGCCACTTTCACCTGCCGGCTTTATAATAGACCCCTCATGTACCAAAAAGACTTCATTAAACGCTCTTTCAGTTTCATTCAGGCTACGCTGGCAAGACTGCGTGGTGTTGTCGAAGTGGGCGATGCCGAGGTAGCCAGGGAAGAGATCACCGATGCTTATTCCCGGGTTTTTGGAATCCCGCTTTCACTCCTGAGTTTGAGTCCGGCAAGCGACATTGTCGATTTGCTTTCCACGAGCGAGGGCGAGGATGCAGAAAGAATTCTCTCCCTGGCGGAATTGCTAAAAATGGACGGCGAGCTCTATCAAAAGGAAGGCAATGCGCAGGAAGCTCAATGGCGATTCGCTCTCTCGCTCGAACTGCTCATCGCCAGCATTGAAGCTTCAAACCAACCGGCTTCGAAAAAAATACTGGCCCCATTCGAACCCGTCGTCCTCTTCAGCATTCAGAGCCAGACCTCCCTCGAACTCCTCGCCTCTTTGTACGCGATCTACCGCCAAGCCGGCAAGTATGGTCTGGCGAAGGATCTAATCGTAGCCTTTAGCGAAACGGAAGGCGGAAAGAGCGAAGGGATCAACGAGGGGACTGCGTTTATGTCAGATTTGCTCGACAGATCGGATGAAGCACTTGAACGAGGGAATATAACGCGGCAGGAGATCGTGGAAGCGCTGGAAACTTTGGAAGCGCTCAGAGACTAGCGGAGAAATCGACGCACCAATAAAAAGGGGGAGCGACCTGGTGCAATAAGAGGTTGAAGGGCTATCAATGGAACCCACATCAATAATCATTCTTGTCCTCCTCATCCTTTTCATATCGACGTTCACGCGCTCTGCCCTCGGGTTTGGCGACGCCTTAATCGCTATGCCGCTGCTGGCGCTGGTCGCCGGGATACAGGTGGCGACACCCCTGACTGCGTTTGGCGCCTCGACGATTGCCATCACCATCCTCATATCCGGAGGCTGGCGCAAAGTAGATATCAAGGCTGCCTGGCGGCTGATTGTTTCATCTCTGGTGGGAATCCCAATTGGATTGTACTTTCTCAAGACCGCTCCTGAACCGGTGATCAAAGGCACATTAGGAGCCTTGCTAATCGCCTTTGGACTCTACAACCTGATCGCACCGAAGCTGCCAACATTCAGGAACGAGAAACTTGCCTATGCCTTCGGTTTGATCGCCGGAATCCTGGGAGGTGCGTACAACACAAATGGCCCACCGGTAGTGGTGTACGGCACGCTGCGCGGCTGGTCACCGGCGAGCTTTCGCTCTACGCTGCAGGCCTACTTTCTGCCGACGGGAGGGATGATCCTGATCAGTCACGGCCTGGCCGGGCTGTGGACTCCCAATGTTCTGCGATTGTACGCATACGCGCTGCCGATCATCATGTTGGCGATTTTCCTGGGGGGACGGGCAAACAAGATGGTATCGGGTGGGCGCTTCAACAGCATCATCTACGCTTCCCTGGTCGTGATGGGCGTGCTTCTCTTTTTCTGAACCAGGAGGGCATCGAATCCCCAGCGATCAGTACACCCCTCGCGCATAAAAAAGCGTATGGATATTTATTTTTTACTGAGCTTTCCTGCCGAATAGGATGCCCCGGGAAATCCCATTAATTTCCGCTCTACTCATAATTGATGAATGATTAATAATGATCTCAAAATTAACCTTTTCTTCTATCTTCGCAGGCGGAGATCTGCCGTCTTATAAGCCGGCAAAATCATTCACCTAATCACTTAAACCGCAGCAATTCGGGTTGCTGTTTTTTTAATTTCCAAAAGACCAACAAATAGAGAGGAGAAATATATGCACGTCTGAAGTCGGGTCCGATATCGGGGATTCTTTCATTTCATTCACTGAAGCCCCAATCGTCGAAGGGAGAATGATAATGAAGCTCAGTCATGTGTTCAGTTTCAATGCACTCGTTGCCCTTGTTTACGCCATCGGTTTTGTAATAGGGCCAAATACAGTTATGGGCCTGCACGGGTTACCCGAGGGGGAAACTCAAGCGCTAATGGCTCGATACTTCGGTGTAGCTCTTATCGGGCTGGGATTAATCGCCTGGTTCGTAAAGGACGTTGCCCATCCGCCATTGAAAGACGGCATAACGATAAGTCTATTCCTCTCCAGCGTGATTGGTTTTGTGCTATCGATCCAGGCCACGCTCTCCGGCCAGATGAATGCACTTGGGTGGCTGCCTACCGCTGTTTACCTCTTACTTACCCTGGGATTTTGTTATTTCCGTTTCATCAAATGAAATAATCGGAGTTCTCTTAAATAAACACGCCGCGGAAGTTATCCGCGGCGTGTTGACATTTTCATAATACGCGTAGGTATAGGTGTTACACCACACTTTCGAATTGCGTCAGATATTCTTCGATCGCTGCGCCCAATTTCGACGGGTGAAAGTCAAACGGTCCCAAGCCCCCGTGGTATACGACGCGACCGTCGAGCCCTATCAGATAGAGCCGTGTGGGCCAGGCAGCATACGCCTGATTAACCGCATCATCCATCTCGTCGACGTATGTGCGGATGTCGTACTGCAGCGCTTCCTCGCAATCGCCTGCTACGGCACGGCGTTCCTCGATCGTTTTGGGATCGTACACATCTGTAGCGGCTTTTAGCTTCGCCACTTTCATCATCACCCCAAAGGGACCTTTCCCCAGCCACCAGCCATCCACCGGATGGGCTTCGCGGATGTAGATCGAGATGAACTTCACCTGCTCATGATACTTGTGGTACAGGTCAGAGAGACGCCCGGTCCCTCGCACGTAAGGCGGTCAGGTAAAGCTGCCGAAGATTAATGCGACGGGCTGCTGACCGCGAAAATCAGATAGGCGCAAAGGGTTGCCGCCGTGACTGTTGCACAATTCAAAATCCGGGGCCAGGTCGCCCACCTTCGGAGCTTGAGCATCGAATTTCTTCTGCCATGCCGTGGCTTCCTTGCGAG
>JBARSI010000311.1:0-1648 GCA_049644665.1 Anaerolineales bacterium
CGCCAGTTGGTCTTTGTGATTATTGGACCCTGCCAGCCTGTCTGCGAGAGCGCGTTGTTGAGTAGGGTCAGGTTCGGATCGGGCCAGTCCGGATCGCTCAAGTACCACAGTAGATCGTACAGGTCCCGCCCTTTGGTGAAGGATCGCTGCAGGATGGCGTGGATCTTCCCAGCAAGCAGCGAAGGCCGGTTGTGATGGTACAGCTGCAGGGTCACATGGCGGCGCACGACCGTGGTTTCTAGCTGAGTACCCTCTGGTGGGTTCGTGTCCACCTCGAGCTTCAGGCTGAAGACCTCGTCTCGCTGCCCGGAAAGGCCCATCTCATATAGCAACCCGCGAAAGCGGATCCACACATTCTGGACCACCCGTTCATCTGTGCGCTTCGTCTCCAGTTCATAGCCTTCTCGATGAAACTCTGCATCGATAGCCTGGACGTACCCCTCAAGATTGTATGCTGCCGGGTTCCCCTCCAGCGCGAAGTCGAGATCCTCGGAGTGCCGTGGCAGCGCGTAGAGGAAGCGCAGTGCCGTGCCCCCGTGGAAGGCGAGCGGGACCATGGCGCCTTCGCGCTGCAGGCAGGCCAGGGTTCTTGCCTGGAGGTACTCGCGCATCACATTCCGGGCTTTTAGCGGAGAGGCGCTCTCTTCGATAAGACGGGCCAGGAAATCTTTCATCGCCTCTACTCCCCCGCACCCGATTCAAGAACGAGTGATTCCACCTGTTCCGCTGCGCGCATCACCTTGGGTTTCCCGAACGCCCTGGCAGCGTTCTTGAGGGAATGCACATCCAGGTTCTCAAAATTCTGAAGGCGGAGCGAATGGATGTAGCCCTTGGAATCCCCGCCGGGGGTGAGATAGATCAGATCCAAAAGCGCCTTCTCTGGTGTAGCGACGAGCGCTTGCTTACCATCACCTAATTTGAGAAGCCGGTAACCAAACAGGTATTTCCTGCGCACGTGTCGGAAGAGGAAGCTTCCCAGGGGGGTATCCCAGTGTCTGGGCCGGCTCGAGCAGACACTCACAACCGTAGGCGTGTACTCTGGAATGAGGTCATAGTGAGCGAGAGCTGATTGGCAGCTTACATATGAACCTTGTGTCATGCGGTTGGCGATGGTGAAGGGATGCGGCTTGACCTTTTGATAAGGCGGCGCCAGAGTGTAGAGCCCTCGGCGCAGCTGATACAGGCGGCCGGCATTCGTCCAGCGCGTGAGCTGGCGGCGGACGTGATTTGGATCCACGTCGCCGGCCAGCAGCAAGCCTGTCTCGAAAACAGGTTCATCTTCCACAATCTCAACCAAACGCTCAAATTCCATGGCAGTATTTTGCCATTAATGGCAAATTAATGCAACACATTGCCTTTCAGCACCATTCGTGACAACGGAAAGACGATACAACTCTCAACTTCGCTTGTTTGGCTGTAGGGTTTTTATGGACTAATTGAAGTCAACATCTTTATGATGAATATAAACGAAAGTTGTGGATTGGCATAAGAAAGAAAGGCGGAGATCTCGCTTCGGTTGATGCATTTGTAGGGACGGTGATCTTCTTTATTGGATCCTCAAAACATTGAGTTTAACTGGACGGGATCTGATTCATTTATGGCACCGCATGAGGTACGATGCCATTAAATCGAACCCTATTAACTTTAG
>JBARSI010000312.1:0-3493 GCA_049644665.1 Anaerolineales bacterium
TTTGGGATCATCATCTGGATCAGCGGCAAGAACCCAATTGTTTCTTATCGTGAGCTTTTCGGCTCCACACTTGGGAGCTGGTACGGCTTTTCAGAGGTCCTTGTGGCGATGACGCCGATGTTGATCACAGCATTGGCAGTTGCTCTTCCATCCCGCATCGGATTGATCAACGTCGGTGTTGAGGGACAGTTGTTTATGGGCGCCTGTGCCGCGACCTGGGGGGCGCTGATATTTTCCAGCGCACCGGCTTGGCTCCTGCTGCCGGTGATGGCCATCTTCGGCATGCTCGGAGGTGCGCTCTGGGCACTGATCCCCGGCCTTCTGCGGGCGATGGGTTTGGTGAACGAAACGATCACGACCCTGCTGCTGAACTCCGTGGCGCCCAAGATTGTTGCCTTCTTCGTGTTCGGCTTCTGGCATTCCCCCATGGATACAAATAAGACTCCCAACTTCGTGGACGCTGCCCGGCTGCCCACTTTCTTCGGTACGCGCGTCGATCTCGGACTGGTGATCGGGATCCTGCTTCTGATCGTTTTTTGGCTGGTCATGAAATATACCCGTTGGGGACTGGAGATACGGGCCATCGGCGGAAACCCGGAGGCGGCGCAGCGCAATGGTGTGCCATTGAAGGTGTACATCGTGGCTATCCTATGCATCGGCGGTGCGATCGCCGGTATTGCTGGCATGGCTCTGGTTTCGGGGTATTACGGAGTACTGCTGACCGGCTTCTCACGTGGAGTGGGCTTCATCGGCTTCCTGATCAGTTGGCTTTCATTTGGTGATCCAATCGGGATTGTGCTGACTTCCTTCGTGGTGGCAATTATCACAACCGGAGGCAGTATGCTTCAACTCACTACTGCGCTGCCGTATGCGGTCATCAACATACTGCTGGCGGTTGCATTGTTTGTGGTTCTCTCCGGGATCAATCTCTTCCCGAAAAGGAAAACGGCATGACACTGCTATCGATCCTTGGTGTCCTATCCAGTGCGATATTCTCGGGCACCTCGCTGCTGTACACCACGCTGGGTGAAATCGTTGATCAGCGCGCAGGTATTGTGAATCTCGGCCTCGAAGGTGTACTGTTGATCAGCGGGGCGACGGGCATCGCAGTCACCTCGTTGACGGGCAACCCGTACCTCGGTGTACTGTCAGCTGCGATTGTAGGCGGAGCGACAAACCTGATCCTGGGCTTTCTCGTTGTCACTCGGCGAGGAAACCAACTGGCAAGCGGCCTGGCACTTATGTTTTTTGGGTTTGGTGCCAGCGCGCTGATAGGAAAGTCCTACGTCGGGTTGAAGATCAACGGCCTTCCGCGACTTACCATCCCCGGCCTAGCAAACCTTTCACCGCGTTATTTATCCCTTTTTCAATTCGACATACTCATCTATCTGTCCATCCCGTGTGCGTTATTAATCTGGTGGCTTCTCTTCCGCACTCGCTGGGGGCTCGGGGTGCGTGCTGTTGGTGAGAATGCCGACACCGCGTTCGCCTCTGGCCGCAGTCCGCACCTGATCAAGTACCAGGCGTTATTCGTCGGTGGAATGCTTGCTGGTCTTGGAGCAGCCCATCTGACAATCGCCTACACCCTGAACTGGACCGAATACATGATGGGCGGCCGTGGATTTATCGCCGTAGCACTGGTGATTTTCTCGAAATGGCATCCGATCCGTGCAATTGCCGGTGCATTGCTATTCAGTGGCGCCGTGGCTTTTCAGCTGCTGCTTCAGGCAAGCGGTGTGCAGATTTCCCCATTTCTACTCGATACCATCCCTTACATATTGACGATCCTGGTGCTGATCGTCTGGGGTGGCTCGCGCAAGCACTCGGCTCCTGCCAGCCTCGGACGAGTTTATATGGGCACCGAGTAAATCAGACTGTGGAAGTTGGCAGGTGGAAATCCTGCCCGATGAGAAACACCACTATAGCTAGGAGAGGAGAATGATGAAGAAAAAATTGTTGTATACCGTACTGAGCACGTTGATGGTTCTTTCAATGTTGCTCGCAGCATGCGGTCCGGTGGAGACTCCCACGGAGGCTCCCGCCGCGCCCGACACCACGGCCGAGGAACCGGTGGTAGAAGAGCCCGCAGAGCCAGTTGATGAAGGCCCCTGCCTGATCATCGGAGCACTTCATGGTGGCCCAATCAACGACGCGGGCTACAACCAGGCGATGCACGAGAGTGTAGCCGCCATCGCCGAGAACATCGAATGCGTTGAGATCATCGAGGCTGAGAATGTTCCCGAGGAGGCCGGCGCAACCGCAACGATGGAAAACATGATCAGCGAAGGCGCCGGAATGATCATCGCCACCGCTTTTAATCACCAGTACCCTGCGCTCGAACTGGCAGGGAAGTACCCGGACGTGATCTTTGAGCACGCCGGTGGCTGGGAGATGAGCGGAAACTTTGCCAACTTCTTCGGTGAGCCCCCGGATGCCTGGTATATGATGGGCGTCGCGGCTGGCCGCATGACCGAGACGAACAAGCTCGGCTTCGTGGCCGCCTTCCCTCTCGGCTGGAGCCTTACCTTCGCTAATGCCTTCCACCTGGGTGCCGTTTCTGTCAACCCCGATGTTGAAACTACGGTGTCCTTTACCTTCAGTTGGGGCGACAGTGCCAAGGAGGCGGACACGACGAATGCGCTGATCAACCAGGGTGTTGATGTGATCACGATGCATGTCGATTCACCAGCAACGATCATCTCGACCGCCGAATCGCGCGGAGCGTACTCGATCGGGTTCCAGTCGCTTCACGCGCAGCAGTTCGCTCCTGAATACTGGATCTCGGGAACGGGCTACACGCTCGGTGGCACACTTACCTGGTTGACCTCGACTGTTCTCGATGGAACCTGGGAACCGATCTTCCTGCGCTGCAGTCTGTGGGATGGTTGTATGGCCATGGCCCCGTTCGGCCCCAAAGTCCCTCAGGAGGTACAGGATGAGGTCATGGCGGTTAGCGCCGCCCTGGAATCCGGAGAGACGGTAGTCTTCACGGGACCTATCCTCGACCAGGAAGGTAATGTGGTCGTCGCCGAAGGCGATGTGCTGACAGACGATGTAATGAGCTCTGTGGATTGGCTCGTTCAGGGTATGGTTGGCAGCCCAAAGTAGCAGGGTTGCTGATTGAAAAAAAATGGGCAGGGGTAATATTCCCTGCCCATTGCCGGGAGACACAAAAAGGATTTTATGGTTTAGCGTCACCGCGCGATATCGCTGTCGCTCGAAATTGAAACGGTTCCGGAGAGCGGGATAGAGAACCTTTCAGGGTGGCAGGATGCTCGCTCCTACGCGGCGAGGCGCAGTGCATATAGACTGTAAATCGTATACGTCCGGCAGGCAGCGGAGATCTATGCGGAGTCCGTTGCCCATGGTCGTGCGTTTCCGGACGAACTTTATGCCTCTTGTTCAGGATATGCGTCAATGATAATGGCTGGTCACACGCCAGCGGATAGAATACAGCCCTGGCAATTATATTTGATTGTAATAACAAGTCTCC
>JBARSI010000313.1:0-2763 GCA_049644665.1 Anaerolineales bacterium
CGGTCACGGAAACACGATCACCCGGTCCGCCCGGGTCCTCAATGGAAGCGCCAGGGGAGGGAAGCTGCTCACACCATGCCGGCTGATGGAGAGGCGTGACCGAACCGTGATAGGAAAAAAGAGGTCCACCTCCGCCTCGCTTGCTTGAGCAGAGTGTGATCTTGAAAAAACCCGGCGAAGCTACAGGGACCGCCTCGTTGCGCATGATGGCAACTGCTCCCGTACGTGTAGCGTCCTTGATTGAGGGAATGCGGGCCGCATCCTGCTCCGGGAGATCGTCACAAACACCTCCCGTGTACCCTGAGCAATAGGTATCATCGAATTCCCCGGTTACAGCGTAGCGAATCCCAAAACGGGCGCCATTTTCGACTGCAAGCCAGGCGTGCAGCAGGCGCGCCATTTCGATGATCACAAACAGGACCAATAACATCACCGGCAGCACAAGCGCAAACTCGACAAGAGTCTGCCCGCGGAAACGCCTCTTACGTTCATGGTCTCTGGGAGATTGAATGGCTGGCAACGCGTACATCTTATTTCTCCCTCGTTAGTGGACAATGCGTGTAAATATTCGCGATGCAATCGCCTCGAATACCTGAATAAGCCCCGTGCCCGTCGGTGAGAAATAGTAATTCCCGCAGGACTCGCCTATACCTGCGGGCGGACTTGCATCATCGCATGGATCCGAGGACGGGTCACCGTCGTCTCCGATGGCAGCAATGTATCGCAGCAATTCTTCACCTTGATTCGCTTCGCACCCACCGGGGTAGGTAGCGGGATCGCATTGGATGTCATTTATCAACTCATCACCGAGGCCGATCGTGAAGATGACCGCACCCTGCCCTGGTGCGGCGCAGGAAGTTGTTGTCGGGTCATACGCGTTTGCATCCGGACAGCCGACAAAATAACCCCGGTCAACTGCCCAGTCTTCGGCATCTTTACCGTATGCTCCCAGGCCAACCTCAAAGTCATCATCATGGCAGAAAGGCTCAACCCAGGTTGGTGAGCCACCGGGACCACCGGGGCAGATGAGATTGACCGGGGTAGAATCATCTGTCGCCGCATTCGCAGCGCCATCACTCAGCAGGATCAAGATTGGAACCGCCTCCTGACGCACGTCGAGCCCAAATTCCACCCCGCCGACTTTTAAGCCGTCGGCGATGTTGGTATTCGTGCAGCCGGTTGGATCACCAGTTGCCCATCCTACACAAGAAGCCAGTTTGAACACCGTGAGACTGCCGATCGAGGATTTAATCGAAGTTGGGGTATCGCTAAAATGAAGTTGGGCAACAGCATTTAGATCAAAGCTGACGACAGCCATGCGATCGTAAGGAAAATACATTCGATCGACCAATGCTAGTGCAGCCGCACGCACTTCTTCGAAGGGGTGGCATTCACCTTGAATCCCGGCTGCGGGGTCAGGGTCGTTGCAGTTATTCGGGTCACGGCCCCAATCGTCCGGGATTCCTGATGCCGACGTCGGAACCGTCCCCCCATCGTCACAATCATCGACACCATCAGGAGCCCCTGTTGCTAAAATCTCCCAATAGGCATCATCATCATCACCGTCGCCGCACTCAGCATCGTAAGCCATCGACTGAGAAGTATCGATCGCGAGTACGATGTCCACAGAGGCGGTCTCGGAGATGGCTTCTGCGCGAATATCAATCGAACCCCAGCCAATAATCGGCAGGAAAGCGAAATTAACTGGCATGGTCGCTTCCACGCGTACGAATTTGCGCGGCGGCGAATCGTTATGAATCCCATTTCCATCGGT
This sequence comes from Anaerolineales bacterium, assembly GCA_049644665.1. GTDB lineage: Bacteria > Chloroflexota > Anaerolineae > Anaerolineales > E44-bin32 > E44-bin32. The sequence continues at coordinate 1,775 of JBARSI010000313.1, forward strand.
GTCCGGAGGGCAGATTTTTACATCGTGGAAGGTGTTGGTATTGCCCGGCGTCGGGTCAGTAATATCACAAATGAAAATCTCTGCATTGGCCGGATTGAGGCTGTTTAGATTGATGAACTCGTCGGCGGCGGCTTCGATCTCGGCCAGCGTGCGCCCCTCCCGGAATTGGTTAGCCGCTGCAAGCGAAGATGAGTCAACCGCGCGGCGCAGGTGGCCGATTTGAATGAAAAGGATCCCAACATCAACGGTCAAACCGACGAATGCCGCCAGACCAATGAAAGCCAAAGCGATGAGCACCATCGCCTGCCCGCGTTGGAGTTTATTAGGAACGTTAAGGTGTTGGTGTTGGTTCGACATAAGTATTTGGCATAATGCTATAAGCGTGCAGTGTGATCGTATCCGGCACGAACATCGTTATCCAGGGAAGACCCAGGACCATGTGGTAATCGTAATAGACTTCAACGACGACCATCCCGGTGGCTGGTGCAGCGGCGTTGAGCATTCCGTTGATATCCGCGTTCGTTAACTTCGTGACATGATTGCCTCGATAACTCCAACCATCCGCATCCGGGAAGCGCTGCGTTATTGAGCCGCCTGCCGCGGCAATGGCTGAGAGGATTAGATCATCCGTTGCCGGGTTTAGGACGACCTGTTCAGAGAGAACCTGATCCGCCATACAGGGCAGCAACCTGTAGAAGTACGTCGTATTGACGCAATCCATAATTCCATCGTCCGCCTCAAGCGGGTCCAGATTCGCGCCAAACCGTGCGACCTCCCTTGCTCCATCGATCAGATCCAGGTAGAAGTTAAGCATGAAACCGAACTCGATCAAGCCAGAGAGCATCATGATCAAGAGCGGTAGCAGAACCATAAACTCAACGATGCTTTGCCCGCGTGATTTTTTGCGTGCCGTATTGGAGCGCAACCAAATAAGACTTCGTATGTTGCCCATGTAATTTAATCCCATATTACCGGCAAGGGTATATAAG
>JBARSI010000314.1:0-11110 GCA_049644665.1 Anaerolineales bacterium
AACAAGATCCACGATATTGTGTCTAAGGTGGGGTTAAGCGTGAGGCGGGTTGATCACGCCTCCAGAGTGTAAGCTATGTCCTTAGAATAAAATGTAAACCATGTCCTTGGACTGTACCATACCGCCGCCTAACCATTCGCTGCAGCCGACCCCGCGGACGGCGCGATTCCAAAATTATCGTTCTGATATAAGATAGTTGAAGAGCAAGAGAAGGCACGAGCGGGGCGGCTGAGCTCAAAACAGTTAGGCGGTTAAAGAAAAGTCAATTTCATTCAAGAAGGAGGATCAGTATGACAGATACACAAGACAATCTTAAGGAAGCATTTGCTGGTGAAAGTCAGGCGAATCAGAAGTATCGAGCATTTGCAAAGAAGGCGGAACAGGAAGGTTTACCCAATATCGCCCGGCTATTCCGCACTACCGCTGAGGCAGAACGGATACACGCTGAGGGGGAACTCAGGGCACTTGATGGGATTGGTTCTACCACCGAGAATCTTCAGGTTGCGATTGATGGTGAGACAAACGAATACATTGAGATGTATCCACCCATGCTCGAACAAGCTGAAGCTGATGCCCACAAGGCTAAACGAATCTTCGCCTACGCTGTTAAATCAGAGGAAGTGCACGCTCGACTTTACAAACTGGCGTTGGAGGCTGCCCAGCGTGGTGAAGATTTAGCCGAGACAAATTTCTACCTCTGTCCAATTTGTGGACACATCGAATTTGGCAGTCCACCCGAATCGTGTCCCATCTGTGGCGCGAAGGCTGCGAAATTCATCCAGGTATAGGCAAGCCGCAGCGGGTCAGCCGCCTAACCATTCGCTGCAGCCGACCCCGCGGGCAGCGCGATTTAATAGCGGTGGATCTGGTATATGATCCTTGAAACGGAAGCCATGTGCCGAGCGGGGCGGCTGAGCTCAAAGCTGTTAGGCTGATCGAAAAAAATTGCAGCTGCCGATGATCAATAAAAAACAGACCATCTGGAGGGGTCTGACGTTCTGAGAGCGGTTCCGGGCTATACCGATCTGGTGGCTTCGTCCTAAAAGGGCATCTTTTCCCAAGCACCTCGCTCCTCCCACTGCTGAGTAGACCAATCTTTCAGGAACGGAAAGGTTTACAGCCTTTCCTTGTGGGCGAGGCTGAGTGCGAGCGAAGATTTTACCTAACCTTCCCCTTACCACATCATGTTTCCTGACATTCCCTGACGTATGCTGTTTCTATAAAGTATCAGCTCAGTGTCTGCCAACGGATGAGAGAAGGAGTACACTAGATCATAATGGTTATTCTTGGGTGACATCCTGCGTCATAACGCAGCTCTGGGCCCGTCAATACGCCTGATGCGATCCAGAACCCAACCGCACGCAAGTACACAAATCATTCAGAAGTACATCAGGAAAGAGGTTCGAAGCATGACCAATCAAACACTGTCTAATGATACTACCGGTGAAATTTCTCAAACCTCCCGGACAGTCGCCATTCGTTTCGTGGTCCTGACAATCTTTATGTTATCCGTCCTGTTTCTGGCTGCCGGGCGACTGGACTGGTGGGAGGGTTGGGCTTATGTTACATTGACCATGGGCATGCTCGTCGCGAGTCGGTTGTATATACTCAACAAAGATCCGGATCTGCTAATCGAGCGCATGGAAGCCACGCAACACGAGAATGTCAAATCGTGGGATAAGATTCTTGTACCCCTGATCGCCAGCATAGGTCCGCTGGGCGTCTGGATTGTAGCTGGATTGGATGCTCGATTTGGATGGTCACCATCTTTGCCAGTTGCCATCCAAGTGGTCTCGTTGGCTATCATACTTATTGGGACCTTGTTTGCAGAGTGGGCAGTTCACGTAAATCGGTTCTTCTCCTCACATGTTCGCATCCAGAAAGATCGCGACCATTCCGTTGTCAGCAGCGGTCCGTACAGCATCATAAGGCACCCAGGATATGCAGGCGCTCTTGTGGTCTACCTCGCGATCCCATTTTTCTTCAGCTCTTACTGGGTTGCCATCCCATCCCTGGTGATTTTGACGGCTCTCATCTTGCGCACGTCACTCGAAGATCGGACTCTCCAGGAAGAACTTCCCGGCTATAAGGATTACACGAACAAGGTTCGCTATCGCCTAGTTCCGGGGATTTGGTAGGCACACGACCCTAGTCGATGATGTGAACCCCGCGGATGCATAAATCGAACAGTTCCTCGGCGTGTGCTTTTACCTCCGAGGAATCATTTTATGCTATTAGTGATTCTTGTCTGCGGATTGCCTTACGGTGATAATCATCACCTGTACTCAACGGTAGGAGATGTAATTTCCGCTTGTAGGGTTGTAATCCTCACAGGTGCTCAACGTGAGCCATTCAAGCGCCTCGGCATCGAGATGACCGGGAGCCATCAGTTTGATCTCCGGTGCATTTCCTATATGAAAATCTGACCAGAGGCATCAATCCTGATCCGATCCCATAACTGAGCTAACTCAAATTGACACCTCTTCTGCATAACGTATCGCTGCATCGGACTCCGTGGGATGGGACATTTAAGTATATGCTGTAATAAGAGGCCGGTGAGCTCAAGACCGTTAGCCCGCCCGATATTTTGCTTTTTGAAAGATTGGTTCTTTGATATGAATAATCGCTATTCTCTGAAGCCTATCGCAACATGTGTCAGCGCTAGTTGTCGTGATTGCAGACTGCGAGGGCATATTCATTGTCACTTCGATCTTTTTGACTTGGCCAAGTTTATATTAGCAGTCCTTCCTAGTTTCTTATTAGGTGCACTGGGAATTCGTCTGATCGACAGCAATCTCATTTTACCGTGGGTTGCACTCTGTGTAGGTTTCTTTGGCTTTGTTGAAATAAGGGTTTTATGTTCCCATTGCCCCCACTATGCTGAACCGGGAAACTTCTTGCGCTGTTGGGCAAATCATGGATCACCAAAGTTATGGAAGTACCGACCTGGTCCATTGTCACTAATTGAGAAGATTATTCTTTTAGGTGGTTTCGGTATCGTGTGGGGCTACCCTCTCGTATTCCTAATTCTTGCGATGGAATGGTTGTTACTTATAGCATATGTACTTTCAAGTGTTGGTTTCTTTATGATCCTCAAGCTTAAATTTTGCTCGCGATGTATGAACTTAGCTTGTCCATTAAATGGTGTTGCCAGAGAGGAGAGGGAGTTATTCTTTGAGTTAAACCCTGGTGTAACTGAGGGATGGAGACCGTCTTCTGCCCTACGAGATTGATGAATGTACCTAAAAGCTGGCTAACCATTCGCTGCAGCCGACCCCGCGGGTGGCGCGATTTAATAGCGGTGGATCTGGTATATGATCCTTGAAACGGAAGCTATGTGCTGAGCGGGGCGGCTGAGCTCAAAGCTGTTAGCCGCTATAATGCTTTATAGGGTGAGCGAATTCCTTCAACGATTGGCGATCATATAAGTCTGGGAGGGTGACAATGAGGGAGACTTCATTTTGGAGCGATTTCTTTTCACGAACCATGAGCATCTACGCCAACTTGATCTTCGTGGTGTTGTGGGTCGGATTCGCCATCGCACTGGTCGTGAATAAGGAGTGGCTTGACGAGCTGTGGAACTGGGCTCGAGCGTTGCCTTCGGTACCAAAGATTTTCGTCTGGGTGTTGTTTCTCCCTATCATGGCAGGGCTTTCGATTTGGGAATCTTCTTGGCCGGCTCTTGGACGCCTAGTTGGATTTGCCGGTATCGCTGCCTGGACTTTCCTCGCCGTGTCCAGTTTGATAAAAGCCTTTCGATAGATCTACACTAACGGACCAGGCGTTGAACGAAATGGGTTATTCGTAGATCAAGTATGTGGACAAAACAAGTCTCTCCACCATATGGGATTTCTCAGCCAAGATATGAGCAACCATCGAGGAATAGTAGTTGTTGAATGCAATGGCGGCTAACGTCTCGCTGGAGGCGACCGGGGAAGCGTGGCGAATTGATATAGAGTGATCATATCCCTGGCCGCTGAGCTCAAAGCTGTTAGGTGCATTTTGAATGAGGATGTAATTTTATGATCAACCTTCCAAAAAATGAGTTGGTTGAACCGGAATCGGTTAATATTGATTCAAGCAGGTTGGAGAAAGTCGTCCGGCTTTTTGAAAGTCAGCATCAGAACGGATCATTTCCAGGGGGGCAACTCGTTCTCAGACGTGATAAGCAACTTATTATTAGTGATGCGGTTGGTATTGCTCGTGGCTTTCGCCCAACTGAAAAGGCTCCTCCAATGTCGGTAACGCCACGGACAGCATTTCCGGTATTGTCCGCAGGTAAGCCCCTCGCAGCGATCACAATAGCTTTATTGGAGGATTGGGGAGCTCTTGATATTCACACGCCGATTGCTCAAATTATCCCAGGCTTTGCAAGACATGGTAAAGAGAAAATCACTGTGTTGGATGTCTTGACTCATCGATCAGGGCTGTTAATGCCAGGATTTGTGGAGAATACCCGGTTGTGGGGGAGTCGTGAGGAGATTCGAACAGCGCTTATTGAATGTGTGCCCTCTCATCCTCGCGGAACTCTTGCATACCACCCACATGAGTATGGTTGGATTCTGAATGAGATCGTTCTTGAGGTAGATGGAAGATGTCTACCTACTTTTTTTGAGGAAGAAATTGCTACACCTTTGCAATTACCAACTTTACGTTTTGGATTATCCGGGAGAGATATTAATGGCCTTGCCTTTTCATATTGGTTGGGTCCGAAGGAGGTAATTGTTGCTGGATCAAACGTTGCGAGGGATTTTGAATGGCTAAATTCTGAAGAATGCTTCAACGCGAAAAATCCGGCTACAAGTTTGGTAACTAACGCAGAGAGTATTGCTGCCTTCTATGACTTCCTCATCTCTGGAGGTAAGGCACCTGGTGGGAGGCAACTAATTTCGGAAGATTTGCTTCAGCGATATACATCCCAAAGTGTTTTTGGATGGGATAGAAGTCTTAAAACAGTCATCACAATTGGAAGGGGATTTGTCGTTGGATCCTGGATTCCATCAAGTTTTGGATGGTGGAATACAAGAAAATGCTTTGGGCATGCAGGAGGTTTTTCTAGTTTAGCATTCGGAGATTATGACAGGAACATCTCAGCGGCTATTATTACTAATGGCAATACGAGCCCCTCTGATTTCGCAAGAAGGTTCATTCCTTTAGCAGAAGGCTTACGGAAGGCGTGTAGAAAATAAGGTATTACTTAGGTATCTCAATCCATGATTGGTTTGCTTGAAACGCGCCTAACCTCTATGAAAACGCTGCAATTGTCAATGTTAAATACCTCCTGAAGGATGAGTAACCTCCCTGGATCGAGCCGGTCTCACCCCGAAAAGAACACGGGGCTTCGCCGGAAACATCTATACGTCGTCAAAGCGACAAGAGCATCTCCAGCTAGCGTCTGGCAATCAACTCACGTATCTCTATGGATACAGGTTAGGCCCGCCCTCACGCCAGCTTCGGAGAGCCCTGCCTGGGATGGGCAGGGTCCTGATAGTCTTCACCTTTCATGAGAATCCAGAATGCGGATTCGGCTAAGTGTCGATCGACTGCTCCAATAGCAGTGGCATGCCCTTTTCTGCGGCAAATGCGTTCATACACCAAGGTGACCTTCTTCTGTCTCCAGGAGGGATGATGACGATGGGAGACAACAACGTTGGCGGCTTCGATGAAAGCCCATTTGAGATAGTTGTTGGCCTGTTTGCGCATACGGCCATGACGGGTCTTGCCGCCACTCGAGTGGACTTTGGGAACCACTCCGGCATAGGCGGCGAGATGTCCGGCAGCGGGGAAACGATCGACGGTGCCGATCTCACGCTCGACGACGATGGCAAGGATGTTACCCACACCGGGGATGCTTTTCAGGCGCTGCATGTCCGGTGTGAACTGGATGCGTTCCAGGATGCGTTCTTCGAGCACGGTGATTTGTTCCATGGTGATGTCGAGGAGATTGAGTTCCTGTTCCAGGCAACGACCTGTTTCTGGATGGACTCTCTTAATGGTTCGATCGAGCCAGACTCTACCTTTTCCGACGAAGATGTCAGCATGCTCGGCAGAATTGAGAGCATACTTGGCGAGAGTAGCGTGGATCCGGTTCTTGAGCGCGGTCCGCACCTTGCTGAATGCCATGCGAGTGCGATGAAGCTCGCGCTCATCCCTGATCTCACTAGGTGGCAGCCAGACAGTGGGGAGGCTGCGGAGATGGATCAGGGTGGTGAGACCTGTGGCATCGAGCTTGTCGGTTTTGTTGATGTTGCCCATGATGACCTTGGCTTTGGCGGCGTGGGCTAGCTGTGGAACACATCCCGCCTGTTCGATCTCGTCGACGATCCAGTAGTAGTTGCCGACGGTTTCGAGGGCGACGGGGGTTCCTTCCGGGAAATCGGAAAGGAACTCCTTGATGGCACCAGGTTGGTGATTGACCCGCGTCTGTTCAACGGATAAAGTAGAAGTATCTAAAACGGCAAAAAGCGAGTAGCGTCTGTGGGCATCAAAGCCTATGATTGGGTTCATGCTGCACCTCTTCTCTCTGGGTTAGTCTGCTAACTACCGGTGTAGCTTGAGGTGCAGCGCTTTCATATAATCAACTCACTGGAGCGGACCTGGGATGAGGCGTGATTCGGTAACAAAGTTGTATTATGTGAGTGGGTAGAAACGATAGCGGCCGGGGTATGCCCAGCCGCTCAGCTCATGACCGTTATGCAGAGCCAATTCTAAATGAGGGGAATCTTGTCTGATCAAAGCGATTGCTTTGTTTGCCGGAAACACAAAGGGTTGGAGATTGTTCCTGGCGGACCTATATATGAAGATAATCTAGTGTTCTCCGGCCATTCCTGGTCGGTATCTGATCAAGAAACTCCTTATCTTGGTAGTTTCATCGTTGAGCCGAAGCGTCATGTTCCAACGTGGGCGGAACTTAATGATGAGGAAGCGGAGACGATAGGAAAAGTTATTAGAGATGTAAGCCGCGCTCTGAAGAAGGGTGCGAATGCCGAGCATGTGTATGTATTCGTCTTAGGTCATCATGTCCCCCATCTCCATATTTGGGTTGTGCCTCGATACCCAGATACGCCCAGAGAATTCTGGGGCCTAGATTTGTTTGAATGGCCCGATCGACCAGTTGGCGGTCAAGTTGAAGTTGATGAGATATGCGAGAGAGTCCGAGCTTATATGGCATGAGATTGTCATTTTGAAAATCGCCCTGCATAACCATTCGCTGCAGCCGACCCCGCGGACTGGGCAAATTGCATTTGATGGTTCTCGATGGAAAATAGTGAAAAGGAAGAGATGGCACAAGCGGGGCGGTTGAGTTCAAAGCCGTTAGCGGGCGGATCATACTGGAGGCTGGGATCTTTCCGCCGTTTCGCCGAAGGATGTTGCGCTCAGATAGGGACCGTTAGGATTACATAAAATGGGATGTCGATGAGGGCAAAAGCAATAGACTTACCGCGCCGACTCATTGCGGCAATCCGTTTTCCATCTGACAGCAAAATAGATGTTCTCAAGAAACTTGTGGTATTGCTAGGAAACTTGGGCGGTTTCTTCTTTTCTTTTGTCCTGGCCCTGCTCTACAGCTATTACCACCTAACCATTCCCACGATACTCGCTGGTGTATATCTGGTCGCGGTTGCTCTTGTTTATGTGTATTACTTCCGCACGAAGCAACTTGATAAAGTCGCCTTCTTATTCTCGCTCCTGCTTTTTGTTGAGCTTGTTACTCAGCATATCGCCCTTGGAGGCTTTAAGTCTTCTGGAGTGGTATTTATTTGGGTAGCCGCATGTGCGATTGTAGTGATGATCACTGGCCAGTCTCGGCTGGCGGTATTATGGATAGTCTTGTTTCTCGTTGCAACGGGCATATTCGTTTATTTCGAGCCTGTTATTGCGGCAGCCAATCCGCGGGTTCCCGATCAACTATCCAATCTGCTCTTTGCCCTGAATTTCGGATTTGGTTTAACTTATATGATTTCAAACACGTTCATTTTTATGTATCTACTTGAAGTCGCTCAAAAACAGGCCGATGACCTGTTGTTGAATATCCTCCCAGCAAGTGTTGCGACCCGACTAAAAGAGGGGGAAAGAACCATCGCAGATAGCTTTAAGTATGCAAGCATCATGTTTGTTGATATCGTCAACTTCACGCCTATTTCAGCTGCATCCACCGCCAAAGAGATGGTCGTGCTATTAAGCGAGTTGTTTTCTAGATTTGACGAGTTGGTCGAAAAACATAATGCAGAGAAGATCGAGACGATTGGCGATAGCTACATGGTCGCCGTTGGACTACCAGTTCCACGAAGTGATCATGCAGAAATCATCGCATCACTTGCCCTCGACATTCAAGCTTACCTTGCAAAAGGAATTTCGATAAGCGGAAAAGCGATTAATTGTCGAATAGGGATCAATTCTGGTCCACTGATGGCAGGTGTTATTGGGCACAAAAGGATCTCATATAACGTATGGGGCGATACGGTTAATACAGCCAGCCGCATGGAGTCACATGGAATCCCTGGTCAAATCCAAATTTCAGATACTACGTATGAATTAATAAGAAATAACTTCATCTGTGAGCCGCGCGGGATAATCGATGTGAAAGGCAAAGGTTCGATGAAAACCTACTTGCTAAGGAGAAGGGTTTCAGAGCCTGCGAACGATGGTTTTGTCAGAGAGCACATTAAGGATGGATAATTGCCTATCCTTTCCGCCCGCTAACCACTCGCTGGAGGCGACCGGGGATGCGTCGCGATTGGCAAGTGATGGACCGGGAGTGCGGGTCGGGAATTCGTGGCCTAGGTGAATACCCCGGCGCCTCATCTCGAGGCTGTTAGGCGGCACATGCGAAATAGATATAATGATTGTCCAAAGCCAATGCAGGACGCGCACAAGATGAAGTGATGATCATGGCAGACAAACTAATTTACGAGGAGAGAGTATACTCGGGGTGGACGGGGGCTCTTTTCTTGGGCTTTACAATCCTCTTCTTGGTATTGCTAATCTGGCGTATGAGTACAGGCAGTCGAGACATTCTCAGTGCTGCTTTCTTCTTTTTTTTCTTTTTCTATTCAATAAATTACAGGACACTCATTATCCGCCTCACCCCGGAATCTTTAAATCTCAAGTTTGGTATCTTCACATGGACAATACAAGTAGACAATATCGAAAATTGTCGCCTTGATGATCTCCCTATACTTATGAGATATGGGGGTGCAGGAATACATTTTATGTTAATTCGGGGAAGATATCGTGCTTCATTCAATTTTCTCGAGCATCCCAGGGTTGTAATTGCTCTAAAGACTAAGGCAGGTCCTGTGAGAGATATCTCATTCTCAACAGTACATCCGAATGAAGTAATTCAGATCGTGCAAAACGCGATAACCGCAGGAAGTGCCACCTAACGTCTCGCTGGAGCGGACCCCGCGCGAGGCGCGAAAAGGGGAACTGCTAGCATTGCGGGGCCGCTGAGCTCAAAACCGTTAGGATGCCCATTCGTTATCTAACTGGGAGATGATTATATTGAAACTAAAACTGTTACTCCCTTTGGCAACACTAGTAATTCTAGCAATTTCCTGTTCGTTCACATTCGACCTGGGTAATCCAGATAATTATGAAATAGTCTCAGTTGATGCTATCAAGGGCTGGAATGAGACCGGGATCATTGTAGGAGCAGGGGATCTTCTTACAATTAAGTATCTATCTGGAGAGTGGTCTCCATGGCCGGGTGGCGCGTATGACGCTATTGGCTCTGGCGGCGATCCAAAATGCCGTTGCAACGTTATCGATGCTGTTTCTCATGCTGCATTGATCGGGCGAATCGAGGATAACCAGCCTTTTTTAGTGGGTGAAGAATATCGGCATCGAGTTGGGGAGACCGGGAGACTCTACCTGGGAATCAATGACGTCGACCTCTATGATAATTCCGGGTCTCTTAAGGTTGAGGTTACTGTACTACGAAAATAAATGGGCTCCTAACGCCTCGCTGGAGCGGACCAGGAATGCGCGGCAATTTGATATCGTTAGTTGAGTTCCCTGGCCACTCAGCTCGAGGCTGTTGTTAGGCCGCATCAACGAGAGATATATGTTCTCCGATCTTGTCACAACTCGACTCATCGTCCGAAGACTCGTGTTTACAGATGCACCTTCCCTCTTCCATATCCGCTCCCAGACTGCCATAACTCAGTTCCAGGTCTGGGAACCCCAAAGTGTGGAGGAGGTGGTCGCTTTCATCGAGAAGCAGACCACCCTAGACGTCGAAGAACTGGACACCTGGTTTCAACTCGCGATCACCCTAAAGGAAACCGGACTATTAGTCGGAGACTGCGGTCTTCATTCCCTTAAGCACGATCCCCACCAGTCCGAGATCGGGATCAACCTGGCACCGGATCAACAGGGCAAGGGTTATGCGACTGAAGCACTCACTGCCGTCCTTGACTTCCTTTTCAGTATTTTGGGCAAGCATCGCGTATCTGCGTCAACAGATCCTCGTAACGAGCCGACCATCAAGTTATTGCGCTCCCTCGGGATGCGTCAGGAGGCCCATTTCCGAGAGAGCTTCTGGTTCAAAGGCGAGTGGACTGATGACCTAGTTTTCGCGATACTTCGGAGCGAGTGGGAGGCAGCTCGCTTCACTGGGTAGATGCGGCCTAACCCCTCGCTGGAGCAGACCTCGCCCGAAGCACGAAAGTCAAGAGAGATAGCATTGCGAGGCCGCTCATCTCGAAACCGTTATACCGCCAGCTAAAAACTTGAGTAGATGCGTCAACCTGGAGAGCGAAGTAATGCATGGAGAATCACCTAAACAAAGGCTGAATCCTAAGAGTACAGCTCTCCTGGTAATTGATGTTCAAATGGCGCTCTTCTCAAGACCTACGCCGATATACAAGGCTGAAGATCTTATCCGCAATATAAACTCACTGGTTGAAATGTTTCAACTCTCTAATGCATTAGTGGTTTATATCCAGCATTCAAACAATAAGATGCTTATCAAAGCTTCTGATGGGTGGGGATTTCATCCAGATCTAAACATCAAAGAAACTGATCCTATTATTCATAAGATCCACGGCAACGCTTTCAAAGAAACTAATCTTAAGCAGACCCTGGAATCCAGAGGGATCGAGGACAT
>JBARSI010000315.1:0-7671 GCA_049644665.1 Anaerolineales bacterium
CGGGCGTTGGCGACCAGAACATCATGCCCGAGCCCTGTCAACAAATGGCTTGCCCAACGCGAGTGAGTGCCGACTTCCATGGCTACCCTGCAGGGAGAGAGCATGGAGAACCGCTGGTGGAAAGATGTTTTGGTGGTGGGTAAGCGAGTTTCTTCAATCAGTTCACCCTCCTGATCGAGAATGGCGATGTAAGAGTACTTGTCTCCAAGGTCCAGTCCTACGAAATACATGCTATTCTTGTTCATGGGTCGGTATCTCCTTTTCTGGCAGCTACGAAAGTAGACTGCGTTTGTTTGGGTGAGCCCATAATAAGGCATCACGTGATGGGAGGTACCGGCCTTCTCATTCCAATCTCAATGGAGCGGACCCGAGATTCTGCCGAGTTTGCGCAAGACTTGATGTAATATCGAAGTTGAGGACGGGCCGCTGAGCTCAAAACCGTTAGCCGGCCCTGATTCGACCAGAGCCACACCCCAAGGCGACATCCATGACTTCTCCGTCGAGATTGTCACGAGAAACAGCGAACCTGATCGCCGCGCTGCGGTCACATCTATCACTGCTAGGCGAATACTCCGCTCGTGCCTTTCGCGATGGCGACGCATCATTCTTGGGAGAGGTCGCGGGCAAGTTGCGCCTTCTGGTATACAAGAGCCCTTCGAATCGGCCCCTTCTTCTAGATCTGTTAGACCACTTTGGTTTTGAAATCAACATTCCCATCTCTGATCCCGGTGGCGATTTCACGGTTACGCCGGGCGAGTATCTTGACCTTCTTGCCTTTGTCATCAGAACGCCTTCTCAGGGCCTGGTCGAAGTCACAAACAAGAGGTTCGTGGTCTCAGCAACATGGGTCGGCTCACGAGGACTGGAAGTTAAATGAGGAGCTTGCCACCACCTTTGGCCTTAGTCAGAATCTGGCTATTGGAGGGCGGCCGGCGGCAGTTGCATCGCTCAATGCAATAGCAAACACCGTGACATGGGTTGGACACCAGTTCTTGCGAAAACTCGATGAGCAGGGAGGAAGCAGTGACTCTTCCGACTGACGTCCAAGTTAGGTACGGCCGGCTAACATCTCGCTGGATCGGACCGGGGATGCGGGGCGAGTTTGGCGTGATTGTTGTATGCTCAGGACGGGGCGGGGGCCGAGCGGCGGTTGGCCCCGGCCGATCAGCTCGGAGGCGTTAGCAGGCTTAGCGATAATTTAGAAACCAATAAGGGGTAATTAGACTGTGAGTTCAGAAGACTATGCAGCAAAGGCAGCGGAATATTTAGGCGTATTGTGCAGCGTGAAACCAAACAGAAGGACGGGATCTCCAGGCAACTGGGAGGCAACGGAATTTTTCGGTAGAACTATTAGTCCATTTGGTTACCAGAAAGACAGCACTCCATTTGAGGCTTTAGACCATCTTGATCACGGATCGGTTCTAACAATTAATACAGATGGCTTTGATGTTTATACAAGCCCCTATTCCATTGGATGCGACGTCTTAGGGGAGTTGATCATTGTATCCACAATAGAGGAGCTCGAGAGCTCTGACTGCAATGGAAATATCCTGTTACTGATTGGATCAATTTGTTCCGAGCAATTGATGCCAAAGAACTTCGTTTTTTACAACCCAGAGCATCATCAGAAGATCATCGCACTCCTTGAGGGAAAATCACCAGCGGCTATTATTACAGCCACCAAAAAGAGCTCCGATCAGGTTGGTGCGCTCAACCCATTTCCTCTAATTGTGGATGGAGATTTCGATATTCCCAGCGTATATTGTCGGGAAAGTGTAGGAGAATCTTTATCCGAATTTCATGGAAATAGAGCGCGACTGGAGATTAGAGCGAGAAGACTCCCAGCAAAGGCAACAAACGTTATTGCTTCACTCCAGTCTGGATTCCCAAGAAAGATTGTCCTAACAGCGCATATTGACGCCTACGAAGACACACCTGGTGCATCAGACAACGCATCAGGTACAGTCGTCCTGTTGCTTGCTGCCGAGATGTTGTCAAATTATAGAGGTGAGTACTGTATAGAAATTGCGGCACTTAATGGTGAGGATCACTATAGTGCTGGTGGCCAAATGGACTACCTCAGGCGTTATGGTGATGAATTCCCAATTACCTATCTAGCGATCAATATCGATGATGTTGGGTATAAGAAGGGAAGATCAGCTTACTCATTCTATGGATGTCCAAGGGATATTGAAGAGAACGCAATAAAAGCATTCAATGATATTAAGGGCTTATGTAAAGGTGAGCAGTGGTTCAATGGTGATCACATGATCTTTGTACAGAACCAAGTTCCTTGTATTGCTTTCACGGCGGAGCAGATGCCAGAACTTATGGAGACCATCACACATACAGCTAAGGACACTCCCGATATTATTGATTTTAAAAAGCTAGTTGAAGTCGCGAAATCCTTGGATAATTTGATTCGGTCGCTTTGAACATCATAGTGTTATTCGCGGTTATCTGGCAAAAATACTTGTAAGAAGCCTGCTAACAAATCGCTGAAGCGGACCCGGGAAGCGCGGCGATTTGATATTGATAGGTGAGATCCCTGGCCGCTCAGCTCGAGGCTGTTAGGTCCACGCCTTTCCCTTTGAGTGGGAAAACCTGAAGGCCAAAAAGAAACTGATAGTACGAGAGGTGGGGAATGTTTGATCTGCCCGAGTTCGTTACCCTGGCTATGCAAATGAACGACACATTACAGGGAAAGGTAATCCAGAGAGGATGTCTGGGAAACAGTCCGCACAAGTTCGTCTGGTACAACAGAAGTCAAGACGAGTTTGAGAGGTTGACTAGGGGCAAGACAGTCGGGGAAGCACGGGCGAAGGGGAAATGGCTCTTCATCCCGCTTGAGCCAGAGTACGTGTTACTGTTGGGCGAGTGCGGTGGAAAAGTGCTCCATCATCCTCCAGGGGCCAAGATGCCGAAGAAGTACCATCTGTACATCACATTTGAGGATGAGTCCTTTCTCACTGCGACCACACAGATGTGGGGTGCTATGGAACTCTACGAGCAGGGAGAAGAGAGCGAGAGAGAATATGTCAAGGGGATGAGAACAACCCCGATCGAACCCGGGTTTACTTTCGAGTATTTCAGTGTGTTGATAGATGATCTCTTAGCTGGAAAGAAGCGGAGCGCCAAGGGGCTATTGACCCAGGACCAGCTTATTCCTGGATTGGGAAACGCGATTGCCCAGGATATCCTCTTTCGAGCCCGTGTTCATCCTAGGCATCCTATTGACGGCTTGAGTGTAGCGCAGAGGGAAGCATTGTATCGTGCCATTCTAGATACAGTCCAGGAGGTGATTGAGAAGGGCGGTCGGAATGATGAATTCGACCTGTATGGCAGACATGGGGGATACATCCGTCTGATGGACAGCAAGGCGGTTGGTTGTCCCTGCCCCGAGTGCGGGGGCACGATAGAGAAGATGCAGTATCTAGGGGGAGCGTGTTACTACTGCCCCAACTGTCAGGAGTGAAGGATTGGGAGGCGTGGGCCTAACCAATCACTGGAGCCGACGCGGCTGTCGCCGCGATGAAGCCGCGAACGGCTGGGAACTTGCATTGAGTGTTGTTGCGGGTGCCAGGCATGGGCCGCCGCGCGGCTCAGCGCAAAGCCGTTGGGCGGCAGAATTCAGACGGAGGTCGACACATGCCCTCAAGAACTGAACGGGAGAAGATGCTGGCCGGAGAGACCTACAACTGCCTTGATGCCGACCTTGAGGCCGAACGCCAGAGCGTCAAGCAGTTAGTCCGGCTTTACAATCTCACCGAGGCCCTCCCCGAACGACAGAGCATCCTCGCCCGACTGCTAGGGCATCTCGGCCACAACTCGATCATTGAGTCACCTTTCCACTGTGTTTACGGGCAGAATATCCACATTGGCGATCACGTCTATCTGAACGTCCTGTGTACTATTCTGGATTGCGCAGGGGTGCATATCGGCGACCACGTTATGGTCGGGCCGGCCGTCCAGATCTACACTGCTGCGCATCTCCTTCAGGCGGAAGGCCGCAACCAGGGCTTTGAGGTTGCCAAGCCGATAGTAATCGATGACAACGTGTGGATAGGAGGGGGAGCCATTCTCCTG
Source organism: Anaerolineales bacterium (assembly GCA_049644665.1). Taxonomy (GTDB): domain Bacteria; phylum Chloroflexota; class Anaerolineae; order Anaerolineales; family E44-bin32; genus E44-bin32. The sequence goes on from JBARSI010000315.1 coordinate 4,087, forward strand.
CCAGGCGTGACGATAGGTCGGAATGCCGTCGTGGGCGCTGGGGCTGTTGTCCCCAAGAGTGTTGCGGCGAACACGGTTGTTGCCGGAAACCCCGCCAAGGTGGTTCGGGAGATCGATCAGCATCAGCGAGCTTGAAGACCACAAGCGAGGTGAACTGCTAACGCGCAGGTGGTTGTGCCTATTATCTGCCGCCCAACCACTCGCTGGAGGCGACCGGGGATGCGGCGCAATTTGCATGCGATAGGGCGGGGCATGGCGGCGGGAATTCATGGCCGGTGGGGTGGCCCCGGCGCCTCAGCTCGAGGCTGTTAGGCCGCCAGATAGAACATCTCTCGGACAGCACGCTACTTTGCGGTTGAGCAGAAGCCTTATAGCTCTTCCTTTCGGAAGGAGTAAATATAATGATGCAGAACCATATTGAGTCCTACCTTGGCCTGCTCCAAATCCGCCTTCATGTAGCTCGCAGGAACAGTTGGATAATCGGCTCGCTTATTATTATCAGCATCGTTTTATTCTTCTTCATTGGTTTGACAGGCTCTTTTCAATTACGTGACATCATCGTTTTCGTAGCCATCATGGGCTCATTTGGACTTTCGTTTGTCTTAAGCTTGAGTCGTGCTGAAGCACTCAAAGCAGTTGAGGATCTAGTAAAAGTTCTTCAACAGGAAGAATTGGCGACCTAATGTCTCGCTGGAGCGAACCAGGGGAGCGCGGCAAAAATTCAAGCCAGGTCTCATCCCTGGCCGCTCAGCTCGAGGCTGTTAGGCGCTTTGATAAGTTTATGGACTTTCAGGAGGAACAATATGAAATCCATCTTTTCTCTTAGCAGAAAACCTTGGTTCTTCACGTTTTTGATTGTTCTTTTATGGGTTATATGCAACATCTTGGTCGTAATTGCATTAACCTTGATCCTTCAATTGAAAGACTTTACTCAAATTCCCCCACCCTGGCCGACATGGTTACCTCATATCCTGACGATTTTCATAGTGGCACCTTTTATGCTGGGTTTTTCTGGAAAAGAGCATACCTATAGCGACTATCTCTCGGAAATCCGCTTGACCAAGATGCAACCATTGCTGGGCTTGATCCTGTTGGGGCTCTCCTGCTACCTGATCATGGCGCTATCGCAGGCCGCGGGTGTTCTGGTTTACCGCCTGACGCAAGGTTTACCAGTTGACGCGAGCTTCATTCGCAGTTCATTCGTACTTGCAAACGAACTGCCACTGCGTTCTACAGGCTGGCTGATAACGATTCCATCTATTTTCGAAGAAGTTGTCTGGCGTGGATTGATCCTGGCAGCCTTCCTGCGTGTCTATAACCATCCCAAAGCCATCATCTTATTGCCTTATGTTTCGGTTTATGGCATATCCTCTCAGCGCTCGATGGTCATCCACCAATCTGGACGGCGGGTCAGGTCGTGTGGGCAACCATCATAGGCATATTTTATGACTATGTCACTCTCAAGACTGGCAGCCTGTTGCCAGCTATTATGGTGCATTACCTGGGAAATCTCTTCGTCTCTGCTACCAGCGCCTATATTCAATCTAACGCTTCAATCCAAGGAGTGGCGATTTATGGGGTCGTGTTTACCTTTGGTATCATCCCAACATTCCTGATGATACTTTGGACACGCCTCTACACAACCCGTTGGCCCATAATTCAGAAACCGTAGAGAATGTTCAGTATAGAAAATCGAGTTCTAGCTTTATGCGCCTAACAAAGCGTGCACCGGACGGCGGGTGAGCTTTTCCGTTGGGCAGCACATCACCGCCCCGCATTGAGCTCGTGACTCGACGTAGGACTAAGGAGGTAAGAGGTTCCATGTCTCGATTCTCGAAATGGGCCCAGACAGAGCACAGCCCCGTCGCGCGCATCATCGCCTTAGTCCCCGCGGGCGCTCTGTTCCTCGTCCTCTTGCCATACTTGTTTCTCGTGATCTGTCCCTCACTGGATCAGCGGCTACTTACGGAAAGCCCCAAGCCCGGGGTAGCGTCCCTCACAATCGGGAGCATCCTCAGTGCAGTTGGGTTCTTCTTCGCACTCTGGTCCATAGAAGTGCAATTCACGCGGGGCCGAGGCACACCCCTGCCAATGATGCCAACCCAAGGGCTTCTCACGACTGGACCATTCGGGTACTGTCGAAACCCGATGACACTCGGGACAGTCCTAGCGTACTTAGGCATGAGCATAGCTGCGGCAACGGTCACAGGTGTCGCATTCGTGCTTATCCTCGCCGCGCTCCTCGTTCTCTACCTCAAGCGAGTGGAAGAGAAGGAGCTTGCCGAGAGATTTGGGGAGGACTACCTGGCATACAAGCGAGAGGTGCCATTCATCATTCCGAAGACACCGAGGGGACGCTGAGCCCGAGGTCCGCCTGTGTGCTGCCCAACAACTCGCTGAAGCTGACCCGGCGGGCTGGGGCTTCGGGGACGCTTGTCATGCCCGCAGGCTTCGCGTAGAGTCCGAGGAGCATTGACCGCTTCCGCCGGGTAGCTTAGCTCGAGGCCGTTAGGCAGCCACGAAATTAAAGATGATAGATAAATGAATCCTGTAGGTCTTATTCTCATAGCTGTCGGATTGTTTAGTTTTGCCGGAGGTTTGTTCAATTGGAATTGGTTCATGAATACATGTCGAGCCAGGGCATTGGTGAGAAGTATCCGACCCGTAGGAGCGAGAGTTTTCTACATAGTCCTTGGGTTGATCGTCATAGTGTTTGGAGTTTTCCTTGCCTTCAATGGTATTGGCGGTAGCTAATAGCTGGCTGCCTACCGATGAGTTGGAGAGTCAAGCCCCAATCTGAGTTACATCGCGAATATTGGGAATAGCAGCATTCGCCCGGCCCACCGCCGGGCTTGTGTTTTGGCGGAGGGATGTAAGATCTTCTTAAGTTGTGGATGGACTTTGATCAGTCCGCCGCTTGAAGCTCTGGCAGCAATGCCTTGATCTCCTCATCAGGCGCGATTGGGTAGCGATTTCCACCGCGCATGATGTGCGTCAAATCCTCTCCGAGCTGCAACCGCATCAAGTGGTAACGAGCCCATTGCCGGGTGCTCATTCCGTTCCGCTTCGCATCGTCAAGCTTCCAGGACCACATGATGTATTTGAAAGCGACTTTGTCTGGATCAGCATGGCGATCTGCAGTGCGCTCGGTCAGGATGTACCAGACGGCCACGAGCAGCTTACGAGCGATGGCGACCGCTGCTTTTTTGGAGCCGATGCGTCGTTCCAATCGCTCGTATTGATCTTTCCAGTAGGGGTGAGTGTCAGCGGCGCGCCAGGCGGCTTCCACCAGGATCCAGCGCAGCTCTTTGCGGCCTTGCTTGGTGATGCGACCGGTGCGATGCTTCATCCCACTATCATGGATAGAAGCGCCTAGGCCGGCGTAGCCCACGAGCTTCTTAGGGCGTGAGAAGCGAGAGATGTCGCCGATGGCAGCAAGAACCGTCAAGGAGACAATCAGACCAAAACCGGGGAGCTGGAGCAGAAAGGGCACCTGATCGGCCCAGGGCTCTGAAGTACTGAGCCGATAGAGTTCCTTCTCGATCTCTGCGAGCAGTTCATCGACGTGATCGATGGTGGCTAGAT
>JBARSI010000316.1:0-7273 GCA_049644665.1 Anaerolineales bacterium
GACCCAATCCATTCTTGGTGTACCGCTCTCGGTGAAAACCGAAACGATCGGTGTGTTGGAAGCGGTAAACAAATTAGACAACGCTGATTATACCGAAGACGACCTGGAGGTACTAGAGACGCTTGCAGGCCAAGCCGCAATCGCAATTGAAAACGTGCGCTTGCTCGCCAGCATCCAGAAAACGAATGAAGAATTGAAGCGGCTCGACCGGATGAAGTCCGATTTCATCGCCATTGCCTCTCATGAACTTCGAACTCCTCTGGGGTTGATCCTCGGACACGCGACATTCTTACAGGAATACATCCCCCCTGACCAGCAGGAGCAGATGGAAGTCATCATCCGCAGTGCGATGCGGCTCAAGGCAATCATAGAAGATATGTCTGCCATCGCTCACAATGAGCAGGGACAATCCCGGGTTCGCAGAAAACCGTTCTCGGTCAACCGATTGGTCGAGGAGACCTTTAACCGATTCCGCGATTCTGCTTTAGAGAAGCAGATCGAAATCGGATTCGACATCCCCGAAGAAAACGCGCTGATCATGGACGGCGACCAGGAGAAAATCGGGGTTGCACTCTCGAACCTGGTCGATAACGCGCTCAACTACACCGATGCCGGCGGACAGATAGGGATAAAAGCCGAGGGCGACGACGAGATGATAAAAATTTATGTTGTCGACACTGGAATTGGCATTCCTGAGAATGAGGTCGAGCGTGTTTTCGATCGTTTCTATCAGGTCGAATCTCATTTAACCCGAAGACATGGCGGCATGGGCTTGGGACTATCTATCGCTAAGGCAATGGTCGAGATGCACAACGGTCAAATCTGGTGCGAAAGTAAGGAGGGAACCGGAAGCCTATTCTGCTTCATGGTTCCCGCCAATCAGGAAAAAGCCCTGAAGGCCGCGAGCGTCTTTCGCGGCGGCTAGATTCTCCCCTTCACGACGTATTCCTACACTCCCTTCTAATAACGAATAGTAGAAAACCTGAGGCATGTTGCCCGACCCTGGAGAATGCCCTGCCTGTTGATTCCCGCCGTGCGACCAAGCTTACAGTTTCTTTGCCATGGATTGCTGTAAGGCCGCTGTAAGGCGATGAGGTGTAATATTTTCTATAGATTTACGTTATCAATAATGGACGACCAAACTGATCAAATGATTCACGGTTACAAAAGGCAGGAGAGTTGAATGGCACCGCAATCACTTACAACAATTGAAGAGGCAATGGAGTTCGCCACCGAGGCGATCTCACGCGGAGAAATCCAAGTCGGAAAAGATGCGCTCACCTGGGTCCTCCAGCAGTCACCTTCACATCCAACCGCCTGGATGTGGATGGCGTGCTGCGTATCGGATGAATCCCAGAAGCAGGACTGTTACCGCCAAATACCAAGCTGAATGTTGTATTACGATCAGCCGATCCTACATTTCCCTTATCCGCCTTCCTTCTTGACCAACACACCCCAGGGTTTCCTGGGGCGATTTTTTTATTTATATATGCACCCAGACATCTCAGAACCTCCTAAAAACTAATGAAGAACCCACTCCGCGTTGACCCCAAAGTTTAATGACGGTATACTCACAATCCATCGGGGCGTAGCGCAGCCCGGTAGCGCGCTCGGTTCGGGTCCGTGAGGTCGCCGGTTCAAATCCGGCCGCCCCGACTGCGAGAACAAAGAGGCTGTCCAATGTAACTTCTTGGACAGCCTCTCATCCATAATCAACACTCCGCCTTAAGCTCGAATCTCCACAACGACCCCATCCTCAGCCCAATAATAGAGTTCCTCCGCTGCTTGCAGGTTGAGAATAATACACCCGTAAGATGCCGGCTGCCCGAGCACATCCGCCCAGAGCCTGCGTCCGCCCGAGAGCAGCGGTAAACCATGGATGCCATTGGTCAATCCCGGAACCGCATCGTAGATGCCCAAAAAATGGGGCATGTAAAGATCCCAGATCGATGCATAGGCATTCTCTTCGTGTGAACTGATTTGAAAGATCCCTGGCAATGTCGGCGAACTGGGAATCCCTGTACTAATGACAAGTTCATGAAGGAGCTCACCCGACTCGTAGACCATCATCCGCTGCTGAAGGATGCTGATCACGATCCTCTTCTCCGGGATAACCGGTAAGGTGAGCATGTCATCCTTGGGCGGTACGATTATGGTCGCTCCAGGAACCAGACCATACATAGCGAGGCCTGGATTGAACTCTTGCAGCTTCCAATAGGGCATACCAACTTTAAAGCTTATCGAGACCAGATTGTCATCAGGCTCCACGACATGAGTGCCGGGCAAATATTCGATGATGAGAGTTTCCGTCTTTTCCCCGAGTAAACCGGACCGCAGTGTTTCTTCTACAACATCGGCACCTAGCCCGCGCTCATCTCCTAACGACTCGACGATTTCCGTAACATACGCATTTATTTGGTCATCTTGTAGAGAGACCTTAAGTTGGTCTCCTTCGGCTTCGATATTGATCCAAGAGGCGATTAAGATCGGTTCCGGAGACCAGACAAAGATCTCATCCGTGACGGGATCATAGGCACGAAGTGTGGGGCTTGAATCAAGCAAATCCTGCACCGCATCTGCTTGGCTCGAGACATCCAGGCGCTTCACGGGTATCTCCAGCATGACGAAAGGGATTATTTGATGGTCAAGCAGAATCGACTCAGGCTCTTCAGCGAGCATGTGCAAGCTGGCCGCAACATCAAGCATTCTCCCGGGCATGCTCTCTATTTGCACTAAGCGGTCCTCATCCAAATTCAAGTTCGCATCACGCGGAGCGACTTCAACCTGCTCCGCCCAACGCTCGAGGCTGTTCTTCGCTAAAACAAGATCCAGTTCGACCACCGGATCAATCTCAGCCCCATGCTTGAGAACATCCAACATGGTTCTAACACCTTCCAAAAGATTTCCGGAGCGACCAAGAGAATGTGCACTGGCGACGGACGTAGACGCAGCGACACTAAGCCCGAGCTCTGAAGGTGCAACTTCCCATGAATGCGACGGTCTGGTTATATCTACCGCTTGCAGGTGGAAATCTTCATTCCACGTTTTATGGAGGACCCGGACTGCTTCAGCCGGCTGAAGCCCTCCAACTGAAACTCCGCCGATCACGATCCCCGGCAGCATCTCATCCGTTACCTGGAAGTAGCAATACGATCCCAGCGTTAGCAGAACAGGAGCAGATCCAAATGCTGCGATGCCAAGCACGATAAGTATGGCGAAACGAAGGGAAAGGCGAGTGATTCGCCGGATTATTCGGTTCATAGAAGTTGACCCATCCGCAATCCTAATTCCTCAACGCATCAATACTAGTACTCTGCTGCTCGGGCAGCAAGCACAAGATAGCGGTATGAAGCATAAGGGATTAAATCCGCACACAGGTGATGCAAGTGGCTTGCCAGAGCGCAGAAACGTCCATCCCAGGAGGGGCTGATCACTAACCACCCCGGGGGTTGAGCTCTCAGGAAACAAGATCGGGATTTCCACGTTGTCAAAATGCTCCACCTTCACCTTCCCAAGCCTGAATCAATATGGCAGAATTTTTGAATGAGCGGTATTCTACTGCTATTAATAAAATAATTTGAATGGACGTTTGGAGGATTGGTATGGCGAGAAAAACGATTGGCTACGTAAAACTCGCATGGACTTGCCCACATTGTGAGAGCGAAAACCACGGACCACGAAAATTCTGCAACGGCTGCGGTGCGCCGCAGCCACAAGACGTCGAGTTTCACCAAGCTGCACAGGAAGTATTGCTGACGGACGAAGCAGAGATCGCCCGTGCGAAAGCAGGGCCCGACATCCACTGCCCATACTGCCGCGCAAGAAATCCCGGTGATGCATCATTTTGCAGCGCCTGTGGAGGGAGCCTGGAAAGCGGCGAAGCTCGCGCGGGCGGCGATGTACTTGGGGCTTATCGAAAAGACAAACAGCTCGAAATCGAATGCCCCTCCTGCGGAACGCTCAACCCAGCCAATGCTCACATTTGCGCAGGTTGCGGTGACAGCCTGGCGAAGCCGAAACCGGCATCCAAGGAGATCCAGGTTCCGAAAAAGCGTACCCCCGTCGGCATCGCCATTGGTGTTGGCGCACTCCTCATCGCTATCATCGTGTGGATATTTCTATCCCAGCGGACGGAAGAACACATCGGAACTGTGAAAGATGTATCCTGGATGCGTTCTATCCCCATCGAAGCCCTTATCGATATTGAGGATGAGGGGTGGATGGATGAGATCCCCGCTGATGCCGAAATTGGCTCTTGCACAGACACGCTCCGTGAAACGGTCGCTGAACCCGTATCCGATTCAATCGAGGTTTGCGGGACGCCCTATACCATAGATTCAGGAACCGGCTTCGGAGAAGTCGTGCAGGACTGTGAGTATGAAATTTATAGCGATTGGTGTACCTTCACGAGTATCGATTGGGGAGTCGTCGATTCGATCACACTGACTGGCACAGACCTCGACCCAATTTGGCCTGAAGCTCAGCTCGCGGACGGTCAGCGGTTAGGGGACGGCGAAGAACGTTATGAAATAACACTCACCACAGATGATGATACGTTCACATACACCACGTATGATCCGGTCGAGTTCACTCAATTTCAGCCGGGCACATCCTGGATTCTTAACGTTAATTCGTTCGGACAATTGGTGTCTGTAGATAATTATGAGTAAGCAAAACCTTGCTGACATCTTTTCTTTCCAGCACGCTGAGGACGACTTTTGGCGATTCGTCCCTCTCCCCACCAAGGAGATACGATGTACCTAATCCTTCTAGGCCCACCAGGATCCGGCAAGGGTACGCAGGCGGAACGATTATGCAAGGAGTTGAATCTACCGCATGTTTCCAGTGGTGATTTATTCCGCAACCACCTGAAACAGGAGACGGACCTGGGCAAATTGGCGCGGAGCTACATAGATATTGGCCAACTTGTACCCGATGATGTCACAATTGCCATGGTCAAAGAACGGCTCGCAAGACCGGATTGCAGTGAGGGTGCGATCCTGGATGGATTCCCGCGAACGATCGCACAGGCGGAAGCTCTAAATTCAATCCTCCAAGAGCTCGGGCAGCAACTCACGGGGGTGTTATTTATTTCCGTGCCGGACGATGTCCTTATCGAACGTTTATCGGGCAGACGCACCTGCCGAAACTGCCAGGCACCTTATCACATCCATCTCAGTCCACCACGCAAAATGCAGACATGTGATTTGTGTGGGGGAGAACTATACCAGCGTGATGATGATCAACCTGAGACGATAAAAGCACGCGTTGAGGTTTATCACAAACAAACCGCCCCACTCATCAAGTACTATGAAGCTGCTGATCTCCTGCATGAAGTCGATGGGAGTATTGACATCGACCAGGTGACCGATCTCCTGATCACAGTTGTTCGCAGCCTCCGCCCGTAAGCCTCCATCGATGATAGCAGTGAATTCCGCGAGGACGACAAGTGCTTTCTGCCAACAGCGGTGGCTTTGTCGATACTGCGGAGCAGTTTATCGGTGAGAATGGGGTCTCGCCCGCGAGGACAGAGCGTATGCTGGTATTCAAAGCGGAGAGGGTGTTTGGCGTTTCTCCTAACGGGATTTAGCCACCAGAAGAAATATCCACAAATCACAACCGTTTTCTCCACTTGGCAAGAGCGCAACTGTGTACTAGTCTAGGTCACATGAATCTGCACGAGCATTCGTTGAAACAATCGGAGAACCATTGACTCCAGAAATCACTCAGGTATTGGTCATCGTAGGCGGTGCATTGCTCCTGCTTCTCAGCGAGCGCATCCGCGTCGATGTCATTGCGTTGATGGTCTTAGGAACACTCGCTTTGGTCGGTCTTGTCACACCAACAGAAGCGTTCTCCGGCTTTAGCAGCCCGGCTGTCATTACGGTCTGGGCTGTCTTCATCATGAGCGGTGCTCTTGCTCGCAGCGGGATCGCCAATCGAATCGGACGACAGGTATTACGCGTGGCGGGTAACGGAGAAGCGCGCTTAATTGCCGCGATCATGCTCAGCGCCGGCTTGATGTCCGCATTCTTGAATAACGTGGGAGTGGCTGCCTTAATGCTCCCCGTTGTAATGGATATCTCACGCCGCACAAAACGTGCCCCTTCTCGATTGCTCATTCCCTTGGCATACGGCTCTTTGCTTGGTGGCCTGACCACGCTCATAGGAACTCCGCCAAACATCTTAGTTAATGAAATTCTCTCCGACGCAGGATTGCCTGGATTCGATATCTTCGACTTCACACCCGTCGGTTTAATCCTGCTCTTCGCCGGCGTTCTTTTCATGAGTCTCGTTGGCCGGCATCTCCTTCCCCATCGGAATATTCACAAAGCGCTTACCCAAACCCCTCAGGAGCTGCTTGAGGACGTTTATGACGTTGAGCACAGGCTCTTTCTTCTGGGTTTGCCAGCTGGTTCACCCCTCTCAGGCAAGTCCCTTGTCGAGAGCCGTATAGGTGCAGCGTTGGGTCTCCACGTGATCGCGATCTTGCGTGAAACAGAATCGGTACTCTCCCCAATGGCTGGAACCATCCTTCAAGATGGAGATCGTTTACTAGTTGAGGGTCGCTTTGAAAGCGTCATTACCTTCCAGCGCCAAAAATTCCTCGACGTTTCCTATGACTCACTCGACGTAGGTCACCTCTCATCCACTGAAACTTCCCTATGTGAAGTTACTCTTGCCTCTGACCCAAACTTGATCGGACAAAAGCTCTTTGAGAGCGGGTTCCGAAAACGTTTCGGGGTGAACGTCCTGGCGATCATGCACGACGGATCCACCCAGCGTACAAACCTGCAGGGGAAGATCCTGTTCGAGGGGGATGCCTTATTAATCCAGGGATCGAACGAACAGCTGGAAAAGATTCACAACTTGCCCGAATGGTCGAGCTTTCGTTACATAGATGTTGACGAGGTCAATGAGCTTTATGAACTCTTCGAGCGCATTCGGATTATGCGTGTCCCGGAGGGATCGAGTCTATCCGGGAAAACACTTGCCGAGAGCCGGCTGGCGGACGCATTTGGTATCTGCGTTCTGGGTATACACCACGAAGATCACACTGACCTCACGCCAGATGTCAATTATATTATCCAAGATGGAGACCAACTGCTCGTTGAAGTCTGGCCAGAAGATTTGAAAGTATTGGATGGTCTACTGTGCCTGGATGTTATGAGAGAGGAATTACCGGATTTGAAGACGCTTCAATCTGACCAGGTTGGGCTCTTCGAGGTTGTTTTATCCCCCCACACTACACTTGATGGGAAAACCCTGCGGG
>JBARSI010000317.1:0-15983 GCA_049644665.1 Anaerolineales bacterium
GTAGGTCTCGTTCAGATCACGGGAGATTCGCTTGGCGACCGTATTGCGGCCTGGCTTTACCGGTTTACAGGTCAGGCAGGAGAGCCGCGAGATGAGTGGAAAATTCCAATCCAAGAGGCGGGCTTCAACCCACGATTTGAAATCGTGGAACAAGAGCGAGCGCGTGTGCTGCGCGTCATCGGATCGAAGCCCGAGTGACTAGCGGACGGAATAATTATGAAGGCAATATTAGCCGTTAGAATAGGTACAACTTAACCAGGAGGTTGCAGCCATGCGTATCGCAGAGGTTGGCGATCTAGCCATGCTTCAATTGCCAAATAATAAACAAACCATCTTCAAGCTTGAAGCCAATCGTGAATACCAGACTCACAAGGGCTCTATCCACCACAACGATCTTATTGGCTCACCGTGGGGGCGGGTTGTCGAAACGCATCTGGGAGCTTCCTTTTTGTTCATCCCCCCAACCCTGCATGATCTGCTCCGCAACACGCGCCGAAGCTCGCAGATCATATTCCCTAAAGATATCGGTTATATCCTCCTGCGATTATCCATTGGACCAGGAACGCGTGTCCTCGAAGCAGGTACAGGCTCTGGCGCCCTGACCACCGCATTTGCCTGGATGGTGGGAGATCACGGGAAAGTTATTTCGTACGAACGCCGGAAGGATATGCAGGAGCTTTCCAAGCAAAACCTCGAGCGTGTCGATCTAGCGGATCGTGTGGATTTCTTCCTGCAGGATATCGCCGAGGGGATCGACGAAAAGGACCTCGATGCAGTCTTCCTCGATCTTCCAAAGCCGGAATTGTATCTCTCTCAAATCTATGATGTTCTGGCTAATGGAGGTGTGTTGGGGACGATCGTGCCGACAACCAACCAGGTTGCAGCCTTTCTGAGCAATATTGAGAAAGAGAATTTCGATTCGGTCGATGTAGCCGAAATCTTGCTGCGTTTCTATAAACCCGTTGCTGAACGTCTGCGCCCCACGGACCGCATGATCGCTCACACCGGATATCTAATTTTCGCCCGGCGGATGCATACTTAGTAGGCTTGTTTATGCGTTTTTTACACTCTGGAAACGTTCTCAATAAAGGATTGAATATTAAGGAGCTGCAGCTCCGGTTTCAAAGATTGATCGTCGTCGATTCGAGAATCCAAACCGAGCTTGACAAGAAAGGATTTGCGCACGAGGCTGGGTTATTAGGATGTTATTCATGACGGATCCGGAATACCTACGAATAATTAGATCTCCAGATCTCACAGGAGATGAGAAGATCAAAGCTGCCCGCATAATGTCTTCAGTGAGGTGGAAGTGTCATCCTAGATAAGATCGAGCGTGATGAGGATGGCAGTGTTTAGTGTGATTGTTGTGCAAGCGTGATCCAGCGAGTCAAAGTTCCAACCTATGGATGATTTCACGAAACGCCTTCAGCAGATTCTACTCTCCCAAGAACCCGGTATCCGCACTGAATGGGATGCTCGCCTGGCTGCTGTCCTGATCCCTCTGTATTTTCACGATGACTCCTGGCATGCGTTGTTCACAAAACGTACTGATAAAGTCGAGGAACATCGTGGTCAGGTTTCATTTCCGGGCGGTGTTATTGAGCTCGACGATGAAGACTCTGAGAGTGCTGCTCTACGAGAAACACAGGAGGAAATCGGCATCGACCCTGTGGATGTCGAAATCCTGGGCAGACTCGATTCATTGCTAACCACCACTCAGTTTCAAATCGTTCCAATTGTCGGGGTGATTCCCTGGCCTTATGAGCTGACGATAAATCCGATGGAAGTCGCAAGTGTTTTTGGTGTTCCCCTAGATTGGTTATCAGATCCTGCCCACATTGAAACCCATTTCGTGGAAGGTCCGGAATCCAGTCCACACTTTCCGCTTTTTGCTTTCAAACCATACCGCGGGGAGATAATCTGGGGAGCGACAGCGAGGATCACCAGGGATCTGCTCCAATTATTGGATCGTCTCAAGTAAAATAATCGCTCCAGAATAAATACTTCAGGTTCTCCTCTAATATCGATGGAAAATTGACATACTCGCCTTTTCCTTCAGTTGTTGAAACTTGTGATTACTGGAACCATTTCATATCCCGTTATAATCTGGGTGATGGCTCAATATCCTTCGGTTGAACGACTCAGGGCTTGACTCAAACGCGGCTCCCACATCTGGAGGAGGAGATTGCCCCATCACTTTACGCCTCGAAATTAAACAGAGGATAATTCCTTTTGCTCAGCCCTCCCATAGGTTCAAAACCTGCGGGATTTTATTGATCAATGGTCGTAAATTTAAGTAAAGGAGCATGGCAAAAATGCCATGCTCCTTGAATATCCGGTCCAGTTATTCGGAAATAGCCTTATACCCACTCCCTTTTGGGGGATTCTTCTTCTTCGTCGTCGTCTGCATCGACCATTTCGGGTTCGACACCTTCTTCCAGCTCTTCTACTTCAACCTCTTCAACGACTTCCTCAGCCATCTGGGCGATAATATTGGCGATCGTCTCGTCGGGATCGGTGACCAAAGCCACCCTCTCCCCCAAGACAAGATCCCCTGCAGTAATCACATCGTTCATGGTGACGAGCGCCTCGATATCCACGTACAGCTGTTCCGGCAAATCTGCCGGCAGGGCTTCCACCTCGATTTCAGTGAGCCCGGATACGACAATGCCGCCAAATTCTTCCACTGCCGGTGATTCCCCGACCAACATAACGGGAACAACCGCGCGAATGGTAACATCCATGGCTACCACCAAGAAATCAATGTGCAAGATGTTTCGACGGATCACATCGCGCTGGAACTCGCGCACCAAAACCTTGTGCGTATCTTTGCCTACCTTCAGATCGAGAAGCGTAGATCCACTTACGTGCTCGAGCACACGAGATGCCTCTTTTTCGTCTAATTCAATTGGCAGAGGTTCAACACCCGCGCCGTACATTACGGCTGGCAGAAGACCCTGCTTGCGCAAGTTTTTCACCCGCTTTCTGGTCGTTTTTCTTACTTTTGCGTTTAATGTTACAGCTTCCATTTTTTTCCCTCCGGAACGCCTCTCACCCTCCCGGGTTACCTTCGCTCCATCTGGTGGACCGGCTCAATAAGGAATTCGATTAATCTCGTCGCAGCAGATTGCCAACCAATATTACAAGACCAATAGCGATACCTGCAATAAGACCCGCTAGAAGCGCACCGCGGGTGTCGAGTACAGTCTCAACATTGCCGTCGACTTCCTGGGCCAGCAGGATGATCGAAGAGCTGTTATTTAGCTCTGCTTTTTGTGCTACGGTGATGCCAATTCTTGAGTTTTGCAGAACTCCATGCTCCGCAAGAACGGCACCCACTGTGCTCTCTTCGCTCTTGATCTCGGCAGCGCGCGCAACCAATGCTGCCCCTTGATTCAAGGTAACGACATCTCCTTGAATTGTCAGCGCCCCCCCCTTATGCAATTCGACATTCCTGGCGATCACCTGATTGGCGCCGCCTTGTTTAATGCGAACTGTATCGGCTTCGACATTCTGGATCATGCCGCCGTCGAGATGGATGACGTCAGCCTGGATTTCATCGTTTCCTGAATATTCGTCTGCTGTCATCATTCCACCTTTGCCTAAGCTAAAAAAACGGGATTCCACCTAATCACCGCGGTGAACATCCTCGACGAGGCGAAACCGATTTTACCCGATTCATAATTGTTCCGTCAACGTTTTATATTCGTTCAGTACTTGTAGGACGACTTTGAAAATGATTCATCTCCACAGGTTCCACACCTCCCGCAGGTTCCACACCCCCGCAGGTTTTTCAATCCTGCGGGAGGTTTAATGCCAACGGGTCTACCCAAAATACACCAAGCACCAGATCGACGCTCTTGTAAACGAGCGGGGGGTTAAAAGAATCCTGTCTGTTTGACCCGAAACAGGCAGCATGATAGACTCGCAGATTGGTCTCCTCCAGGTGGAGAAATGGAGTTTTCGAAGGCAATCCGGCTGCTCAATATAGTCTGCTTCGCACTGCTCGGTGCTGTGAGCGTTGTCAACCAGGCGGCAGCTCAGGCGCCAGGGTATGCGGACATTCGTGAGCCCTTCGGCGGGGAAGCTATCGATGGAGTGGTAACCATCGAGGGCTCAGCCTCTCACCCATCCTTCGTTTCCTATGATCTCGCCTTCGCCCATTCACAAGACCCAACAGGGACCTGGTTCCAAATCGGTGATGCCGTTCACACGTCGATCGCGGATGGAAGATTGGGGCTCTGGGATACTACCGGGATCACTGACGGCTTCTACACACTGCGATTGCGCGTGCATCTCAGTAATGGCATCATGCTCGAGTCATTCGTAGAAGGTCTCCGCATTCGCAACAGCACGCCGATTGAGACGGCCACACCTCAACCTTATCGGATAGAGGCAACGCCAACGATTACGCTGCCTACGCGGACCCCGCGCCCCACTCCGCTGCCATTGGCAGGATCAGCAGACAGATCGACAGTTTTACGAACTTTCACAGGAGGGTTGATCGCCGGTCTGTTGATATTGCTTTTACTCGGAATCTACATCTTCATCCGCCGGAGATCCCAGGAGCGATGGGCTATTCTCCATATGCGGCAGATGCTCCGCAGCGCTAATCGCAAGAAACGCAGGTAGAAAGATGTCAGAACATCAAGGACCATACCTCCTTGCCGGGTTGGGAAATCCAGGCCGAGAATACCGGCGGAACCGGCATAATATCGGCTTTATGCTGATTGACTATCTTGCGCGCAGATGGAATCTTACAATTTCTCGCATGCAATCTGAAGCGCTGATCGCTGACGGTAGAGTAGATGGAGAGAAGATCTACTTGACGAAACCTCAAACCTTCATGAACCTTGTGGGACGGTCGGTCGCTTCACTCGCCAGCTATTATCGCATCCCGCCTTCAAACCTAATCGTGATCTACGACGATCTCGACCTGCCGCTCGGGACTGTTCGCATCCGCCCCGAAGGCGGCTCCGGCGGGCACAAAGGCATGGCTTCCATTATCGAAGCCATGCAGTCGAATCGTATCCCGCGCATGCGCCTCGGCATCGGTCGACCATCAGGGAAAATGGATCCAGCTGCTTTCGTGCTTCAAGATTTCCTCGCCGAGGATGCCGACTTTTTGGATATGACCCTCCAGCGAAGCGCGGACTGCATTTATTCACTGCTCTTTGATGGAATCGACGCGGCGATGAATTCCTGCAACCCAAAGCCCGCGGATAAATGAACCTCTCTGCCCTGTTAGCTCCTTTACGGGGGCAATCGACATACCAACAACTCCTGGATCTGCTTCGGGAAAAGTCATCCCCTGACGAAGCCCTGGAGATTCCAATAGCAGTTCGACCGATGTTGGTTAGTGCGTTATCCGCAGATCTGCAGCAGCCTGTTCTTTATATTGTTCCCCGATTGCAGCGCCTGCTCACACTTCGCGAAGAGATGCCGAGCTGGGCACCCAACGTAGAACTTCACCATTTTCCGAATCCGAATCCCCTTTTTTATGAACTGACACCATGGAGCGAATCCGTTAGAAATGAGCGTACTGCTGCACTTGCTGCCCTGACTTACCGTGAAGGACCCGGCAGCCCACAAGAAAAAACCTCAAGCCAGAGTCTCATGCTTCTGGCCTCGCCCAGAGCCGTGATGACCCGCACGCTCTCCAAACGTACATTCCTCGCAAATTCACGATATATAAAACAAGGAGCGGTTTTCCGCTTCGATCAACTCCTAACCCTGCTTGTTAATTGTGGCTATGCGCAAAGTAATCTCGTGACCGAGCGCGGTCAGTTCAGCCGTCGCGGCGGTATTCTGGACCTGTGGCCCCCGGCCGAAGAGTTCCCCATCCGCCTCGACTTTTTCGGAGATGACGTGGAATCTCTCCGCTGCTTCGACCCAGCCTCGCAGCGAACGATCAAGGAAACAACCTGGATCCGGGTCACGCCGGCGCGCGAGGGCCTGCCACGCGATTTCGACAACGCCTGGTTGAAACAATTGCCTGGTGTTGGGAGCGAAGGTGACCCATTTTTATCAGATTCACTGGAGCTGTTTCTGCCGCTGATGAATTCACGCCCATCCGGCGTGTCTAACTTTCTCCCCAAAGATGCCGTGGTTGTATTCGACGATAAGGCAGCTTTCACGAATGCAGTGGCGGATGTCGAACAGCAGGCCATTAAGATGTTTGAGGAAGCGGTTGAGGAAGGGCGGATTTCTTCAGATTTCCATCTTCCTTATCTAACCCTTTCGGACCTCGAAGAGAGTCTCGAGGATCACATCACGCTGGATCTGGGAATGAGCACCGGGATTGCAGACTTGCATGCGATCCCGCTTGCTAATTCCTTCACTCCAGGACCGCGCTTCGGCGGTCAACTCGATTCTATCTTGAAGCACCTGCGCGATAAACGTATGGATCACGAAACGGTTGTCCTCGTCAGCCGGCAGGCGCAGCGGCTTTGCGAGTTATGGAGCGAGTTCGATAACGCCGCTGAAGTCAGACATGAGGTACCAGGAGAACTCCACCCCGGCGAGGTAATCTTTATACAGGGACCAATATCAGGCGGCTGGATACAAGACTTGGCACACGGCGAACGCCTCCACCTGCTTTCGGATGCCGAGCTATTTGGCTGGTCGCGACCTCGACCGCGCCGGCGCTCGCTTGCACGACCATCTGCCCCCGAGGAGTCTTTCGCTGATCTTCAGCATGGAAACTATGTTGTGCACATCGATTACGGAATCGGGAGATTCATTGGGCTTGTCGAACGCCGGTTAGATGAAATCCAACGAGAGTTCCTTCTCATCGAGTACGCCGACGGCGACCAGCTTTACATCCCTGTCCACCAGGCTGATCGTATCTCTCGTTTTGTGGGCGCAGACAACTCATCTCCATCCTTATCCCGCCTCGGCTCCTCTGAGTGGACTCGCTCGAAGGGCAAAGCGAAAGAAGCGGTCGAGCAAGTCGCCCGCGACCTCCTCGCACTCTATGCAGAAAGACAAACGGTTCTGGGAACAGCATTTTCCCCCGATACACCGTGGCAAAAGGAATTGGAAGCTTCCTTCGCTCACCAGGAGACCGAAGACCAAATACAAGCGCTCGAAGCGATAAAGGGCGACATGGAAAGATCCAAACCGATGGACCGCTTGATTTGTGGTGATGTCGGCTATGGAAAAACAGAGGTCGCTCTGCGTGCGGCGTTCAAAGCCGTGATGCACGGTAAACAAACAGCGATGCTCGTCCCAACGACCGTGCTGGCCCAGCAGCATTTCAATACTTTCCAGCGCAGGCTCGCCGCCTTCCCCGTCAAGGTAGAAATGTTATCCCGCTTCCGAAGCCGAAGTGAGACAACTGAGATCATCACGGGCCTTGGCTCGGGCAAGATCGACATCCTTATCGGCACCCATCGTCTTCTTCAACCCGATGTCCAATTTAAAGACCTGGGACTTCTCATCATCGACGAGGAGCAGCGATTTGGCGTCACGCATAAGGAATTCCTTAAGCGGATGCGGACCGAAGTGGATGTTCTAACACTCACAGCCACACCGATCCCGCGAACGCTCTATATGGCACTCACCGGGGCACGCGATATCTCCACCATCAGCACACCACCAGAGGACCGGCTTCCCGTGCGAACCCACGTGGGGATGTACGACCCCCATCTGGTCCGGTCTGCTATTCTCCGCGAGCTCGACCGCGGAGGGCAGGTCTTCTTTGTCCATAACCGTGTGCAGACAATTGCTACGATGCAGCGCCGGCTGGAACGCCTCGTGCCGGAAGCTCGTTTCACGATCGCCCATGGTCAGATGCCAGAGAGAAAACTATCACAGACGATGGACCAATTCACACACGGGGAGATTGATGTTCTCGTGAGTACATCGATCATCGAATCGGGCCTCGATATACCCAATGCCAATACCCTCATCGTTGATCGAGCGGATAGATTCGGCTTAGCACAGCTGTACCAGCTTCGCGGCCGCGTCGGGCGAGCCGCGATCCAGGGTTTCTCCTACTTCTTCCGCTCTACCGGTCAGCGGGCAACCGAGGAAGCCTTACAACGGCTTGAGATTATCGCCGAGCACAGTCAGCTAGGCGCAGGGTATGCGATTGCCATGCGAGACCTGGAGATGCGCGGTGCCGGAGACATCCTGGGCACACGCCAACATGGTTACATCGCCTCCGTAGGTTTTCATCTCTATACCCGCTTACTCTCCTCGGCCGTCAGACGCATGCGGAGCGAGATGGGTCATAAACTGGATCTTCCTGAAGAGTTTAGTAAAACTACAGAGCTGCCGCCGACATCCATCGACATCCCGCTTCCTACCGGGATCCCAGACGACTATATCGCTGACCGAGATCTGCGGTTGCAGCTTTACCGGAGGCTTGCTGATCTCCGATCTCTAGATGAGTTAGAGACTATTGATGCTGAACTGCAAGACCGCTTTGGCCCCACCCCCCACGAAGTTCTAAATTTGCTTTATCAATTGAAGGTGAAAATCATAGCGACGAATGCGGGAATCGATAGGATTATTACCGAAAGCGGTCAAATCCTTATTGACCTTCCAGAAAAGAGGACCGTACCTGACGTGGGCATCTTCGGTGAGGGGATTCGCCGCAGCAAACGCGGGCTATGGCTTTCAACTGAAATCGAAGGGGGTTGGGAAAAGCGGCTCCTTCAGCTCATCAATCATATTCTAGAAAACGCATAGGCACACAACACCACGACAATTCACTTGCAAGAATTACCTCAAGTGAAGATCAAGATCGTGGCACGGACAAATGATGCTCCTTAAATAGCTATGGATTGTCCTTGTGTAGCGGGTCTTTATAAATTCTCAGACGATAGTGAAATTATATATCACCATGAAAATGGATTATCGTTGTGAGGAATGGCTGTCCATCGACATACTCAAACAAAAAAGCCCAGGTACGCCAATCAAAGCTGTTGCCGCCATCGGGAGCTGGTCGGTGGATCGCAAAGTAATTGAAGGATGTGTATTCCGTCGGCCACAGAGCCGGGCGTGAGGTTCTGCCGGATGGCAGCTCTCCACATATTGGTACGGGGGAATTTAATACCGTATCTTCAAGCAAAGGTATGATTATATCTTTGAAAGATCCCTGTATCTTGAACTCACCCCCGCTTAATAAACCCCACTCCACCACGCTGCGGTCATCGAAGATACCCGACACCAAATCTGCAGGCACTCTGACTTCAGGATTCCACCAATCATGACGGATTACCAAACCTCGGCGGGGATTTACAATTTGCGATAATAGATCACCGTCTTGTTTCTGGATCGATTGTAAAGATTTATCCAGAACCATGACGGCGCGATCGTCATGGCAGAATTGTTCTGGACTTACATCCTCTGTCATATTCAAGGAATTCACCCATCCGCGGGACCCATCAGGTACCTGGATCTCCATCCAGATGGAGCTTCCTAAATTGGTCGCATTTCCCGTTGCCGTAATCCCTCTCGCATCATACGCCAATTCTTTAACAATGCTCCCTGAAATACCCGCTGGATTACGCAGAGGAAGAACCTTCCCTTCTGGAATCCCAACGACCGCATACATGCCGCTTGGTTCGAAGGTTGAAAATACTAGCGGTGTAGGGTTCACCTGATGTATTTCACCAGCAGCTGTGCCTATCGGAAGAAGAGGGACCGTTGTTCGCGTGCATGAGGCAAGAACAACAGTCATCAGGCTGACTTTGATCACCTGGATGATAGATCGACGCGGAACCATCAACTGCCTATGCGGATGGTGATGATGCAACCGTTGGCTCAGGGGGAGATGGTGTTTATCAAATTTTGATGTCATGCCGAAGCCGATGGGCGGGATGATTCTGGTGGCTTTCCCTTCCTTCTAGTCTTATTACTTGTTTTTACCGCCTTCTTCACACCAGGCAAGAGCGCGATCGAGAGAACTTCATCCATCGATCTTACCAATTGAATGTTGAGAGATTCCTTCGCCTGGCGCGGGATTTCAACCAAGTCTTTTTGATTCTTAATAGGGATGATCACGGTCTTCAACTTTAGGCGGTAAGCAGCAAGGACTTTCTCTCTGACTCCGCCGATGGGTATCACCCGGCCTCGGAGTGTGATCTCACCGCTCATTCCCACTTCTTTTCGCACAGGTCGCTTCGTCAAGGCTGACGCCATCGCCGTCGCCATCGTAATCCCGGCGCTGGGTCCATCCTTTGGAATTGAACCCTCAGGAACATGGATGTGGACATCTGTCTTCTCGAAAATCTCCGGATTGATCTTCAACTCGCTCGCCTGAGATTTAATATAGGAGTATGCGGCTTGAGCAGATTCCTGCATGATTTCCCCGACATGTCCGGTTACTTGCAGTCCACCCTTCCCTTCCACGAGCAACGCTTCCACTACAAGAATGTCACCCCCATTTTCCGTCCAGGCCAATCCCATGGCGGCGCCAATCTGGTCTTCTATCTCCAACTCGATGGGATTCACTTGCGCTGGTCCAAGTAGTTTTGGCAGCAAGCTGGGGGTGATCCGCCGGTAAACCTGTTTCCCTTCAGCTTTACGACGAACAACCCGGCGGCATATTTTACCGATCTCCCTCTCCATATTGCGGACACCGGCTTCCCAGGTGTATTCACGAACAATCGATTGCAGGGCTTGGTTAGTGAACAATAAATCCTTCAGAGTTAACCCGGTTTGTTCGATTTGTCGGGGGACGAGATACTTCTTGGCGATGGCCAGTTTCTCTGCTTCGATATATCCCGGGAATTCAATTACTTCAAGCCGATCTAAAAGCGCCGGCGGTATCGGATCGAGGGTATTTGCTGTCGTAATGAACATCACCTTCGAAAGATCATAAGGGATCTCCAGATAGTGATCGGAGAAAGAGTGATTCTGTTCGGGATCAAGAACCTCGAGCAGCGCTGAGGATGGATCACCGCGGTAGTCGATACCAAGTTTATCGATCTCGTCCAACATGAAGAGTGGATTCACCGACCCGGCCCGGCGCATTGTTTGCAGAATCCTCCCGGGGAGTGCACCAATGTAGGTCCGGCGGTGGCCGCGGATTTCCGCTTCATCGCGAATTCCACCCAGTGAGATACGGATAAATTTCCTTCCCAGAGCCTCCGCTATCGATCTCCCAAGAGATGTCTTACCTGTTCCCGGCGGCCCTACAAAACAAAGTATCGGCTGTTTGTGTTTTTTCGGTGCTAGACTCCGTACCGCAATATATTCCAGGATCCGATCCTTGGCCTTGTTCAGACCGTAGTGCTGATCTTCTAGTACGCCGGCCGCATGACGGATGTCCAAATTGTCAACAGTTGATTCTGACCAGGGAAGTTCCATCAGCCAATCCAGATACGTGCGGATGATCCCCACTTCGGGAGACATCGGCGGCATCTGCGATAATCGCTGCACTTCCTTTAACGCTCTCTTTTCGACTTCTTCGGGGAGGCTTAGATGGACAATCCGCTCTCGAAGCTCATCAATCTCTTGCGCCCACATGTCCCCTTCCCCTAATGCGGATTGGATGGCTTTCATCTGCTCTCGCAGATAAATCTCACGCTGAGACCGGTCTACTTCGTTTTGAACATGGGAATGGATTTGATCTTCCAGCTCGAGAACATCTAGCTCACGCCCCAGGAGAATGCTGATCTGCTGCAATCGGCCGACTGGGTCGAAGACCTCCAGTATCGCCTGCCACTCCTCCAAGCTGAGGTTGAGCGCAGAAGCAGTAAGGTCCGCCAGCCAACCTGGATCTTTAATATTAACAGCGTAGAGATAAACTTCCTCAGGCAAAGAACGATTTAGCTCAACGCATTTTTCAAAAAGAGTCAGTACCGCCCGCATTAAAGCCATTGTTTCATTCGATTTCGAGACGTGTTCGATAATTGGTCGGGCGCGGGCGCGTAGGGCCTTCCCCTCGCGAATGATCTCAACAATTTCCAATCTGCGGCGCCCTTGCGCCATGATGGAGATAGAGCCATCGGGTAAATGCATGAGCCTGCCGACGGCAATTTCAGTCCCTACGGTGTAGAAATCCTGTGGACCAGGGTTATCGATATCTGGATCGGTAAGTGCGATCCCGATCATGGTCTCCTGCTCGCGAATGGCTTCTTCCACAGCAAGCAATGATGGTTCATGAACCACAAATAATGGTGTAAGTAATTTGGGGTAGAGAACGACATCTCTCAAGGGAAGAACGAGGGCTTCGAACAGACCGTCATCATCGAGGCCGGCATCTAAAATATCATAGAGTTCTTCGGTTCTGCGGCTGATCACACCGCCAAACTCAGGAGGCAGATTAGGCCATTTATCAATAAAATAAGAATTCATTTTATCTTTTCACGCCTGTTAAAACCCTCTCCATATCTATCTTCTTCATCGTTCCGATCGCTTCCCCGACGATAAAAATACTTCCCGTCACGAGAATCACTTCTCCTGGACGTGAATTTTCCATCGCCCATTGGAGTGCTTTTTCAACCCTCGCAAATTCTTCAACTCTTACACCATGGCTATGCGCAAACCCTGCAAGCACTTCTGGATTCTCAGCCCGGGCATGATGCGCCTGCGTCACAGCAAAGCGGGAAACCCGTGGCCTTAATTCAGCCAGCATCCCCTCGATGTCCTTGTCGGCTGAAGCGCCGAAGATCATGGTGACCGGTTGACCGGGGAAATAGTCGTCAAGCGCAATCCTGAGTTTGAGTGCAGATTCTCGATTATGTGCTGCATCGACAACGACGATCGGTTTCCGCGAGAGAATTTGAAATCGTCCCAACCAGGATACATTTCGAAATCCAGCTTGAATGTCAGCCTCTTTCACATCGAGTCCAGAGTTTCTTGCTTCAACGATCGCTGCATATGCGACGGCGGCGTTTACAACTTGATGATGGCCGAGTAGAGGTATTTGATAACGGGGTGGAGTCCACTCATCACCGCCAGCAGAGTCTACGAACGAGTCCATAAGCGGCTGCTCTGCACGCGACCAGATGTAAAGCGTCTGACCGTCAAAATTATGGGTGCCGTGTGAATACAGCCAATCATGGCCGACACGGATCAATGGTGATCCCTGCGCTTCGGCAACACTCTCAACAACGCTCTCCGCTTCGATCTGCTGTGGAGCCAGAATCACAGGTATTCCGGGCTTGATGATGCCCGCCTTCTCGCGCGCAATATCCGACAAGCTGTCTCCAAGCAGATGCATGTGGTCATAAGACAGCGAAGTGATCACAGTGATGATTGGAGCGAGAACGTTCGTTGCATCCAACCTCCCCCCAAGCCCGACTTCTACAGCTGCGTATTCGACTCCCTGCTTGGCGAAGTATGTGAAAGCCATTGCCGTGAGAATTTCAAAAACCGTCAATCCCGGTATGGCCTCGACGCTGGGTTTAACAATCTCAATTAAATCGACGAGGTCCATATCGGCAATTGGCTCTCCGTTAATCATGATCCGCTCGTTGAACTCGGTGAGATGCGGTGAGGTATAGAGACCGGTCCTATAGCCCGCCTCTTTCAGCACCGATGCAATCAGTGCAGAGACGGATCCCTTACCTTTTGTACCAGCGATATGGAAGGCCTTAATCCGTGCCTGCGGGTTCCCCAGCGCTTCGAGGAGATCGCGGACCCGCTGCAGCTCAAAAACATCCGCGGAATAGCGGTAGCTTCTTTCAATACTGTAATCTATATGGCTATAGAGATAGTCGAGGGCTTCTTGATAGGTTGTTGTAGACATAGAGGAAACATTGTAAACGCCGCATATGAAAGATACAAGACCCCAATTGCTTGCCAGTCGTCATATTTCGCGCTAATATCGGCATGTAAATTAATTAATGCAATAGTACATTCCAAGAGGAGGTGTAACAAATCTCAATAAATTACTCTGCGAGAACAACCGAATGACAAACGATTTGCTTTCTACAAATAATTGAGGAGGAAAGAAAGACGATGCGTAAAAACCGCATGTTGCTCATACTGAGTATTCTCGTGATGGCGGCGATGGTTTTGGGAGCCTGCGCAACCCCAACAGAGGCGCCCACCGAAGCCCCACCTCCGCCAGAACCCACCAAGGCGCCGGAGCCGACGGAAGTCCCGCCACCACCCCCCGCACTTGGTAGCGAAGAATACCCGATCAAAGTTTTATTCGTTCCCTCCGTGGATATTGACTTCATGATCGCCGGCGGCGAGTTAATCGAGCAGGCACTAAACGAAGCCACCGGTTTGTTCTTCGAGGTCAGCATCCCAACCTCATATGCAGCCACAATCGAAGCGATGTGCGCTTCACCCGACGACACGATCGGCTTCATCCCCGCCATGGGTTATGCTCTCGCCAATCAACTTTGCGGCGTGGAGCCAGGTCTGGCTTCTGAACGCTACGGTTGGAACGTCTATTGGACGCAATTCGTTGTTGCTCGCGATAGTGATTTCCAGACGCTTGAGGATTTAGAAGGCGCCACATGGGCATACCCGGACGCTGGTTCCACATCCGGCTACCTCTACCCACTGGCCATCTTTGACGATCTGGGCATCACAGTTGGTGAGACTTTTGCAGCTGGCGGTCACCCGCAAACTGTGAAGGCAGTCTACAACGGCGAAGCTGATGTTGGAACAAACTACTTCAGCGCACCTCTGCTGCCAGAAGGCTCGTGGACAATGGATATGTCTCCAGATGTCCCGGATGAGCTCGTGGAGGAATGTGCCGTAAATGAGGATGGTAAATTGTACTGCGGTGGCTACCGCGTCCTGGACGCTCGAGCCGCCATTTCAGGAGAAGCACCAGATGTCGTTCAGAAAGTCCGGATCCTTGCACTTTCGGGCGAGATCCCGAACGACACGATGTCCTACTCACCTGATTTCCCCATGGATCTGCGCGCGATCATCAATGACGCTATCACCGCGTATGTTGGGACCGAAGCTTGCGCAGAAACGCTCTGCAATGAGAAGTTCTATGACTGGACCGGTACCGGTCCAATCTTCGATGAGAACTTTGACGGCATCCGCATCCTGATGGAAGCCCAAGGAATCACCCTGGAGAACATCGGCGAGTAAATCTTCTTACACGCCCGAAATTTAGCCCCGGACATCTCTTTGTCCGGGGCTAAATCAATGGAACGGGCAAGCTCAGGTTATAGAATTTCTGCATATGATGCATTCGGTATTTTCCAATCCTGTGTCCAAGAAACCGAGGAATCCATTTCTATCAGGACGACAACTTTATACTTTTCGGCCTCTTTAAAATTGATTGCAGGGGTTACTCTTACACCTCTAGAAAACCATAATTTACAAAACGAATGATGAAACGGTCGAGCGCTATCATTGAAAAATAATTCTTTCGCAGCCAAAACACTCCTGTATTGATAATTCTTACAATCCGAAAGGCAGGTGTTCTATTCCCATGTTAGAAGTCATGAACCTGACAAAGATATATGAGGGCGATGTACTAGCGTTGGATAATGTCAGTTTTAGTGTAGAGCAAGGAGAATTCCTGGCCATCATCGGTTTGAGCGGTTCGGGGAAATCAACTCTTTTAAGATGCATCAACCGTTTGGTAGAGCCGACAGAAGGGCAAATTATATGGAACGGAGTTGATATCACCGCAGCGAGCCAGGACGAGTTACTGCGGATACGCAGAAAGATTGGGATGGTCTTTCAGCATTTCAATCTTGTCACTCGCTCGAAAGTCCTCACAAATGTGTTGGCTGGCCGGTTAGGCTATGTAAATAGTTCTATGAGTCTAGCTCACCGATTCCCGAAAAAAGATATCGACATGGCCTTCAAGCAAATGGAGCGCGTGGGTATTACCAACCAGGCTCACAAGCGTGCCGACGAATTAAGCGGGGGTCAACAGCAGCGCGTCGGCATTGCTCGCGCCATGGTGCAGGAACCGGAGATGATTTTAGCAGATGAACCCGTCGCCAGCCTCGATCCTGTCCTGGCACACTCCATCATGCAACACCTTGATCAGATCAACAAGGAAGACGGTGCTACGGTGCTCTGCAGCCTGCACTTCC
>JBARSI010000318.1:0-3163 GCA_049644665.1 Anaerolineales bacterium
CCCGAGACATTATCCCCCCTCCCCACCGAACCAAGTTAGGGTGAGGAGACTAATCGAAGAGTTCAGCTTTCGCCAGCGAGTTCCCATGGGCATCCTTGGTTGATAGCCGGGGTGATGCCCCCCCGAAAAGAGGCCACTCAATCCCGATCTCCGGATCGTCCCACCGCAGCACACGATCCCATTCCGGTGTGTAGTACTCGGTTACTTTGTAAAGGAGGTCTGCCCATTCGCTAAGAACGTAGAAACCATGGGCAAAGCCCGGCGGTATCCATAGTTGATGCTTGTTTTCAGCCGTTAAGGTCGCACCTACCCACTTCCCGAATGTGTCGCAACTTTTCCGTAAATCCACAGCGACATCGAAGACCTCCCCGCTCACCACCCTCACAAGTTTACCCTGAGGACGCTGGATCTGGTAGTGTAAACCACGCAGCACACCCTGCGCAGAACCTGAGTGATTATCCTGTACAAATTTGGCTGTAATCCCAGGGGGATTGAAATATTCCGCCCGAAACGTTTCCATGAAGAAGCCGCGTTCATCCTCATACATCTTGGGTTTCAGGATGACAACTCCTTGAATGGCTGTTGCTTCAAAATCCATTGCTTACTACCTCCAAACGAGAAATCTTCGCTACTATGAGGTTATTTATGGGTCAGTTTCAAGGAAGAGCTGGACATGCCCATAATCTCCCGCCAATGGCATCCCTTGGAACGAACTCTCACCCTTTCACGCTGTGTGCTGCAGCAATGTGGATTTCTCCTTGTCTAAATTGTAACCGTCCGAGGATTGCTTGACCGACCCCAGTCGATCGATGAAGATCTGGAGAAATACAAGGGGAAAAAGCAGGATTAGGAAAGAAGAAATAATCATAAGATGGACACTGGTAGATTATTCACAATCACATTTCCCTCTGGTGAGAATAATTATACAGAAGTAATTAATTAGGAATTCTCAACATTCGGGTCATCAGTCAAGGGTTCGCCGCGCGCCACTCTGTCAGCATGAGATAACTAAGTGCTCACTTCTACCCCGCTCCCCTAACCCCTGGTCGAGCTGTGCGTTAGATCTCCTGGCGTTCCCAGGGCGGCTCGCACCTACAACCGTCGAATTAGAAGTACGGAAATCGGAAACATGGTTTGTAATATTGAAAGATCATGTCCATAGTACATTCTTTGTACCAGTATATACAACTTTACATAAATCCTCGAGGACGATACAGTGAATTCAAGACGATACGGTGCAAACCCGTATGCAGAAAGATTAGCCACCGGCGCCCTTTTGGTACGCCTGGCAAGCGCCAGCGATCATGCCTGAAGGTATCTATTTGAATGCAAAAACCATCTAGCAAGCTTGCCAATATCGATGGCTGATCGAGCCCAGCATCCTCTTCCGCAAGCAGCATCTGCCCTATGCCGGCGCGGTATGGTGAGCTTTGCCTTAACTTCAGTTATTGAAGGCTTCCGATCGTTGAAGTATTTTGGTCAGCCTGGCGATGTGGATGCTTTTTCTAGCAAAGCCGATCGTGCAGGATCGACCCTTACACTGGCAGCGACTGCAGCGTGATCTTACGCCGGGGAGAGTGAAAAGAGGCATCGGAACGGTTTTTCGCGCGATTGGTAACCCGACCTCACCGCCTATACTGCGCGGAATTCCTCTAGGATGGCCAAGAGACAAGCCCAGGAAGAGGCGAGATCGTTTCCCAGTTGTGTAAAAGGACACCAAACAGCTAATTCCAGCTATTTCCTCTGGTTTGAAACCTGATGGTTTAGGTGCAGTGTTAAGGATTGCGTTTTTATACTTTGTCAGAATTGTCTAAACTTAAGTTAATCGACAACGGTCTAATAACCTTTAGAGTGGAGAAAAATGGGGAATTTTTTAGCAACCGAATCAGTACGCGCCAATCCCGGCGATCACTACCCAGACTGAACGTATGAGAATTAAGAGGTCAAGCCAGATAGACCAGTTTCGTACGTAGTGCGCGTCCAACCAGACACGGTCCTTGTAGGGGAGGTCTGAGCGCCCGCTCACTTGCCAGAGGCCGGTCAAACCCGGTCGGACTTGAGTATAGAGATCAAAGCTATCCCCGTACTTCTGAATTTCTTCTTTGATGATCGGCCGTGGCCCAACCAGGCTCATCTCGCCTTTAACGATATTCCAGAACTGCGGCAGTTCATCGAGGCTCAAACGGCGGAGCAGGTGTCCGATCTTCGTCAGCCGTGGATCTCTTTCAAGTTTCTGCTTGTCATCCCACTCATCTCGAATCTCCGGATGCAATGCCAGGTGCTCTTCAATGGCTTGCGCTGATGCATGGATCATTGAGCGAAATTTCCAAGCTACGAATGGCCTCCCCCCCCTCCCAATCCGCTCATGTTTGAAAAGAACAGGCCGGCCTGATTCAATTAAGATTGCAAGCATGATGACTCCCGCGAGCGGTAGGACCACAACCGACCCCGCGATCACCAGTACCATGTCTATCAAGCGTTTAAGCACACGGTTAGAAAAGACCAGCAGGTTCTTACGCAGCTTGAGCGCGAGTACGCTCTGCACCTCGATAGTGTCAACATTTGCCACCGATAAACCGAACAAATCAGGGATAATAATGATCCACTGGAAAGCTTTGCTTTGCTCCTCAATGATCGGGATTAACCGCTTGCGCGAGATCCCGGGCATCGCGATGACGACCGTATCGATCCCGCGAGACCGAGCCCACTCTGTGGCCTGATCTATGGGTCCGAGGACTCGCACGCCTTTGATTTCAGTTCCAATCCTTTCGATGTCATCATCGAATATCGCCTTAAGCGACAGCGAAGGCGGCATCTGTTTCTTCAGTCCATCAACAAGGATGCGAGCTGTAGCGCCGGCGCCTAACATGACCGCCGCGGGTCCCGAGATCCCGACATTGGTAATCACTCGGCGGGTAGCATACCGAGCAATTGGAATAAGGACCAGGGCGATGAGCCATCCCCCAACGACGATCGGTCTGGAGAAACGTAGACCGGATTGGGTCAGGAAGGTCCCCGTCATTAGGATTAAACCCGCCAGAGCTGTTCCAGTCGTTAGACGCTGGAGTTCTTCACGCCGAGAAAGCCAGTAACCTGGATAGAGCCTTTCCCGCAAGAAGAGCAGGGGCCACAGTAGGACGAAAGGCCATGCTGCAAGGTAGAG
>JBARSI010000319.1:0-1838 GCA_049644665.1 Anaerolineales bacterium
CCCTTACTTGAGAAGCAGGTACTGCTTTAATCTCAAGGCAATCGGCGGTTTATATGAAAACGAAAGGTGCCAGGTAAGAAATAACTATATGTGTGGTCGATAACTTCTCCTTCTTTTGAATAAAGCCTGGCTTCGAAAAACAGCAAGGCATCCCCGCGCTGGATTTTCAGATGACGGGCCACCTCCGGGGATGCCGGTAGAGCGGTGATATCTGTGAGGCATTGTCGGAGTTCAGGTTCTTCTCGCTGAAGCAGAACGTCGAGGATCGAACCACGGAATTTCCCGGTAACGATATCCGCAGGTAGATGTTCTTCCGGGAGAATGTCAATAAGGAAGGCGACAGGTCTGCCTTCAGCGAGGATCACCCGCGAGATCTCGAGCAATGGCAGGTCATCTTTCCATTTGAATCGCCGCTGCTCTTCCTCTGTCGCTGTCCGTTCCCGGATTTCCAGATTCCCTGTCTCAACCGCAAGACCGATCCGATCTGCGAGCCGCTCAATACTCTCCAGGGTTTCGATCCCGGTGTCAATCACGTGAGGCAGTTGTGTCACATATGTTCCCACACCCTGGCGGCGGACAATCCTCCCTCTCAGCTCGAAAATTCGCATGGCCTCACGCAGCGTGGCACGTGAAACCCCAAGGCTGCGGGCCAACTTCGGTTCGGACGGAAGATACGTCCCTGGTTCGAGGCTCTCAAGGATCTCAGAAAGAGCTTCAGCCGTTCTTTGGTAAAGAGGGCGGCGTTTTATCTCTTCGTGTATTTCCATTTGAAATCTATTCCCTGCCTTCAATCAAAGGAATAACCTCAAAACGGTTGACGTCAACGAGGCCTTTATCGGAGATGCGCAGGTCGGGAATAACAACAAGTGCCAGAAGGCTGAGCTGCATATTGGCATTGTTTAGATTGCAGCCGCATCCTTTAAAAGCGTCGAGAACGCGTTCAGCTTTCTCGGCGACGATTTCCGCCCGTTCTTCCGACATCAAGCCCGCTATGGGCAGCTCCACCAAGGCAATCGTTTTCCCCTCGCGAACAACGATCTGGCCGCCGCCTACTTCCGCAAGCCGATTGGCAGCTGTGGCCATATCGGCCTCATCTGTCCCGACGACAATCATGTGGTGAGAATCATGGGCCACGGTGGAGGCGATAGCACACGAGCGATCGAACCCAAAACCGTGGACAAACCCTAATTGAACTTCACCCGTCGCCTGATGCCGCTCAACGAGGGCGACCTTGGCAAGATCCTGCTTGATATCAACCGCTATCTCTCCGCCTACCGCTTTCATCTCCCTTTTGAGATGTTGTGTCGGAGCCTGGTTCTCGATGATGCCGATGACATTTACTGTAAATTCACCATCATCTGGGATAGATACGGAAAAATCTTCTGCACTGAGCTCTTTTCCAAGGCGGACGGAGGCTTTCACCTCAGGCGGATATACAAACTCGGGGATGTCCACCAGGAGTTCGCCTTCCTCTGCGATGAGCCGGCCACGAGCAAAGACCATATCAATTTCAAATGATTTCAGCTCGCCTACTAACAGGATGTCTGCATACCGCCCGGGAGCGATCTGTCCGACATCGCCGGCGACGCCAAAATGCTCTGCGGTGTTGAGTGTCGCCATCTGTATCGCGGTGATCGGCTCCAGACCCTGCTCGATTGCGTGCCGCACGACACGATCCATATGCCCTTCATGCACTAAGGTCCCGGAGTGGCTGTCATCGGTCACCAGGAGGAAATGGCGAGGGTCGAGACCCTCTTCGGTAACAGCTCGCACCTGACTCGCCACATCGTGCCAAGCTGACCCGAGCCTCATCATCACCTTCATACCCTGGCGGACAC
>JBARSI010000320.1:0-38054 GCA_049644665.1 Anaerolineales bacterium
GTTCAAAACACATGAAACAACTGACCATCGTTATTCCAACATATAACGAAGCTGAAAACCTACCGGCTCTCGTCGCCGCTCTATGGTCATTGTCAATCCCTGATATGAGAATTCTGGTCATCGATGATGGATCCCCCGATGGGACAGGGGAAATCGCTGAAGATTTATCACACAACAAACCAGATCGGGTTTCCGTGATCCACAGAGCCGGGAAATTTGGTCTGGGGACTGCATATATTACCGGCTTTAAGCATGCTCTCCAATCTGGCGCTGAAGCCATCGGGCAGATGGATGCCGATTTCTCTCACTCTCCGTCGTACATCCCAACCTTCATGGGCCTTTTAGAAAGTCATGATGCAGTTCTCGGGTCCCGCTATATAAAAGGCGGAAAATTAGACGAACGCTGGGGTGTCGGTCGATTACTCCTATCCTGGTTCGGTAATTATTATGCGCGCACGATCCTCGGGTTGAAAATCCACGACGCGACGGGGGGGTTTCGCATATGGAGACGCGAAACCCTACTCGGAATGCCACTGGACCGCATTCGGTCAAATGGATATGTTTTTCAGGTTGAGATGGCCTATGTGGCACAACGCCTGGGTTATCAGATCACTGAAAGCCCGATTTATTTCGAAGACAGACAGATCGGGCAGTCGAAGATGTCCTTTCGAATTCAGGTTGAAGCGGCATTCCGTGTCTGGCATGTGCTCATGACCCACCGTCGGCTTTCACCAGATCAACGCAAGCCATCCCCCTAACTGATTATCACTGCAATTGATTTTCTTCGATCGCGATTCGCGCGATCTTCTCCCAATCTTGGATTGAAAGTTCTTGAGCTCTGCTCTTCGGCTGGATCCCTGCTCTAACAAGCAACTTCTCCACTTCCGCCGGATTCGAGCCCATCACCGGCGCCAGCGAATTACGGAGTTTTTTTCTTTTTTGACCGAAACCAGCCCGGGCTAAACTGAAGATAACCGGGATCACGTGACGAGGAACCACGGGGTCTTTAAATATGTCTATGCGCAACACTGCCGAATCCACCTTCGGGATAGGATAGAAACAACCTGCCGGAATGCGTGCAGCGATCACTGCACTGCCGAAGATCTGCACACTTAATGCAAGCAGGCTCATGTCGCCTGGTGAACTGATGATCCGCTGAGCGACCTCGAGCTGCATCGTCAGCACAACCTTTGCCGGAGACAGGGAAGACTCCATCAAATGTCGGATGAGAGCTGAAGTAATATTGTACGGAATGTTGGCAACGACACTATATCCTGCTTGCGAAACCAACTCGCCGGGATCGATTTGCAGGAAGTCGACATGAAGTAAAGTCACGTTTCCATAATCCTGCAGGATCCCCTTGAGGATAGGGATCAGCCGTTTGTCGATTTCAATCGCGAATACCCGCTCTGCACGTTGCGCTAATTCGATTGTCAGTGTTCCGAGCCCTGCTCCAACCTCGATTACTTCCTCATCTCCGCTTAGATCCGCTGCCGAGATGACAGCATCCAGAGCACGCTGATTGACTACGAAGTTCTGGCCAAGGCTTTTCTTTGGCGAGATTCCGTGTTTCTTTAGCACTTTGGGCGCGTCAAGCAATGGTGTGTGCACAGGCAATATCCTGAATGTATTAAACCATTAGAGTCACACGAATTCCTGCAAATACTTTTCCCGATTTGCACCGCGGGCGATTTTTCCGCTGCTTGTTTTAATCAGCCAACCGCGATCTACGGTTAAAACAAATCGCGCCGTCACATCCGAACCGCGCGATATCTGGGCTCGTATCTCACGACCGATCTTCACTCGAGCTTCATCTTCCATCACATCCACTTCGGCGATTACCGCAATCTCCTCAGTCCCAATGTCTTCGTTGAAAAGTCCAAAAGCAACCACTCGCCCCGGATGAACTCCTTCGACTTCCATCGCCAGTTCTTCGAGATCCTGGGGGAAAACGTTCTTTCCGCCCACAATTATCAACTCTTTCTTGCGGCCGGTTACAAACAGCTCGCCATCTACAAAATACCCCAGATCCCCGGTGATATACCAGCCATCTGCAAAAGCCTCTTGGGTTAAATCGTCACGGTTGTAATAGCCAGATAGCAGACAATCCCCATGCAGTGCAATTTCTCCCACAGTTCGGTCGGGCAAATCCATCCCATCAGCATTTAAAACGCGGACGCTCGTACCTTCAATCGGTCTACCCGCTGAAAGCATCCTAACCGCATCCTCCCCTCCCTTTGCGGGGATTGCAATTTGATTTTCTAACAGGGAGTGCCGGTCGATCTCATCCACAGCCACCGGCGTTCCTATGCCGCCTTGCGTGACTGCGAATACGTTCTCTGCCATTGCATAACATGTCGCCAATGCCTGCCGTTTAAGCCCGTATTTGGAGAAACGGTTAAAAAAATCATCATGACTTCTCCATCGCATTGGCTCAGAGCAGTTAATCACGGCTCGCCAGTTGGATAGATCAACGCTCTCGAGATCGCGATCGCGCACTTTGCTTGTCATGAAGTTGTACGCAAAATTCGGCAGCCAACTCAGTGTTCCACCATATTGTGAGATCGCGGATAAGAGTCGATAAGGGGCGCGAATCCAATCGAATGGTGACATAAGAACAAGCCTGGATCTCATCAAGATAGGCATAATAAAGCCGGCGATCAAACCCATGTCGTGATATAGAGGAAGCCAACTCACGACGACATCGTCACCGGTCATATTAATCGCTTTGGCGTAGGCTTTAAGTTGATTTAGAACAGCCTCGTGGGAAAGGGCGACCCCTTTCTGCAAGCCGGTCGTTCCGGATGAATGTTGTAAGAGCACAATGTCCTCCGGCTCACTCTCCATCCCTCCGAGTGTCTCCCAGGAGATCTCAGCAGCCGGCTCGACTTCAGTCCATAGGATAACGGACCTCACCGAATCGCCTTCTTCCCGTGCTCGCGTGACCTCTTCTGCAAATTCCGGATAGGTGATAATTGCGGTCGGATTGGTGATCTCAATCAACGCTTCCAGCGATTGACGATAGCGCTCCGGCGACAACTTCTCCGTCAGAAAGGGCATAATGGCGGGGATAGCACCATAAAGTATTGCGCCGAAGAATGCTTCGATCAGTGGTCTGCCATGCTGCAGGAGTAAAATAACCGGTTCGTTGCGTTGGACCCCAACACACGCCAGGCTGTTTGCATATCCAAGTGAACCTCTGAGGAGATCAGCATACGTGATCACCTGGCCGCCATCTGGCCCGTGGAGTATAAGTGCAATTCGATCGGGCTCTTCTTGGATTGTTTGGTAGAGGACCTCAGTGACTGTCGTCATATCGGTCAGGATGTTCTACGCGCGGAGATTAGCGCAACCAATTCTTCTATCGTATCGAAAGCCTCTGCAGTGAGTTCAGTGTCATCTATTCGGGCGCCGAACATCTCCTCGATAAAGAGGGCAAGATCCACCAGACTGAACGAATCGACCAAACCACTGGAGATCAATGCCTCATCAAACGCGATCTTCCGGGTTTGATCTTTTAGAAGTTCCGTTGAGATAAAGCTAGCAATTTGATCCTGCATTTCCTATTCTCTTTCCGCCTGCGAAAAATTCTCATCTCTCACCTCGAATAATGTATTTATTGTGCAGATACTCCTTGCCAGACCGAGGTGAGGACTTGAAGAGCGGTGAGATTTCTCCAGGGCCAGGCAGCCATCATCGCTTCAGCGTCGTCGAAGTGATTTTCAGCAAAAGTAAGATGAAATCCATCTTCCATTAAGCCATGGTTAGGAAGTGGTTGGATCGCTCGCCAGAAGTTCCAGAGGGGAATGTCGTATTCAGAAGCCAACCCCGCCAGGATCATATTGATTCTGTGGTCTCCCTCGAGATTATCTGCTTTCGTCGCCAGAACTGGAAGGATTCCGCGATCGATCAACGTCTCCAAGATCTCCCGCACATACTGCTCGTATTTCTCTGGATCTCCCTCCCACCAAGTTTCCAGACTCACCAAAGCTATGCTGGGCCGATGCAGGCGGATCTCACAATCCAAAGGGGTCTCGCCCGGTTCACAGGAATCGGGGTTCGCCCAGAGCGGAGAAACGACCGACGCCGCGTTAAAACCCCTGCGAACGGCCTCACTTTCCCTCGAGAAAGATCCGTCAAACCATTCAATAAGTTCTTCAAGGTATGCATCTTCCTCACGAAGCGAATAAAACCCTTCATGTTCAAAGATTGACAAGAACATTGAGGGGACGTTCTGGCAGTCACCAACTTTCGAGAAAGCACGGGGATTATTTCCCAAACTCAATCCATGGATATAGATCTCTCGCGCGCCATCACTTATAACCGGGATTACGGGTAGATCCTGCCATTTGCTCGGGTCAAAAGTTGCTGTTGGTGCCGGAACTGTGGTTTTTACGTCATCCGGATCAGCAACTTGATCAGG
Source organism: Anaerolineales bacterium (assembly GCA_049644665.1). Classification (GTDB taxonomy): domain Bacteria; phylum Chloroflexota; class Anaerolineae; order Anaerolineales; family E44-bin32; genus E44-bin32. The sequence continues at coordinate 4,424 of JBARSI010000320.1, forward strand.
GCTTGATGAAGGAACGGCTGTTTGGTCTCCACCACCCCCGGCTTCCAAAGGTTTGCCCATGGAAGAAATCTCTGTTTGATTAACCGGTGCTGCCTCAGATACCCCCTCGAGAGAAGCTTTAGGATCCTTCACTGTCGTACTTGCGCATCCAACCAGGACGATAGCCATAATTCCGATCGACACCGACATGGTTATGTGAGAAAAACAATTTCGTTTAATTACCATTTTTATACCTTCGAAAGAAATCACAATGCCTATTTTATTTAGAGTTCATATATCTTGCAGCAGCTCTTCAATCACTTCGATAACCTCCTGCGCCAGAATTCTTGACCCCAGAGGCGTATAGTGAATCGCGCTGTCGGTGAACTCTGAGGATGGCAGGGCATCCCAGAGATCTACATAATACCAACCCTTCGCAGTCGCCTGGGATTGCATCTCCTTGCGATAGAAATCATACGCCCAGCGCGGATAATAGAAATTGTAACGAATATCGCTGTTTTGACCCTGGCTGATGAACACCGGCTCGTTAATAAAAACCACCGGGATCTTGCCGGCCGCCTGCAAACCACCTTCCAGCACATCAATAGCTAGTTCATTGGGATATAAATCCCCTTGCCTGAAGTTGTGGAAGTCTAGATCTGCAGGTAAATCCTCCAGCCGCTCATTATAAATTTCAGGAATTTCATGGTCAATGTTGGACCCAGACCATAGCACGCCCAACATTTGAAGCTGAATGAGTTGGGCTAGTTCTCGCCGCTGTCCTATGATCGTTCGATCCCACAACGTTGTGTTCTCAAACCGCTCATCCTCAGGATCGAGGTCGAGAGCATAGCGTGTTATGAGCTCTCTTGTAAGCTCCGCATTTAGTTGTAGAAAAGGCGAATCAAGTTGGGATATTCTGGGAAGAGACTCCAGGGTGACCAGCCAGATGATCAGGTCGGGATGATTGAGAAGCCCTCGTTCGAGGATCAATAGATCCTTTGTAACAGACATCGTTGGATATCCAAGGTTGTATGCTCGAACCGTTTTCCCATCGTCCGTTTTCAGTTCACTCTTGTTGATTTGAGCCGAAAGGGTCTGCCCTGGCTCGAGCAGAAAACCCCACACCGATGAGTCGCCGATAATTAGAACGCGAAATTCCTCTTCGCTCTTATTTACACCTTGTATCTCATGAGCAGCAAACATCGCTTCTAATTGGGATAGCGTGATGTTGAACGAGCGACCTGGGTCATCCCCATAAGGAAGCCGAAGCCGTCCGGGGAAGAGGCCGTTGTACATTGAAACCTGCCCGAGCAGGGGAAGTGGGTTGAGCAAAACATAAACCATGTTAATCAACGCAAATAGAACGATGGTTTTTAGAAGGACTCGCCAAATAAAGCCCCACGAGAGAGCCGCCGCTTCTTTTACCACACCCTGATGCTCGGTCATCGATAACCCCCGAACATTCGCATGAGGGTCTCCCAGGACATCTGCACACTCGGTAAGGCAAACCAGACCCAGCCAAGCGCTACGAAGTTAAAAGTTAAAAAGATACTAACCGTTCTCATAGCTCGACTATCCTGGATGGCTGAGGGGATGCGATCCCGTCTGGCATTAAGGAATGCCACCCAGCGATTATGGACAAACAAACCGATTGCATGCCACACACCCCATAGGGCGAAATTCCATGTCACCCCGTGCCAAAGTCCTATCAAGGTCATTGTCACAAGTTGACCGCTCAGGATTATGAGCGCAGGATTCGTCATCAATCGTCCTTTTCGCAACGCGCGCGTAAGCGGGTTGAATACATATGCCCGGAACCAGTTCGCAAGCGTCATATGCCAACTACTCCAGAAGGTCCCGATGTTAGTTTTTAGATATGGGCGGTCGAAGTTCTCCGGGAGCTTTATGCCAGAGATGTACCCGATGCCTATAGCAACATCTGTATAGCCACTGAAGTCGAAGTACAACCGCAGGCTGAAGGCGAACACAAGAACCCAAAGCCAGGGAACGGAACGCGTCAAGGCAGCATTGGTCGAATTTAACGCGATGATTGCCAACCCATCCGCTAAGACAAATTTTTGAAAAATACCGAGAACGATTCTCTTCGCGCCGGCGAAATATTCACTCGCTGTAGGCGCCGCTGCTTTCTGCATCTTGGCAGCAAACCTCTCAACCCGATCAATCGGCCCTGCAGTGATCGCCGGAAAGAAAAGGACATACGTCAGGAAATCAAGGAACGACACCGCGGACAAACGACCGGAATGGTGATCCTTTATGACGTGGAGGAGGCGAAATGCGATGTAGGAGAAACCAAGCCAATATAAATCTGTTGAATCGGCTAGATCTCGCGATTGACCCGTGACCCCTCGCAAGAGGCTACTGGCCCAGATTGAGATAGGCTCAGTTTTCAAAACTATGAAAACTCCAACGACAATAACACCGAGAAGACCATATACCAGGCGCGACCGTTCGGCGAGCCACCCACCGGCGAAGCCCAAAATGACCAGAATGGAGCCAACGATCACAACCAGATAGGTTGAGGGAGGCCGTGAAGCTATTAGCTGCCATCCCTCGGGAAGAAAACGGCTCAAGCTGATGAGCAGCGGAAGAAGAGCGACGAATAACAGCGCGGTGAGATCCTCCCGGCTCAGCCCCCGCGCACGATCTCGAGTTACCAACCATGTTATGACCGTCAATCCTATTGACGCCGTTGGAAACCAGAAACCAAACTGTCGTAATGAAACTGCGGGTTGAAGCCAGTAAACACTGACCAGGCTGATGATGTAAAGTGACCATCTCCGCCATCTATGGGAAGTAGTTAGGAGCAGCGCACTGACAAGAAAACTGAATACGAGAATGTGGATCAGGGTCATTAGAAGCCCTGATAGATCCACTGCGGAGAGGCATCCGCAGTGAGGATGATCAGCAGAAGTATCATCAAGCAAAACGCGAGCGCGTAAAGATTCTCGCGTGCACTCGTATTACGGAATTTCACTCGTCTAACCCGGCTTCATACCCACACATTTTCCACTCCCCATCCTCAAGAACGGCGAGGTAAGTCCTCTGCGAAAGGAGGATGTCCTGGTCCTCCCCGCCGTAATTGGCGATAATCTTGCCCTCACAGTCGACGAGTGTTCGATCATCACCCGCATCAGAAGGGCTGCAGGCCAACCCATCAAGACGAACGATAACGGCCTCAAATGAGGATGCTTCGGCGTGTGCCCCCTCCTCCCAATCCAGGCATGATTTATTAACCGCCCGGATGACATCTTTCGATACAAGCGCATCTAGATATGCTTCAATCGCATCCTCTGCCGATCCCTGCTGGGTGCAAGCCGTGAGAGCCAGGCCCAGAAAAACAAGAATCCCGACAATCCGAATGGCCTTCCGCATACTCACACCTCCATTGGGAACACCCAATCAATTCCCCAGGGAATACCAAGTCTATTTTCACTAGATTTCCGAGATCGGTTCTTCGATTAAAACCTTAGGGAAGGATCCAGGGGATGCTGTCTAATGGCGGGACTGGAGTTAGGAAATAAAGAGTAGTCCAATCGTGCCAGGCTTCATACTCATCGTCCGGGAACCCTAAATCAACCCAATCTCTATCAGCAAAACCCGCACCGATATCCTCAATCGATCCAGGTCCATACACAGGGACAAATACTGGCCAACCTTTCATCTGGTTATACCAGCTTCGGATGACACCAATCACTCCCCTGTCGACCGTGCGGCCGCTGGCCGTATAGGTCCCACAGTATGATGTCCCGATTCTGCATGGCGAATAGGAAGTCGCATAGACAGGGATCGCTCTCCAGTACTCGATCGTCCCACTCCCAGTGTTTAGCGTGCGGACAACGATCTTGGTTCCATAGCCCACCACTCGTGGTTTCGACTCAATAAGGGTGACCGCTTCATCCACGGACCGTTCCACCTCAACTCCATCCTCGATTCGCAGGCGGATTCGTTTCGCCAGCACTCCATACGACCCCATGGTGATGACCTCTAACGTATCAAGCTCCAGATAATCAGCCAGCTGGTAGAGGGTGCTGAAGGGGATCGGTTCCATCTCGTACAGGATTTTTTCCTGCACCCTGACGACACGGATCCGGCCATCGCCGGGAACTGGGGATTCCACATCAGGGACGGTGAAATCCATGCCTGTTAAAACGATGCCGGCTTGTGCCAACACTTCGCCGACAGTTTTACCAGCTGCCCGAGTGTGGAAAACTCCATTATCCGTATCGAATATCAGTGGCTGAGACCTGGTGATCTCAATCCTTTCATCTTCGGATACAGCTGCTCCTGAGTTTGGGTCGACAAGATCTCCCTCGTAGAGGATGATGCCTGACTCCCATAGCACGTCTCCTACTGTAGCAGCCGCACTGCGAAAAGGAATTGAAGTACCGGAATCGATAATTTCAAGGGCAACCCCTTGATCCAATTGAACACTGAGAGGGTATTTTTGGACCCGAGCTCCGGAGGGGTCTTCAAGCCACCTGGTGACATCTAATCGATCGCCCGGGAAAACTTTAACCCCGGCCTCAAGCAGAATATTTTCTGGTGAAAGTTCGGTTGTTATCACTTTCTCAAATTCACTACCGGCCTGAATAGTCACTTCGCGAGCAAACTGAACCCGAATCGTCATTCCAAGGATTAACCTGTCGTTCCCCGATGGCTGCACTTGATCTTTGTCTCCCAGCGTAATTCCAGCATCTCGGAGCGCAGTTATTACCGTCCGCGCGTGCGTTCGAAGAGAACTTTCAGACCCATTAATATCCAGATATACAGTTTGAGCAGTAGCAATGTAAAGAAATACTGACCCGCACAGGGTAAGGATGACAATCCCCAATAGTAGGATCTGAGGATATCGATCGAGGATGCGTCTAATTTTTTCCATAAATCGCGCTGAGTATACCAAAAGACTCAAATGGATTTCCTGATGATAGTACAGCTGATTTCATAGCATAGCCCTTGCGGATTATAATGGCGTTATTCAGCGTGCCTTTGCGATGGATTAAGCCAGCTGCATGTCTGTCAATCGGCTGTCACTGAATGTAACGAATTGCTGAAGCAAACATCTAAATAGTATTGTATCGGCGAATTATTCTAATTAGGTGGTGGATTCCATGCCAATTTATGAGTTTCAATGCGGCGAATGCGATCATCCGTTTGAGGAATTGCTCCTCAGCGCCTCGAAAATTGATGAAGTACGCTGCCCTAATTGTAAAGGCAGCCTTGTTCACAAACAGATCTCACTCTTTGGAATGACGGGGGGTGTCACAAAAGCCGACGCGTCCTATGCGGCTTGCACAACAAGCACTTGAGGGATCCCCTCGCGTTAGACTGACCGTGTGTCAGGTATTCTATTACCAATAATTCTAAATGAGCAGGCTGGCATCAAATAAGTCACTGGTTTAACTCAGTGACTTTTTCATTAGCCGATTACTGACAAGAATCAAATAGCGTCTGGACAGGCGCCCTGACGGCACCCGGAGAAACCTCTGTACCGCTGCTTCCTTTCGGACCTGACGGGGTTTGGAGATCTCCGCTGCGTCAGACCTACCCAGACGCCACTATTGAGGATATCGCGCAGAACACTAGCTGTCAATTAGAACTGTCCTCAATGATGTTTAAATATTTATGATACGTCCTTGTATAGATATCTTGATGCCAATATTGTTGATGTGCGGTCAGGGTTTCTTGATTGAGATAATGAACGCTTTAGCGATTAGTTGTACTGATTGATTAAAGTAGAGACACCGCATTTGCGGTGTCGAGAGGCGGAGAGGGTGGGATTCGAACCCACGGAGCCTTTCAGCTCACGCGCTTTCCAGGCGCGCGCGTTAGGCCAGACTACGCTACCTCTCCATTGGTCCTACTTCTCATTTGATTCTGAGCGTCGCAATTATATCATGGGGACACAGGCAGCTCGGGAAGCGGAAAAACCCATAGGTTGTGATCTTCATGGGAGCGAAAGACAATCACAGAGCCATCTGGAGATGGCTGCCAGTCATTACTAGCAATCGGAAACGCTTCAAGGTCGGGATCCGTCAATTCCCAGACGACATCTTCATTAATGTCGATCTGCCACAGGTAAGCACCTGGAGCGTCCAGATCTTGCGGGATGACGAGCAATTGCCCCTCTCCACGCCAACGGTACGCACCGATGAACGGATAGTGCTGCTTTGTGTTGCCGTCCATACCAATGATCCAAAGACCGTTCCGATCGGGTTGATTTTCAAATGCCATAAAGAAAGCCAGCCAACTACCAGCGGGGGACAGAAGGGGACTGCGGGGTTTTTCTACTTCAAATAGTAGTTGCCCGGCGCCATTCTCCGTTGAAACTATCCAAATCCCGGCGGGGCCATCTGGTGCTAGGCGGCCGTAGACGATAATCGCCTCTTCCCCAGCAGCCCAGCCTATTAAATGACCCCCATTAACCGTGACAACTTCGCGCGCCGCCCCTCCGTCAACATCTGCCAACCATATCGCTTGCTGGCGAAGATCCGGATGGCGAATTCCGCTAGACCCGAGTTCCCATGCAATCTGATTACCGCTGGGGGAGAAAAAAACCCTTCTTCCCGGCGAGGGAACCACCCAACGATCACCATCCGCCCAACGCTCAATGTAAACGGCACCAGCCTCTGGGTACGCCACTAAAGACCAATCAAGTGAATAAACACCAATTCGCTCGGTGAGCAGAGTAGGGGATCCACCCTCCCTGGGAATGCTATATAGGCCCGGTTCATCACCCTTCTCACCGGCATCGAAAATCATTACCCATTCTGAATCCATAGACCAACGAGGATATGGACAGCAGCCTCCATCGGTGATGCGCTTTGGAAGCGATCGAGGGCTGTTTCTCGGCAAATGTTCAATGGTGAGAACGGTCTCCGGTGCCGGTGCAGGAAACGGGGGAATGGCTGTAATCCTCACCGGCACGTTAGCGGCGCCAAATGAAGTAATTGGTCCAGCTTGAGCAGCGTCAGCAAGTACTCCCAGAAAGGCCAAAAAGGCCAAACTGAGACACACTGATATCAGACGCTTACCAGTCAAATGGCCACGGAGAGGCATAATTATTCACCAATAGATGTCCAAATCGGGTTTCGGGCTGTTCGAATAGATCGGTCCAGCGTCTGGGATTCTCCATATCCATCTCGAAGCGTACCGGTTCCGCGCCAATTAAAGCCAATCGTTCCCAATCCGCTTCGATGAGGGTCAGAGGGTTATAAGCAAATGCATGTGTCTTGGAGTCGCGGATCTCCAGATGGATATGCGGACGAGAGATGCACGTCAGATCCGGGTCTCCACTTAGTGCCACAATTTCACCGGCAACGACTTTCTGTCCAGGCCTCAGGCTAGAACGTACCAACAAATGGCCATAAAATGATGCAAAGCCATTGGGGTGGTTGATAAGCAAATTATGTGGGCCGGCGCCATGCCAGCTGTCGACGGAATACACAACTCCATCACCAATCGCCCTCACCGGAGTGCCGCACGGAGCTGCCAAATCGAGACCAAAATGAAGACCTTGGCCTCCGAAATAGACATTGTTCCGAAAGCGGTATGCGAAAGTTGTATTTCCATACGCTTGCAGAAAAAACCAGCTATCGGGCCCAGGCGGTCCTGCAAAAGGCATTATGAAAGGTTTTTCTCCCTGCTGGAGAGCCGGCTCAGCACTCGCGGCGTTCAGCCCTGTGGTTATCAGAAGCAGAGCGGTGAGTCCTAAGATGACACTAATTCTAATTTTCTGCATTACGAACATATCGCTTCCATTAATAATTTCACTCAACAAGTTCCGCGGGTCCACGGGGCGGGAATAATTGATCCTGGACCTCAGGAGCGAATCTGCGAACCAAATCAGACGAAAGCGCATTAGCTTTGCACACCTCAGCGAAGAAATCCGCGCTCCGTCTTTTGGTCCGTACTTGAGTCCTGGGATCAAGTGCCCAGAGCCCATATCGCTGAGTCCAACCCCGCTCCCATTCAAAATTGTCGACCAGAGTCCAATGAAAATAGCCCTTCACCCTCCAATTAAAATTCGCGGCACGCCATAATTGCCGGAGATGGCTCGCCAGATAGCGTGGTCTGATCTCGTCCTCACTATCTTCAATACCATTCTCTGTGACATAGATCGGCTTTCCATAACCGTGCGCCCATCGAAGTGCATCCCAGAATCCATCCGGTTTATTCGCGATCCATCCAGTTGGGCTAAGATCCGCATCATCGGCGAACCCTCCAACCTGGAATATCTCCGCTGGCTTTGTTAACTGGATCGAAACCTGTTCAACGGTGTAGTAGTTCAAACCGAAAAAATCCTGTGTTCCACGGGCCTCGGGAATGCTTTCTCTCATCTGCAAGAACCGAATTTTCCCATCAGTGACCGCTCGAGGGAATAGATCGTTAAAGCCCCGGCTTCTAAAGTTCGCCAGTATGCGGTTGATCGGCAAGTATCCTCCCACAGGTTCGAAACCCCGATATTGGTGGGCGAGCCCAACAGAAGCGGATGGTTGAAGCCGATGGATTGCATGATACGCTGCAGCATGTGCCCGGATAAGGTTCCGGATCGCCGTTGGCAGCGTACGAAGATTGCTCTTGCCGGGGGGAAAGACACCACCAGCGAATGCCGAGTATGCATAAACATTTGGCTCATTGATAGTGATCCATAACTTAACGATATCTTTCAACGCCGCAACGACTTTCTCCACATAGCGTGTGAAGAGTTTATCGATCTCTCGATTAAGCCAGCCACCTCTTTCAGCTATCCAGCGTGGGTTCGTGAAATGATGCAGCGTAACCATCGGCGTGAGCCCTCGCTCTACCGCTCCCAGGATTATTTCGCGGTAGCGTTCAATTGCGCCTTCGTCCCATACAGCAGGGCTGGGTTCAACACGACTCCACTCAATCGACATCCGATGTGCATTTTGGAATGATCCGGCTGCCCGATCGAAATCCTCTTCCCAGCGGCCTGCCCACCAATCACATGCTTTCCCGGACTTATGCCCGTGCAAGATTCGATCCGCTTCCTGCTCCCAATCCCACCAGTCATTATCAAAGTTATCCCCCTCAACTTGGTGAGATGATGTCGCCGTTCCCCAGAGGAAAGACTGGGGGAAATTATAGCTGGCTCGAATCATTCCGTTCCCTTCACTTCCTCGCTTGAAGCTTCGCGATTAAGACGAATCTGAGCAAAAAGAGTCCGCACATTAGTCGGAGAGAATCCAAGATCGAAGGCGTCTTCAAAGGCAGAATAATCATCATCCGCAACACGAAACAAGATTCTTACTTTCTCGTTAAGAAGATTTTGGATTGTTGCTGCCAGTACAGATTTTGTGAAGCCACGACGATATCCCGATGAATCAGACTCCACATATATCTCGGCGGATTGGGAGCTCCTCCAATTAATGCCCGAGGCCGCGTACCCTTCTCCGCGAGATTGAATCTCAAAGCGGGGAGTACCACCCGGACCCTCACTTTTCTGGACCAAGACGTTCATGACCGGTTGAAATCTATTCGAGTCCAATCTCAACAGATTTGTTACTGCAATCGGCTCGATATAGGCGACGTCGATCAAAGATTCACTTTGCTCATTAGGCAGGTAAATCAGGTAGGGTCTCCCAGGATCGAGCGCTGCGACAATCAGCGCTCTTATCGCCTCATTTGTCGCTGCAAAGGGTATTAATAGAGGTCTGAAAAGATCCAGTCCCGTACTCGCTACTGCCATGAAACCGCTAAGGACCTGGTCAGTGGGATAATAACCAAAAATTGAAACGCTTTCGCTTGGATGCTCTAGCCCATAATAGGCTGCCATCGCATCGGAAGTGGAATGGACATCCACAAGATTCCGAAGCTTTCGTCGTTCTTCGTGGGGGATGAGTTGGACAGAAGTCATTATTAGAGAGATTCTATAGGCGAGGTTGGCAGTCGCCAAGCCAGAGGTCAATGGTTTTCATACATCAATTCTCAAATGACTGTTTCACTTCAGCACCACTTCTGGGTAGATGCGTATGTCTGCAATTTCAGGTCCAAGACTAAAAATGGAAAGTTTATATTCGATGTCTTCATTATTTGAGCTGCTGACCAGTTCTTCCCAAATATTCATTCCAATAGGCTCCCCCAATGCATCCATAGCTACTCCCACAATCCGGACAAGAAATTCTTCACCCTCATGAAACGTGATCGAGAATTTCCCACTGACCTCTGCTAATCTGTTTCCTGCTTTATAAATCGTTCTGGTCTCAAACCCATCGATTGCAGGCAGTTCGTCCGTTAGGCCTGCAACTTGCACTGCAGAGAGAAGTTCAACAAGAAAGCCAGAATATCCAGGCGGCCTATGATCGAATATCGCGATCATTGGGATTTCCTGCCCACTTGGAATTTGATTAATTGGTGCATAAACGATTTGATTGTCTAAAATCTGCCCTTCAAGATCATGCAAAGCGATCTGCGCCGAAACTCCAGTAACCATGAACTCTTCGGCGTTTGAAGCGGAGATCAAACAAACAAACGTCAATGATGGGCTTTCGTAGCAGCCCGAAGTCTTTACGTGGACAGGGATAGGTGTCGGGGTGGGAAGCAGAATATCGAGCGGCTCGCCTTCTGGGCCAGGAATTCTGATCTTCTCGCCGATACGAAGCAAGTTAGGGTCAATCTCAGGATTTGCCAGAATGATATTGTCGAATTGAACACCGTACCGAGAGGCAATTTCCAGGAGTGTTTCTCCTTGTTGAATAATGTGAACAAATGGAGTTGGTGTCGGTCCAGCAGGGATCGGTGTGCCAATTGGCGTGAGCGAGCTCACCGGTTTTAATGTTGGCGTGGCTGAGGAGAAGGATCGCAGGGTTGCGGTTGCTAAATATGGTTCCCCCTTCTCTACACTGGAGCAAGCTGCCAGAATGGAGAGCAAGAGAAAAGTGATTAGGTGCGAATGAATTTTCTTCATTATCTCAAGATTATACCAATGGGGGGTAGCATGGAGAATGACGCTATGCTAGACTTCCGAATGGAGTACGGAGGGGAACGAAGTGGCAGCTGAAACATCAAAAACTCTGACTGAGGCAATAGCCGCGGCACGTCTGGGCGACCGGCGGCATGCTCGTGAGCTGCTGTCTCGGTTGTTACGCGCCGATTCCCAGAATGCGGAATACTGGATATGGATGAGCGCGGTTGTAGATTCGCCGCGCGAGCGTGTGTATTGTCTTGAATCCGCACTGAAAATCGACCCTACCAATCGCGCAGCAATGCGTGGTCTTGTCTTATTCGGAGCGCGTTCACCCTCCACAGCTGATCTTTCACAAGCATTGAAGCTCCCGCGGCGCGAGATCGCTCCCCAAGAAGTTACGCCGACGCCGGAAGAAGTACCGATCATTAAACCAGCTCAGAGAAAACCTGCTGCCAGCCCTTTCAAACCGAAGAGACGCAGGTCCTTTATCCAGGTTCTAGGAGTCGTAATACTCTCCGGTATCGCTGTCACTGCAGTCGTGGGAGTTGTGAACATGCTTGCACCAATGTTCGCTCCGAGATTCCTCGGCATGGCTTCTACGCTTCCGCCTCCCAGCCCTACCGTAACGGATACACCTTTACCAGGCACTCCGACGGCTACTCCTATCCCCGCGGCAACACGCATTATCCGCACGCCTATTGCCACTAATTTCGCAGCGACTCCATTAGCCCTGTTAATCTCTGCAACGAACACGCCAACCCCGATTGCCGGCTTCACACCCCACCCTGGCAATGAATCCTATACATTTGGTGTACAAGCGATCGAAGACGGCGACTACGAACAAGCGCTCATCTTCCTCGATCAGGCGCTTCACATCGATCCCAAGTTAGTTGAGGCGCTGTATTTTAAGGCTGAAGCTCTACGTTTAAGCGGGAGAATTGGAGATGCGATTAAGTCCTATGATGAATCATTGAAACTCGATTGGAATTACGCCGCTCCTTACCTCGGTAGAGCGCGGGCACTGCTCGAACGAAATGACATAATCGCTGAACAAGACATCAATCGCGCAATTGAGAATGATCCACAGTTTGTTGAAGCTTACGAGGAGCTAGGGGCTTTCTACAAACAGAAGACATACTGGCAGCGCATGGAAACAAAAATGGAGCAAGCACTGTCCACCGGGGCACGATCTCCGCAAATTCTTATCTACCTCAGCAATGCTGAACTCATCTTGAATCAATATCAGAAAGCGCTCGTATATGCTCTAGAGGGCAGTGCAGATGATCCCACACTTCTTGATGGATACCTGGCTGTCGGTAGAGCTTATGTCGCTCTAGGGATCGACACATTAGATAATTCATATTATCCGCAAGCCATATGGCCACTCCAAACTTATGTCGCCTACAGATCAGACGACCCTCTCGGTTGGGCATCCCTCGGTCGGGCGCTCCTTGGTGGAGGGCAGCATGAAGAAGCTCTGCAGGCATTAAACATCGCCATAGAACTGAACAATCGCAGCGCACCCGCCTACCTCGCTCGCGGGATCCTTAATACAGAGCGCGGCCTGTTGGATGCAGCTATCGAGGATCTAAGCGCGGCTCGGCGATATGCACCCGAAACTTTCGACCTGTGGATCGCCACCGCCAGGGCTCTTTTCCTCAATGGAGATTTCCGCAAAGCCCAGTCCGAAAATATTGACCTGGCGATCTCGTATGCAAGGGATATCGCCGATGATTTCTCGCGCGAACGGAAACTTGCGGAGGCTTACGCTCTCCGAGGGCTCATCTATGAGCTTAACCCCGACAATCTAAATGATGCCATCCGACACTGGAACTACATCTTGAATTTTGAGTACGTTCTCCCAGAGACGCGTGCTCTAGCAGAACAACATTACAATGAGCTCACAGGAGTAGGCCCCACGCGGACACCCACAGTAAGCCCAACGCCTTCGCCTACTGCCACGCCAGAGGGAGCTATCGATACGGGAACACCTACCCCGTCTACTTAATATCCTCTCAGTCGTCACTTACGATAGCTTCAGCATCATCTTCGATTCAAAAGTAACTGGACAGAATCCATCCCATCCGGTAAAATATTCTGATTCAAAAACAGGAAGCACTTCGGGAGGTTGAATTGGCAAATAACGCTTCCGCCAAGAAACGGGTACGACAGAATGAAAAACGCAGAATGCGGAATCGCGTTTGGCTCACACGTGCGCGCTCAACTGTAAAGCAGGCACGGATAGCTATTGATTCTCAGGATTCAGCGGCGTCGGTCGAAGCTGTAAATAAAGCTATCTCAGAACTTGATCGAGCAGCAAGCAAGGGCGTCCTTCATAAACGAAACGCCGCTCGTCGCAAGAGCCGTCTACTGAAGAAATTATCCACGCTGGAAAAGAGCAACTAAAGAAATCCACGTGCATTCTCGCATACCTAAAACGACGCATAATTCAATGCGTCGTTTTGCATTCAACAGCCTGACCATCACGCATGCTATAATCGCAGCGGACTATTTGGAGCGTTATGTTTAATCAAGAACTTCACCAGGCGACTGAGAGAATTCGCAACGGCCTAAAGCGCCTGAGCCTGCCTGGATCTGAATCAATCGATTGGCTTCCAACTCCATTCGAGGGTGATTGGGGTTATGGAACCGCCGTGTGCTTTAAAGTGGCCGCAGCGGAAGCAAAAACGGATCGAAATATCAAGGTCCCACTTAGAGCCCACGAGATCGCAAATCTGCTTCTTGATGACCTGAAGAATCTTGAAGGTTTCGACCGAGTGGAAGCGGTCAGTGGATACCTGAATCTCCATATCAACACCTCGGTTTACGCCCAAAGGGTGACCGATCGCGTCATTAACGCAGGGCAGGATTTCGGCAGGGGTGCAAAAAAAGACGAACGAGTGATGGTGGAATATGCTCAACCAAACACCCACCACTCTTTTCACATTGGACACGCCCGCAATGCCATCCTCGGCGAGGTCCTCGCCAGGCTGGTCGAATTCGCAGGTTTCGATACGATCCGAGCCTCCTATCCGGGTGATATCGGGTTGGGCGTGATCACTTGCATTTGGGCATATAAGAAATTCCACCAAGGGCAAGAACCCGAGGGCATCCACGAGCGTGGACAGTGGCTGGGAAATATCTACACCGAGGCAACGGCACTTGTAACACCTAAAGAAGATGAATCCGAAGGAGAGGAACAACAGCGGCAGCAATACGACGCGGAGCGGCGGACGCTGTATAAGAAATGGGACGAGGGGGACCCCCATGTACGTGAGCTCTGGCACAACACCCGGCAGTGGAGCTTGGACGAGCTCGCGGAGATTCTGAAGGTTTTGAACATCAACATCGATGTTTACTTCTTCGAGAGTGAAGTTGATGAACCAGCTAAGCAGATCGCCGAGGAGCTGATCCGTCTGGGGGTTGCTGACGATGAACGTCCGGACGGCCCAGTCATCGTAAAAATTGACGAGAAGCTCCACCTTAATAAAGAGAAGTACCGCACTGCAGTCATCCTGCGAAGCGATGGGACTACGCTTTATAGCACAAAAGACCTGGCGCTCGCCAAGGATAAATTCGAAAATTATCACGTTGATCGGTCAATTTATGTTGTCGATGTCCGCCAGAGTCTGCATTTCCAACAGGTTTTCAAAATCCTCGAGCTGTGGGGTTTTCCTCAAGCCGAAAAATGCTTCCATCTTGCCTACGGCTTCGTGACCTTGCCAGAAGGTGCCATGTCAGCCCGCAAGGGAAATGTGATCCTCTTCATGGACGTGCTTACGGAGGCCGAACGCCGGGTTCGTGCGATCATCGCCGAGAAGAATCCTAACCTGACCGGTGAACAACGCGAGACTGTCGTGCGTCAGATCGGACTAGGGGCTTTAATCTACGGCATGCTCTCAGTAGATAACAATAAAGACATTGTATTCAACTTGGACGAAGCCCTGAGTTTTGAAGGCCAATCGGCCCCCTATATCCAAAACGCCTACGTAAGAGCAAATAGCATTCTGCGAAAGGTCGAGGGGCTTCCCGAAAGCTCATCCTTCGATTATGAGCTCGATCCGACAGAGATCGAACTTATCGACGTCATTTCCAGGTTTCCTGCTGTGCTTCAGAAAGCTGCGGAGGATTACAAGCCGCTGCTCATTGCCACATATGCCTACGATGTCGGCAAGGCATTCCATCTGTTCTATCACGCCGTGCGCGTTCTTCAAGCTGATGTTGAACAGAAAAAAAATGCTCGTCTGCGCATCACAGCTGCCGCGAAGGAAACTATCGCCATTGCTCTCAAGCTGTTGGGAATTGAAGTTCCTGAGGCAATGTAATTGGAGCCTTTTCACGCAGAGGGATATGGCGATCGACGGTAGATTATTGACCGGCTGACAACGCTGGCGATGCCAGAAATCTGTTTCAGACGAAAGCAGGCTTAGACAATTATGACCCGTGCCTCTCACCCCAAGCCTTTCGCCAGGCTAGAGTGGGATAGAAGCTCAGATGAGAAATTAAAGCCGGCCAAACTCCAGCGTTGGTCGGAGGCATTCCCCCAACCAAACCAATCAAATATTGCTGCTCAAGACCGCATCATTCACGGTGAGAATGCCAGCGTAATGATGGCGCTATTGGATGAATTTGAGGGTCAGATCGACCTAATCTACGCCGACCCGCCCTTTCTAACGGGCAAAGCATACAACGCCCGCATTGGACAGGGTGAAGATTCTCGCAACCCCAAATCATGGCGAACAACCCAAGGATTTCATGATAACTGGTCGGATGGTGCAGCATATTTAGATATGCTGTTTCCACGCTTGCAGCTGATGTACAATTTGCTCTCCGAGTCGGGGACTTTTTACCTGCATTTGGATTGGCACGCTTCCGCTTATGCGCGGATATTGCTCGATGAAATCTTCGGCCCAGACCGATTAATCAACGAGATCGTATGGGTATATCATGGGCCTTCACCCATTCGGTCTGCGTTCAATCGTAAGCACGACACGATTCTTGTATATACAAAATCAAAAGAATACACCTTCAACGTCGACGATGTTCGAGTTGCCTACAATCCATCTACGATTAAGACTTTCAATAGTTCACCGCGAGCAGGGTTTGGAAAAAAACCAGATCTTGAGCGTGGCAAAGTTCCTGAGGATTGGTGGTATTTTCCAGTCGTCGCCCGACTTCACAAAGAACGCACCGGCTATCCCACTCAGAAACCGGAAGCGCTATTGGAACGGATCATTATCGCTTCAAGCAACCCCGGTGATCTCGTTGCAGATTTCTTCTCCTGCTCGGGTACTTCTGTCAGTGTAGCAGCTCGATTGAAGAGACGGTGGCTCGCTTGCGATCCTGCCCCCACGGCCTTTATTACTGCCTACCGCCGCTTGCTGATGACATCCGGTGCAGGTCCCTTTGCTTTGTGGAAAACTTCCGACACCCAGAAGAAGCCTACACTGGATCTCGAGGTGCAAATCACGACCAATGGAACCGAAGTTGAAGTAAGAATCGAAAAGATAAGATCGGGAGATCCTCCCGACCATCACTTCCCCAAAGACTTGGTGCTCTGGGAGATCGATTGGAGCCACGAAAATGAGATTTTCCGAAGCCAATCTCAGGCTATCCGAGCGTGGCGGAGCGATGAAATCTCGCTCCAATTGCACCATCAATATTCTTCAGCTGGCGCTTATGAACTTCGCATTCGGGCGTTTGACGCCCTGGGTCGCTATGGACTTTTTTCACATACGGTTCAAGTCAAACAATAACCCTGACGCTTACAAACCTAAACGACCATCCGCAAAAACTGCGTATTCGTATCCCAACTACTTAAAAATACAAAACGCCCATTCGGGCGTCGGTTACTACGGCCATCCATATTGCCGTTATTTATCTTGAGGTATATCTAGCCGATAACCCATTCCGCGAATGGTTTTAAAGTATTTTGGACATGACGGATTTGTTTCAATCGCCTGCCGCAACCAGCTCATATGGACATCAAGCGTGCGCGTATCCCCCGTGTAATCTGTCTGCCACACTTTTCTGATCAGTGTCTTCCTCATCATAAGACGGCCTGGGTTCCGTAGAAACACCTCCAGCAACTTCGTTAGCTTAGGGGTGAGGCGCTCTTGCTTTTTCAAACAGCGCACTCGCCCTTTGGCGATGTTGAGCTTAATGGGCCCGGCTTCAAGTGTGAATCGACCGTCTCCGGGGAGCATCCGTTCAACACGATTCAGTAGTTTCCGCGGCGTGAATGGGTGGATTAACGTAAGGGTTGCTCCGCTGCCGCGATCGGGCTTTGTGTTCTCGGGTGAAACCAGGATTATAGGGACGCCATCGAGCGCCGCTCGCGCCTTGCGGCACATTCGCGTGCCTGATGTTTTCATTGAAGCCGCATCAAGAACCAGAAGGTCGGGGATAGTTTTCTTCGCGGAAGATACAGCTTTCTCTAATTTATGGTGTACTTGAACTTCATACCCTTTTCGTTCAAGGGCAGGAGCGAATGAAGGAGCATTTGCACGACTACTCTCAATCAACAGGACTTCTGCTTTTGGCATCTATGGATCCTGGCTCTCTTAAACAATTGTCAGCCCAATTTAGCGCTGACTGATTTCCATTCTACCATTATTAATATTGACCGCAACTGGGAAATTCGGTCTGGTCATTAAAGCTGTGTTGACAATTATGGAGATGTCCGATTATTGAAGAACTGTTTTGAGATTGTGCCTCTGGCTGCTTCGAATGCGACTGGCACCACCTCCCTCCTTCTGGTCACGCCCCCCTCCGAAATCTCTAAAGGGAATTGCATCAAGGAGGTGCGAACGCTCGGCAGCATATGCCGTGGGTGCAGCCCACAAGGCCAATGGCGACAAACTTTCCCGGAGGAGAGGATGCCAATCATCTCCTCCATCCCACGAGCTGATAGCAATACGACGCCCGATGGTCTTAGCTGCATTGATGACCTCCACTTCACGTGAGCGCCCTCTCCCATTTGCGGTCAGTATCCATGTTGTCATGTTCGCGGGTTCACAGAAATACTCCAGATGAGTCCACTCCTCTAATTCCTGTGCCCAAACCATCTCTCCTGCAGCCTCGATAACCTTTGCGGCACCAAATAATGCGGATGCATATGCCGGTCCTCCGCCGACTATCACACAGGTTCCATCCTGAACCTCGTTGGCGAAGCGCCTGCCTAATTCGAGTTGACCCGGCACCCACCGCTCGAGGAGCGCCGGCAGATTCTCCACCACTTTAGATATGAGCTGCGCTGAGACGTCGTCACATAACCTTGCGGCAAGCGCGTATCCCGTGAGCATTGAACCCAGGTAACTGAGTAGGCCAGGCCCAAATGGAATTTCGGGGATGTCGACTTGAAGCACATTGTCCGCTATCTTCGCAAGCGTGCTTTCGACATTGCTTGTAATCGCGAGCGTCTGAGCACCGATTTCATTGCTCATTTCCAGCGCCTCTACTGTGCGGGCCACTTCCCCTGATGATGAAATAGCGACAAGCAGAGTGTCCTGACATCTCGACCCAGAATCAGGAATTAAATAGCGTGAGATATACATCGACGAACCAGCCTGCACATGCCGGTCCGCCAGGGTTCTAAGTATCATCTCCAGACCCATAGCAGCGTGATGAGAATCCCCTGACCCACAAAGGACAACCTTCCTCACCGATCCTTCTTCGATCGCTAGATGCGCAGCTTGATTAATAGCTGTTTTCCAGAACTCGGTGATGTAATCCACAGCCATTCCAATTTGAATAGTGAGGGATCCCTGCATTAATCGCTCCTGTCCATGAGTGTATAATCATACCGATGAAACGGGAATCTCCTAAGTATCTCTTCATTGGGGGTATTCGGGAAGATTATTCTATCACCCATACAAATCGGGTGATTTCGGGCGCGCTTGGCGGAAACGCGATCTACTCCGCGGTTGGCGCCAGGATATGGTCCGATTCCGTCGGCATCATCGGGCGGATCGGTTCCAACTTCGATGGGGCGAAGTTGGAGAAAATCAAACGAGCGGGGGTCGATACGAGCAACGTGCGGGTCCTCGACCAGCCGCTATCAACGATCACTTTCTACGCGTACCTCTCGCCAGAAGAGCGTGTGGACGTCAATCCAACACTTCACTATCGACGGATCAACAAACTCATGCCGAAGGCGTTACTGGATTACCGATCTTCAACTGAAGGGCAAGGGGATCGACAAAATTTTACGCCACATACAATTCGACCGACCGACATCCCCGAATCATTATGCAGCGTTCAAGGCGTGCATTTAGCGCCTGCGGATTATCTATCGCATATAACCATCCCGCCGCATCTCCAGCGAAATGCCATCCGCTGGATCACCCTGGATCCTTCGATACGATATATGATCCCTGATTTCAAACGGGATTTGCCAATCCTTCTACATAGCATCAATGTCTTTCTTCCCAGTGAACTCGAGGCGCGCGAATTCTACTACCAGGGTATTAAAGATGTCTGGGAAATTGCGGAGGCATTTGGCGGTATGGGACCAAGGTTTGTCGTGATAAAACAGGGTAAGCAAGGACAGGCGCTCTGGGATCGTGATGCTAAACGCCGCTGGCTCATACCAGCGTACCCGAGCAAGGTCCGGGATGTGACGGGCGCGGGGGATGCCTTTTGCGGTGGATTTCTCGTCGGGCTGAATGAAACGCTGGACCCTGTGGAAGCATGTCTTCGGGGCAGCGTTTCATCATCATTGGTTGTCGAAGGAAGCGGTGCATTGTACGCCCTGGGCGCTGCACCTGGGTTAACACAAGCGAGATTGTCTGCGCTACGATCAAGGATAAGGGAACTGTAAGATATGGATATAGATCGACTCATCAAGCGTACAATCGAGATTCAATCTATCCCTGCACCTACTTTCTACGAATCTAAACGTGCTCTTTTTCTCAAGAACGCATTCAAGGACGCCAACCTCAAGAATGTTGAGCTGGACTCTGCAGGAAATCTATACGGTTTAATCCCAGGTTCGAGCAATCGATCCATCATTGTCTCCGCTCATCTGGATACAGTTTTCCCAGAAGGCACACCTCTAGACTCCCACCGCGATGGCAATCGAATCTTTGGCCCAGGAATTGGGGATAATTCCATTGCTTTAGCGACACTTGTGGAGTTAGCACTTGATCTCTCTTCGAAGAAACTTGAACGTGACATCTGGCTGGTAGCAAATGTCTGTGAGGAAGGGTTGGGAAATATCCAGGGAATGAAGGCGGTTGTAAACCGCTTTCAAGATCAGCCGCGAGCCTATCTCATCCTGGAGGGAATGGCACTCGGTTGTATCTATCACAAAGGACTTCGAGTAAAACGTTATCGAATCACGGTCGAAACGGCAGGAGGACATTCCTGGGCACATGCCGGTCGACCTTCCGCCATTCACACCCTCTTCAAGCTAGGTTCTGAAATCATCGATACCAGCCTGCCCATAGACCGTCGAACGAGCCTCAATGTTGGCGTAATCAATGGCGGAACTTCCATCAATACGATTGCCAGTCAAGCGAGTCTTGAGCTTGATCTGCGATCCGAAGGTGATGCTCAACTGGACGCTATGGATATAGCGATAAAGGACATATGCCACGATTACCACAAGGATGAGATCACAGTCAAAATTACCATGATCGGCGAGCGTCCGGGAGGCTCTCTTCCCGCCGACGATCCACTCATCGAGGCTGCATGTAAAGCCCTAAAGTCAGCCGGTGTTCACGAATGTCGTTTGGACGTAGGATCCACGGATGCCAATGCTCCTTTAAGCAGGGGATATCCCGCTATTTGCATCGGTTTAACGAGGGGTGATGGTGCACATACTCCCCAAGAATATATTGAAATTTCCCCAATAGAAAAAGGCTACAAAGCACTGACAACTCTCATTCTCTCGCTATAAGATCTGCCATCCGTTTTTATGCTCTGTTCCGCTTTGTGTGGGGATTTCCATATTTCAGGGGTACCAACGATGACAAAACGGGCTCAATGCCCGTTTTTTGATTTCATTTCGAGTGGGCTAACAACTACGTTAATCCTGAGTCGTGTCCTGCTAAGTCCCCCGGTCCGTGGGGGGCGAAGTCCCGCGACTGAAGTGAGCGGGGAGTCAATCTAAGGAAACGTCGATTGACTCAAGACAGGCGGGTCACAGTCGCCGTACTCCCTCCATGCCCTGCAGACGTAACACCGGCGTAATTGCCAGGATAGAGGCTGCGCCTAGACGAAAACATCAGCAATTTTCCCAGGATCACGGTTGCGTTGTCGGGCTAGGTGTAATCGTCGGCACAGGAGGATCACCTTCAATGGTGAAGCGCGTTGAGACCATCCATGTTTCACCCAAGAAAATCTGAATCTCATACTCTCCAGGCAACCATATATCCGGATGGCATTCTGTGTAGCCATAACCCCCAGTCCCCCCATCCCACGCATGAGTTTCCAAACAGATCACTTCTGACTCGATATACCAGATCGCAGTCCATCGTAGGCCGTTAGTGAGATAGTTGTAGGTGAATGTCCCAAACAATCTTCCGACTGGATTCGTGTAAAAATCAGACGCTCCGATTGGAAGATTTTGGCGATCGATCCGCCCGGCCACCAGCACGGGGCTGAAGACCGCCTCAGGATCAGGGGTCTGTGTCTCTCGCAAGAGAAGGACGTGGATTTCCTCCGGGAGGGATGGGGTAGGTGTCTGCGTTGCCGTTGGCGTGACCGTAGACGTGAGGGTGATTGTCGGCGTGGTTGTGTTTTTTAAAGTCGGTGTAATTGAAGGCGTGGATGTTACCGTTGCGGTTGGGGTGATTGAGGGTGTTGGGGGATATAGTGCATAGATCGCCCTCTTCCCGAGAGATGCCGACACGATTCCTGCAACGCCAAACATTACAGCAAGAGCAAACCAACGCCACCCAATGAGCGTCCGTTCTTTGCGTAAAAGATAATATGGCAATTTCCGTGCGGCCTGAATTTGTACCCAACCAACCCAGACGGCAATAAATACACCGAACCCGAAAATGATCGTCATGAGCAGGATCGTCTGATCAATCGTCATTCCAGACCTCACGACTGTTCAACTTCCAGAGTTGCCGATCTAATGATCTCAACGGTGGCTGAATAGACCTTGGCACTGACCGCCTCATACTCCAGTTCACACCCATTGACCCGCAACAATTTCGGGGGTGCAGGTAAAGCAAGCCAAATTTGTCCTTGAGTTCTCCGCCCACAGTCTATCATCGTTGCTACGGTTCGTGCATGATGATCCCAGGATTTCACACTTAATCCCTGCGATATGTGCAAAGTATCTCCAACCCATTGTGGTTCGTCACGCGCTTCACGCAACGCGATCAGCTTCACGCCATGGGCAGGGATAGGACCTGAGCGGAGAACGTGATCGTGGATAAATGTGTACTGCGCATTCCAATAATCAACACTATGATAATCGCGTAGTGGATGAAAACCGAACACATCGAGTGGGATCTCGGAATGCGTCTCTTCATCCTCCCAGTTTATAATCGCAACCAGTGACCATTCACCGATAGGTCCCGCAAGGTCCAATTGCAGCAGCCTTGGTCTCTTTTCCTCGAGCAGATCGACAACGCGCATTTGCCCGGGCAACGGTGGGCACAAGCGGGCAAGCCAGCTTCTTCTCTCCTCATCCAGAGCGAATAAATCATCGGAGACCATTGCTGTTCCACCCGAGAGGGCAACTACCGTTGCCAAGGCCTGAACCTCCGCTTCAGATAGCTTTGTCTCGTTCTTCCGCAGGAGCAAACAATCTGGATCATTTATCCACCAGCGGCGATGAAGCGGAGCGCGTGTGATCGCGTTATGAAGCGCATTACGAACTGAGGGAAGATCCATCTCGTTTTGGATGAGCGCATCGACGGATGCGTATCGTGGCTTCCAAGAAGGCGCCACATCTGGACCAACACGCATCGTATCGAAGATGCCAATGCCAGAGCCAAGCGGGCAGCCGCACCCTACGAGAGTGCTCTCCTCACCAGCCACCTCCCGGATCTTCGTTAACATTTCCCGCAGCGCTTGCGCTCCTGTGAGGCGGGGGTTGTATCGTTTGCCAGCGATCGCCGCGGCATACAGGAAATCGAGCTTGATATAGGAATAACCCCAACGGTTAACAACCGTATCAACAACACCGGCAAGATAGTCTTGCACGCCAGGATGCGTCACATCAAGAGCTCGACCAAAAGATTCCCAAACCCAACCCGTGTTTACAGGCAGACCAAATCGGTTCCGAAGAACCCATTCAGGGTTTCTCTGCACGACCTGAGCACTACGAAGCGCAATAAAGGGCGCAATCCACAAACCCGCCGCGTAGCCCCCTCCTTGTATCTCGCTCGCAAGCTGAGCCATCCCGCCTGGGAACCGTTCATTCGTTGTCAGCCAATCTCCGATATCTGCTTGATATCCGTCGTCGATTTGGATAATCTCCAGTGGTATTTCGTCATGATATTCTTTTGCCCATTTGAGGTGGTTGAGAATATGGCTCTGATGGACTTCCTGGAAGTAGTAATACCAGGAGCACCACCCTAGCGGGGAAGTATTTGCGACCCGAGCCGAGTTCTCAGTGGCCGTCAATTCCAGGTATGTTGATAAAGGGTCACTGGACTTTGTATCGATGAAATCGATGCAAGCCCAATCTGAGATGAAGGATTCCCCTGGATCCAGGAGTACATTATCCAGGTTACATCGCAAGTGAAGCGAAGGTTTTTCACCTCCCATATTGGATGCTGCTGTCCCGAAGGCGACATTTTGAGAAAGGAAACCCGCCAGAATTCCAGTATGGCTGATGCGATCCAGAAGCACGCCGAATATGTCTGAAAGAGCCCTGCCTTGTCCGCTGGGATTCGTCACTCCCGGTCTGTCTATCATCGTGCGCCTAATCGGACCAAGCCGAGTGCCCGGCATTGATTGATCGGCTCCCACTAATCCAGCGTAACTCCAGCTTTGCCAGCCATTGGCATAGAACACCAGGTCAACCTCTGGCGATGCGAAGTGAACTCCGCTCAGTGGGCCATTACTTTCTTCATTAGAATGTGCGCGAATGTTTCTGCGACGACCTAAAGGTTTTTTGCTCCCTTCAGATCCCGCAACCATCATATCCGCCGAAATAAGCCGGATATTGGATGTTCCTGTATTCTTGATCTCAAGGCGCCACAACATCGTTGCAGACGAATGGAGCAGCGAGAAACACACCTCGATCTCCAGGCAAGAATTTATAGGAATTCGCATCGTCAGGTGATCCGCAGATCCTAACGAGTGGGCAGCTTTCCCCGTAATAATCTCGTCCGCCCGAGATAATTCCAATTGTTTGGTATACCTTCTTCCGGCTTCTTTCCAGGTCAGAGCCATCGAAGCATTCATGATCTGCAGATCATGGGAGACCGTACTAATCGACCACGTGTCCAATTGTGGTTGGAAGAACAAATGTAAATGGGATGATGAAATAGCCGGGTCCATGGTCAACAAAGCTCTCTAATGCAGGCTAACATACGATCTACGTTTGGTCGGGAGACAGTATTGGTTTTCAATCCCGCAAGAAAGGCCACACGGTCATGAAATACTCGACGCCCTCTCGCTGCGATAGTTTTGATGACCCGATCACATATCATAGCGAATAAGATATCTCCACCCTGGATACCGATGAGCAAATGATCAAAGCCTTCGTGTATACTGTATTCCTGCTGCATCTATCAGGCAACTTTTTACCGGATTCTGCATCCAATGCAAGAGAGAGAAACGATATCAATCAAAGCCTTAAAAGCCGGTGACCGTGAAGCTTTCGCGACGATGGTCGACGCTTACTCTCCAAAGCTGTATAAGCTTGCTTTGCGTATGCTGGGTGATCCTCTTGAGGCAGAAGATATCCTCCAAGAAGCCTTTTTAAAAGCGTATCGAGGGATTGAAGGCTTCAGGGGGAG
Organism: Anaerolineales bacterium; assembly: GCA_049644665.1. Taxonomy (GTDB): domain Bacteria; phylum Chloroflexota; class Anaerolineae; order Anaerolineales; family E44-bin32; genus E44-bin32. The sequence continues at coordinate 29,282 of JBARSI010000320.1, forward strand.
CTCGAAACTAAGCACCTGGCTTTACCGTATCACTACGAATGAAGCGTTAATGCGCCTCCGCAAGAATGAGTTGGACACAGTTCCCGTCGATGAGCCTTTGCTGCTTAATGATGGGGCCGAGGTTCCTCGTGAACTAAAGGATTGGTGCTGCCTACCGGAAGCTGAGCTTATGAGTGCAGAGGCACAGAGCACATTGGATATCGCCATTAATTCTCTCTCCCCCGCCCTCCGGGCAGCATTCATTCTACGTGATCTTCAAGGGCTTTCAACTCGGGAGGCAGCGGAGGTTCTCAATATTTCAGAGGCAGCTATTAAAACCCGGCTTCTTAGAGCCCGGCTGCAGCTTCGGGAGAGCCTTTCAAGTTACTTCTCAGAGAGGATGGAACGGACAGCAGATGCCTGAACACAACCATTGCAGGGAATTTCTCAATCAGGTGTCAGATTATCTGGATGACTTTATTGATCCAAAAACCTGCGAGGAACTTGAGAGACACCTTGACGACTGTATCAATTGTAGGGTTTTCGTCGACACGCTTAAAAAAACAGTCTACCTCTACCAACAGCGAGAAAAAGATATTGAGCTTCCCGGTGGCGCCAGGGAGCGATTGTTTAAAGTTCTGAGCTTGGAAGATTTGATCCGCTGACAAGCCTTTCACCCGTTCTCAGAGCTAAGCTTGAGAGACAAGATGGTCAGTAACAATATTGAACACAAGAGGCAATCGGCAGCATCGAAGGCGTACAAGCACTCGCAATCACAAGAACCCCGTGCCGGAGAACCTTGCCCTATTTGCGGAAAGGTTAATTTGGATTACGACGGCTGTCTAAATTTAGTATGCACCAACTGCGATTACGTTGCCTACGGGGTTTTCCACTGATAGGAGCTTCCCCCTCCGGGTGAGGGCTGCAAAATCCATGGAGCGTAGATCGAAGGTTCACTATTTTGTAAATCGTAGAAGCTGAGATGTTCCTGGACCGGCTAAATTTGTTTCCCAAGTAAGAATAGGATCTGTCCCTTGCGTCGAACCACGCATGTATTACTCCTCGTGATTGGCTTCATCTTTATTGCATTCGCAATTCTCACTGCAGTGTTTGCCGCCAATCAAGCACGAAGTGTTGCCGGGATCGAGAAACCGCCGGACTGCGTGGAGCCGATGAAAGTTGATTATCCTGCTCCAACCATTCAACTTACGGGTATCGCCGGATCAACAGTTTCACTCAACGATCACTTGGGAGAGGTAATCCTTTTAAACACATGGGCAACATGGTGCCCTCCATGCCGTAGAGAGATGCCTGATCTGGAGGCTTTCTTCCATACACACGCCGAGGAAGGTTTTGTCCTTCTGGGGGTCAATGTTGGTGAAGAAATGGTAATTTTAGCCCAATTCGTGAACACGTTCCAGCTTACTTTTCCGATCTGGCTTGATCCCGATGAGAGTGCGTTACAGTCTTTAAATTCCTTCTCCCTTCCCTACTCAATCGTAATTGATCGAGAGGGGATCGTCCGCTATGCATGGAGCGGGGCAACTTGCTCAAACGTGCTTGAAAGTACGATATCGCCCATGCTGCGCCAATGAGGTGAATAAAATGGATGCAAAGGTTACCTGGAGCAAGCGGTTGTCATTTACAGGAGAAGCAGATACGGGTTATTCAGTTCCGCTCGGTGCAAAAACGGATGTCGGCGGTGACAATGATGGTTTTCGACCCATGGAATTGATCGCCATCGGCCTCGCCGGCTGTACCGCCATGGACGTAATCTCTATTTTGAAGAAGAAAAAGCAGAATGTGACCGCGTTCGAAGTCCAAATCCACAGTGAACGAGCGCCGGATCACCCTCGTGTTTTCACTCAAATGGAAATTGAGTACCTAATCAGCGGGCACGATGTCGATGAAACCGCAGTGCAGCGCGCAATTGAATTATCAGAAAACAAATATTGCCCCGCACAAGCAATGTTTAATCAGATACTGCCCATCAAACTTTCCTACCAGATATCGCAGACCGCGCCATAATCCAGACAAGCAGTACTGACTAAATTGCCCCGGCGAAGAAGAACCGGGGCTTTTACATTCGCCTTTCAGCTTAGATACGTATTGGAGTAAATCAGGCTTGATGCCGAATGGATGAGGTTGGCTAGATTGGCTGCATGCAGCAAATTTATTGAATTCAGTTTACCGTGAAATATGTATAGTGGTATTGGATCCTGCCATCTATCAACCCAAGTGTATCATTCCCATCCATGACCGTACCTTCCCCACTCGTTGCTCTCCACATGAAATGGCGCGTTCGTCCCTCCCCTGATTTGCCAGTAACCTCGAATTGCGCGTTGGGTAGAATGTTCGTGAAAAGTGTTTGATACCATTGCTGAACCGGATCTTTCCCAACGATTGTGCGTTCACCGGTAACATGGGCTGCACTATCCGCGTACAAGCCGGAAACAAAAACTGGGTCATGCTCATTCATTCTGCCAATCAACCGTTCCGGCATATCGGCAACAGGAGCGCTTGCGGGCCAATCGAAATCAGCCATTGCATTCCAAAGGTCCATATACTTCGGCCGCTTCGCGAAGTCCCAACTCCAGGCGTTCGCAGCTGAGAGACCTAGATCACGCGCTTTCTGCAGAAAGCGTGTCACTTCATCCGCTGTTGGACACCAGTCTCCCCGCGTGTACGTCGGGAGGGTAGGGATCACGGGTCTTAACGGCTTTAATGCCATGTACTGCTCGACGCAGCGTTCAAGCTGCTGCTCTGGATTGTGCATTCGCTCAAAGTAAACCTGGGGCATGCTGAAATCGCAATATTCCAGGAATTCCGCAAATGGCAATGCCATGTGAATTCGCGGGTAACGATAGGAGCTGAGTGCGATCGGGAGATTCGGCATCCCCGCGCGAATCTCTTTCATAAACTGGCTTGCGGCAGCTCTCTTGCTCGTTGTCCGATACTCGCCTTCGGCATCGATGACGTATCCGTCGAGGTGAAGCGCTGTCATCCTGTCGACTGCCAGGCGGGCTTCATTCACCGGATCATCACCGCGGACATAGTGCCAACCCCAGACTTCAACACCCACATTCTTTAATGCATCACGCACCGGAGGAATCAGATCGACGTTCCTTTCAAAATCGAAGTTGTAGGGCCATGTCGACCCATCTGCCACTTTAATCAGAACATGCGAGAGATCGGCAGCAGACGCCGTGGCAGCAATTGCCTCTGGGTCACCCCCGTCACAGTAAGGGATTTTCCAAATGAAGTAACCTTTCCCGTAAAGGGTCATTTACAAGTCTCCCTGAATGTTCTCAATGGATTCTTCCATCTCAACTTTTCCGCCTTCATTCCACTTTGAACCACGCTTTCCCTCACCGAACATCTTCTTTAGGCTGCTTTCTTCTCTCCGGTAGTGCTTGCTTTCGAAGGCCACCAGCTCGTCTTAGAGAATCAGGTCCATACCGGTCGCGGATTGAGTCTATGGCTTGCTGTAATCCCTCATCCCGATCCCATTTCCGATCAAATAGGTCTAACTGACGCACAGGCTCATGTAAATCCGATACCCCCACCCCCAAGAGGCGGACTGCTTGGCCTTTTTTCCACAAATCCTGAAAAAGCTTGCATGATTCATCGAAAATTATCCGCTCTCGATCCGTAGGTTGCTCAAGGCGAACCTGCCTGGTTCTAGTCGTGAAATCCGGCCAACGCACCTTAATCCTGATGGTATGCCCTGCTAGCTCCGCTTTACGTAGTCTTCGGCCAACCGTTTCACTCAATCTGAGGATCACTGGCCGCAGCATATCCCAATCAGATATATCAGTAGAAAAAGTCCGCTCAGCCGACATTGACTTGGAGTCTCGCCCCTCGCTAACCGGGCGAGCATCCTCCCCACGCGCTCTTGATGCAAGTTCCAGACCAAGCTCACCAAGAGTATTAGCTAATGCCTGTGTGGACAAACTTGCCATGTCCCCAATCGTATGAACGCCTATTTCAGCCAAACGATCCTTCGTTTTCGGACCCACCCCCCATAGACTTCGCACTGGCAGAGGTGCCAAAAACGCAGCCTCTTGTCCGGGAGGTACCACAATTAACCCCTTCGGTTTTCCGACTTCTGTGGCAATCTTGGCGACTAATTTATTGCTGGCAATACCCCAAGAAGTTGGGAGTTTGAACCGCTCAAAGATCTCCTTTTGAAGAAAGCGGGCCACTTCAAGCCCGGTACGGGGATCATCGCTGACGTCGAGAAAGGCCTCATCAATCGACAACTGCTCAACGACCGGCGCAGAATCACGCAGGAAGCTCATTATCTCTCGGGAATGCTTACTGTACGTCGCATGTTGAGGTGATATTACGATCAGATCTGGGGCTTTACGCAGCGCTTGAGCAGTCGGCATAGCCGACCGGATGCCGAACTCACGAGCCGCATATGACGCCGAGGAGACAACTCCACGCCCATCCGCTGAACCCCCGACAACGAACGCTTTCCCTTCTAAACCTGGGTTGAGCAGGCTCTCAACCGAGCAAAAAAAAGCATCGAGGTCAAAATGTAATATTGTTCTCGTCAAGCGGGACATTAGCTTCCCTCTATTCAAACCACAATCTTTCAGTTTTTCCTTCCGTTAACCATAATAACGGCTCACAAATCTGCAAGCAATTATGCAAGGAGGATTTCAAATCATCATTGTGAATATTGACACATACAATCTCTTCCATAGAATCTAATTGGATCCCAATAGAGGAGGTATTACGTGCGAACCTGTACACAGTGCAATAAGCAATCCCCCGATACAGCAGGTGAGTGCATCCAGTGTGGAGCGGATCTCTCCCTTCACTCTGCGACCGCCGAGGCCCTAAAAGAAATGCAAGCTAACCGTCGTGTAAGCCAGATCCGCCTTATCGTCGCCCAAGATGCGTGCCCCGCATGCCAGCAAAATGAAGGGACCTATCCAAAAGATGCGGCCCCCGAATTACCGAGTCACGGATGCTCAAACAGTATGGGTTGTCGCTGTTTCTATGAACCCGTACTCAACGTTATTTTTCCTTGAAGAACGAATGATGGATTATGTTATGAAAATCTGCACGTGGGTTTGTCGGCCGAATCAGTTCGTTCATGGTTAGACGTGGAGTTGATCATGATTGAGGGTATAGGCTCATGACGCGACCCGGTATTAATTCCACGAGAAGCACCGGTGATGCTGCTCTTGTGGACGCAATGCTGGTTTCTTAAAGTGATAATCAGCCATTCCCGGATTTGCCTGCAAGGATTTCTCTCACTGAATCAAAGGCTTGATCTCTTGTTTTGAGTTTTCCGGCTACCTGGAGATCAACCAGGCGCTGAAGGAGTTGTCCAATCATCGGTCCTGGCTTGAGTTTAAATTCTGAGATGATTTCTTCCCCATCGAGCAGGGATTCCACGCATATGACTTCACTGCTTCTGTCAAAATACGCCTCAAGCAGCCGATGTGCAATATTTATTCGACTCTCCCACTGTTCTTCTGATGGCGGTCCATCCATTCTCGCCAGGAAGTTGGCCAAATCGCAAAAAATAAGCCCTGCACCTGCTTCTTGCGTTTGTTGGTAGTAGCGATAGATTTGGAGATCATTCTCCCCACCGGTCTCCTCTGACACTGGTGGGATGTTCCCGAGCAGAAATCGGCCAAGCCATAATTTTTCTTTGCGACTCATGTTATAGCGGTCGGTCCATGCCGATGCTGCGAACGTCTTACTCCCCCGACCAAATTCTTCAGAAGATCCATCCTGATCGCCGCATAGCTCAAGATTGGCGTAAGGCGAAATAAGACTCCCCAGGAAAACCCAGGCCCGAAGTGTGCGCCCAGAACTCAGCTCTTGGTCAAGATAGTTAGCTAAGGGTCCACGAAAGCGTCCCATGCGGATCGCGATCATTCCAAGCGTCGAGTCTGCGGCAGCTTCAGGATCATGCATGGGCGCTAAGACCTGGAAGATGTCACTGAGTCTTGAGATCGCCGAGAATGCCTGACGAGCAATGCCGCGTTTATCCCCCAGGCGTGATTCTCCGCCGGTGTGATGGTAGAACTCATTAAAAAGCACATCAAAGATAAGGAGATGGTCGAGCAATCGCAGCGATCGTGCAGGTGTTTTGCTATCAAGCATACGGAAAATTTCGTCTCGCAACCTCTCCACCGAGACGTGAGCTAACAATGGACCTGCTTCCTTGATCTGCTGAATAGTATTCGGCCCGATGCGAAATTCAAGCTCAGAGGCAATGCGTACGGCTCGCAGAGCGCGCACAGGGTCACTTTGTATTGCATCCGGCCTACATGCTCGAAGGAGCGAATCCTTTAGATCATTCAGCCCATTTACAGGATCAATGAGAATATCAAAATTATGTGGGTCAAGTGCAAGCGCGTTGATCGTAAAATCACGATACTCGAGATCCTCTTGAAGACTGGATCCTCTCATTCGTGCGAAATCAAAAACCCATTCTTCTCCATTGGATCCAGGCACCAATACTCGTCCCGCTCCCCGTTCCGGATCGAGGTCGTAATATTTTCCGCCCAACGCATCGGCAATCCGCCTGGCGAGGCTTAGGGCATCACCAGCAACAACAAAATCTAGATCAAAGGATTGACGTTTCAGGAAATGATCCCGTACGGCGCCTCCAACCAGCCATACTTGTGAAGGCAAGAGTTCCAGAAGCGCAGGGGGGAGAGTTTTCTGCAGGGTCATCCGAAAATGGAAAGCCTAATCCGGGGGGATGTACTTATCCGGTCTCACTACGCCGATGAAGGGGAGATTCCGATAGTATTCATCAAGATCGAGTCCATATCCAAAGACGAACTTGTTGGGTATTTTAAATCCGCTGTAATCGATGGGGACTTCCACTTCTCTGCGCTCATATTTATCCAATAAAGTACATACCCGTATGGAGGCTGGTTGGCGAGTCCTGAGCAGCTCGGTTACAGATGTGATTGTATATCCGCTGTCGATGATATCTTCGACCAGCAGAACATCTTCCCCCTCGATTGAACTCTGAAGATCAAGCGTAATTCGGACCTGCCCACTCGATTGCCGCGCGCCAGTACCATACGAGGATACCGCCATGAAATCGATAGCATGTGGGATTGTGAGGGTTCGCATTAGATCTGTGAGAAACATTACTCCGCCGCGCAAGATGCAAACCAGTAGAACATTCTTGCCCTCGTAATCCCTGCTTATCTCCTCCCCAAGCTCTGCGATTCTCGCTTGAAGCACATCTTCAGGGATCAGAATTTCCTCTAAGAATTCCTTATACGGCAGCATTTTCAATCCCTCGGAACCACGTGATGCCCACGGCAGCGAGCTTCATACAGTTCACTGGCACCGACGACGACAATTGGTTCATTGTAGTGTGCGGGTTCACCGTTGATAAGTCTTTGTGTGCGTGAAGCGGATCCTCCACAGACCATGCAAATTGCGTGCAGCTTATCCACACGCTCCGCCTGAGCCATCAACTTCGGCATACAACCGAAAGGCTCCGCTCGAAAGTCGGTATCCAAACCTCCGACGATCACGCGCAGCCCGGTTGCCGCTAATTCTTGGACAATATCGCATAAGCTCTCATGAAAAAACTGCGCTTCATCGATGGCCACTACAGTTGTATTCTCTTCAATAAGCTCGCTGATTTGCTCTGGATCCTGTACGGGAGTAGCTTCAAACTCTGTACCAGCGTGAGATGCGAGTTTCTCAACAGCGTAACGTGTATCAATACTCGGTTTAAAGACTTGGACTTTCTGCCGGGCAATAACTGCGCGCCTTAACCTTCTAATCATCTCGTCCGTCTTCCCGCAGAACATTGATCCGGTGATAATTTCCACGCTTCCATTTTGATGGCGCATAAGGTCAATTTACTCCTTTTACAAAGAAAATGAGCAGGTGCTTTCACACCTGCTCTGAGTTTACACCAGCCTATTATTTGAGCAAGCTTAGAAGCTCTAAACCTGCGGTTCTAGCGCAGCCTCCGGTAATTCAAAACCGCGCCTCTTTAAGTCTCGCTTCAGATCGGCAAGACTCTTTCGCCCAAAGCCATCGATATCGAGTAACACCTGATCACCTTTTTCCATCATCTCAATCGCTTTGCCGACATCCAGGATACCTGCCTTTGCAAGTGCCGATTGCGCACGAGCGCTGAGTTCAAGTTCTGAGATAAGAAGATCTGGTGATGTTGTTGCACTTGCTCGCGTTTCTTTTTCCTCAACATATTGCTGCCGCGCTTCGAGTTTCTTGTAGAAGCGATCAACCTGCCCTTCGGTATCAACAATGCGCTGTTCACCAGTGTAAAAAGGATGGCAGTTTGAACAGACATCCGTGTGAATCGATTCAACCGTTGATCCAGTCTGCCATGTGTTGCCACATACACAAACGACTGTCGTGTTGGGGTAATACTTCGGGTGGATTTTTTCTTTCATCAGGTTACAACCTCATCAAATAGGAGCCAAGATTTCATCACCTTGCGACAGGGATCCAGCATAAATTGGACTGACCTGTTTGAACCAGGTGAGATATTAAGATTTATTTTAGAACTACGTTGACGCGTTTCCGTCCTTTACGAACGAAATCGAAGTGGACAAACCCGTCTGCAACAGCATAGAGTGTGTCGTCTTTGCCGCGTTTTACATTCACCCCTGGATGAATACGGGTTCCACGCTGGCGCACCAGAATATTCCCGGATTGCACCCGCTCACCGCCAAATTTCTTCACACCCAGACGCTTTGAGTGACTGTCACGTCCGTTCCGTACTGAACCGCCACCTTTTTTATGTGCCATTCTCTATCCCTAC
>JBARSI010000321.1:0-20249 GCA_049644665.1 Anaerolineales bacterium
GAGGTTTTGAACGGAATTCCAATCATCGGGCTTCGTGAGCCCGTGATCGAAGGTCTGCCGCGTCTGATAAAGCGTGGATTCGACCTTGTTGTCGGCACGCTGCTTCTGCTTCTTACCGCTCCAGCGATGCTGCTCATCGCCATCGCCATCAAGCTTGATTCCAAAGGCTCGTCGATCTTCCGGCAGGAGCGAATCGGGGAGAACGGGCGCTTATTCGGTATGTACAAGTTCCGAACGATGGTCGCCAATGCCGAGGCGCAGCAGGCAGAGGGGAATGTGGAGATTCAGGACCTTGGGGTTATCCATAAACGATCAGACGACCCCCGGGTCACGAAGGTGGGCCATTTCCTGCGGCGCTACAGCCTGGACGAACTTCCGCAATTGATGAATGTCCTCAAAGGTGAGATGAGCCTGGTGGGTCCCCGCCCGGAGATGCCCTGTCTCGTCGACCGTTACGAATCATGGCAGCGCAAACGTTTCGCTGTACCGCAGGGGATCACTGGCTGGTGGCAGATCAACGGGCGCAGCGATAAACCCATGCATTTGAATCCTGAAGATGACCTGTACTATGTTTATCATTACTCGCTCTGGCTGGATGTCCAGATCTTACTCCGCACCCCCATCGCAGTTCTGCAGGGGAGAGGGGCGTTCTGATTCCCATTTCTTCAAACTTATCGTAGACTTCTTGGAAAACGCATTGTAAGGATAAACCTATGGCAGGTTTCGGCTCATCTACTCTGATCGTCGTGGTTGTCTTGGGCACGATTGCCTTCATCATTGGTTGGCGGCGGCCCTTTGCAGTGTTATCAGCACTGATCTTATTGATTCCTTTCCGTGACTTGAGCATCCGCTGGATGAACGCCTCTACGGATCTGTCTCCTGAATGGGTCAATGCGATCTCGCGCTGGTGGTTTGTGCTCGTTCTATCCCTTTTGGCGGTCGTCGTGATCCGCTGGGCGATCGATTGGATTCGGTCACGAGTTATGCCAAAGATTCATGTCATTGATGTTTTTTTCCTCTTGGTCTGCGCAATAGCGGTCATATCGACTCTGTTCTCCCCAAATAAAGGAGCTGGTTTTACGTCCTTGCGTGGGTACCTGCAGCCCATGGCTGTATGCGTCTTAGCTCGGGCGATCCACCCATCGAAGGAGCACCTACGAACGCTCTTGATTCTCCTCCTTATCGTCGGTGTGATCATGGTGGCGTTTGAATTCTGGCAGGTTTTCGGGTGGACGGAGGCAGATTATCGGGCTCATGGCTACGTACGGCAGAACGGCGAATTAGTGACACCTACGATCCAGGTGCGCGGTCAACCCTACATCCGTCCAACCTCTACCGTCAGCGGGCCGAACGAACTCGGTGTTAGTATGCTTTTATTGTCGATGGGCGCTTTCTTTGGCGCACTCTACTTTGATGGCAGACTTCGGATTCTCCTTGGATGGCTCACTCCTATTTTTTTATTGGGTGTAATGTTGACTTTTTCACGCAGCGCGTTCTTGGGGCTTATCGCGGCGATAATAGCAGCAACGATACTCCTAATTAAGCCGCAACTAGCTAATAACAAGGAGATGGGAGGCCGAAGAGGGTATAAGACTTTAGCTTTTATCGCCGGCCTTGTTATATTGGTGATCCTAGTCCTTGTTGTCTCTGGGAATCTGCGCCATATAAGTAATACGTTATCCCATTTGACACAGGAGTATCACATTCGCGACAGCCTGGACGCGGCTCGATTCCTCATAGAGAACCCCGGCGGCGTGGGGATGGGGATGGTAGAGCCCAAGGGCGCGTTGACCCTTATGGCAGCCGAATCCCTGTACCACGTTGAAGGCTCTCTCTTTCAAATCGCCATAGAGATGAGCATATTGGGGCTGGTTATATGGCTTGCATTCTGGTGCGTTGGATTGATGCAAATCTGGCAGATGTGGGGTGAACTTAAGCAGCCTGGACTTAGAGTACTTACCGGCACTGCTTTTGCCGGTTGGATCGGAGCGCTTGTAGCTTTCGTCTTCTTGCCTCTTATGCAAAGCATCAGCTTGATGGTCTGGCTCTGGTTCTTCTTCGGGTTTGCGCTTGAAAGCCAGCGCATCGAATCTATGTGGGAAGACCGAGATCGAATCGCTTCATCATCCACACCGACGCCAACATGAGAGAGGTTATTCCAAAGATGGTTTTTACTTGACATTCACTTTTCGCGGGATTAGACAGGAGGAAGGAAAGGTCGTTTCCTGTCAGGCGGTGTTTTGATGCTTTCGTCAATGTATGCTTTCTTGATCGTGGATTTACGATGGCTGCGTAAGGACAGCTTGGTTCGTTGTCATCATAGGCACGACCGCGTTCATCATTGGCTGGCGGCGTGGTCAAACATGTTCGCATACCTGAATCCCAGTACAATATGTAGATCATAGCCCTGTAAAAACCTCGTTCGGGAAGGAGTCGAGAGAAAATGGGTTTTGACACCACCACGCTGGTATTGCTGCTCATACTTGGCCCCATCGTCTTCGTGTTGGGGTGGCTGCGGCCGTTCTGGGTACTTTCCACGCTTGTGTTGATCCTACCGTTCCGCGATTTGAGTATCCGCATGCTGAACGCATTCACGGACATCCCCATCGAGACGGTGAACTCGCTCTCCCGCTGGTGGTTCGTAACCGTGCTGGCGCTGCTGGCAGTCTGGGTCGTGAAAGGTGTGCGCCGATTTTTAGACTGCAGGCGCATCCCTAAACCCGAAATTCTCGACATCATCCTCGGCGTGCTGGTGGTGATGGGGGTGATCGAAGCCTTCCTATCCCCGAATCTATTGGCGGGCATCACCTCTTTACGCGGCTATCTACAACCGCTGATTGTCTTCGTGTTAGCAAGGGCATTCTTGCCGCGAGATGAGCGCGATTTGCGCGTAATGCACATCGCGTTGCTTGTCGTTGGTGGCCTACTCTTTACCATGGCCTTGTGGCAGCTCACTAGCTGGACAGAGGAGACTTATAGGGCGTGGGGTTATGTCGACCAGATCGGACGCATCACTGGCTTGTTCCGGGATTATGGTCATATCGGGGTCGCATTCATCCGACCTGCATCGACCGTGAGCGGTCCGAATGAGCTCGGTGTCCTCTTCCTGATCTTTTTCTATCTGGCGCTGCAGTGGCAGCTCTTTGGTGTAAAGAAAGTGCGGCTCGTGATGTTCCTGCTTTCCATCGCCTTCCTGGTAGGGCTGGCGATGACCAACTCGCGCGCTGCGTTTGTCGGACTGATCACTTCGGCGGTTTTGCTCCTCATCTATCTGATCCGGATCTACGGGGCGCATCTGCGGACGATCGATCGGCGCAAATGGCTCCTGCTCCTAACTGCTGTTCTGATCGGCCTCAGTGTGTTTACGGTTGTTATGGTTTCGAGCGGTATGATGAACATGGTCGTCTGGACCATCCAGAACCTTGACATGGAGGATCACATTGTGAGAAGTCAGTGGGCGCTGCAGAATATCATCCAGTCTCCCTCGGGCGTCGGCATGGGCATGGTGTGGCCAAAGGGGGCTGCACTGCTCATGGAGACTGAACCGCTCTACCATATCGAGGGCTCTCTCTTCCAGATCGCCTTCGAATGGGGGTTGTGGGGGTTTGCGGTCTGGATGGCTTTCGTCGGCATCGCCCTGGCGCGGGTCTGGAAGGCATGGGTCAAAACTAGTTCGTTTCAGGTGCAGGTCCATTCAGGAACGGCATTCCTCGGCTGGGTGGGTGCACTAGTGGCGTTCATCTTCCTGCCGCTGATGCAGAGCATCAACCTCATGGTCCTGCTCTGGTTTTTGTTGGGGATGGGTGTGGGATTGGCTCAGGTCGAAGGTCCGCAGGCTCTTGATGGATTTGCCGATCCCGGAGAAGTTGTGAAAGAAGAGGTTTAGGGACGAGAGACGCAGGAGCAGCACGATCGTCACATGACATCATAAGGATGACGCAGTGAATCGCTTCACTGCGTGTAACATTGACGTTACAATCGGGTAACCTTTAGCTGGACGAACTGGTAATGATGAAGATCGAACCGACGACCATCCCCGATGTCCTGGTCATAGTGCCAGATCTCTTTGAGGACGAACGCGGCTTCTTCATGGAGACCTATCAGGCGCAGCATTTCAATACACTTGGGATCACCGCCAAATTTGTACAGGATAATCACTCGGGTTCTGTGCAGGCGTGTCCTGCGCGGTTTGCATTACCAGATCCAGCAGCCTCAGGGAAAACTTGTGCGAGTGGTTCGCGGGGAAGTCTTAGACGTCGCCGTGGATTAACGGAAAAGTTCCGACACATTCGGGAAGTGGGTCGGTACGACGCTGACGGCTGAAGACAAACATCAATTATGGATCCCGGCGGACTTCGCCCGCGGATTCTACGTGCTCAGCGATTGGGCGGACCTCCTTTACAAAGTCACGGAGATCTACGCACCGGAATGGGATCGGGTGCTGCGCTGGACAGTCACTATGTGCGCAATTGGTCTATCTGGCTTGATTTGGTGATCCTGGTGAGGACGGTCTGGGTGGTGATCGCCGGGATAGGGGCGTATTAGACCTGATCCATGCATCGTTGAGGGATGTTTCGACCAAGCCCAATGTATACGCTCCGCAAACAATTACTCGCTGTATCTGAATAAATACTCGATAGCTTATCAAGCCGTGTGCTTTAATTTTTTATTACGAAGGAATCATGACGGTCGTTAGAAGGGGCACTTGCCCTTTTTTATTTATACTTCAGTATATGTTGCCACAATTCATGAAACGTTTCATAATCACAATTCATCGAACATAGGATTACTGTGATTTTGCTTTCAAAATAGCGTTCGGTGACAGAATAGCTACCGGGCCTGGCTTACTCGCGAGCTTTCTCTCCTCCTACCCTCAACTATCAAGCCACAGATCTTGGGAAATCTTATATGCCTAGTCCCCCTCGCCTTCGTCTCTCTAAAAATGTGCTTTACTTTTTGTTACTTGTCTTATTAGCTTTGCTTTGCTACCTCCCATTGGCTCGCAGCTTCGGTTTTTATCGCGATGATTGGTATTTGGTTTACGCTGGCACAAGTCAAGGAGCAGCAAGGTTTAGCGAGATATTTTCAATCGATCGCCCTCTCAGGGCACCATTTCTTGCATTTTTCTTCAATATGTTTGGTTTAAATGCACCTCTCTATAGCTATGCTGCCTTCACCGCTCGACTCATTGGCGCTATTGGGCTTTATTGGATCATGAAAATGGTCTGGCCGAGAGCCACCGAAGCGGCATGGGCTACCGCCTTATTATCTGTTGTATACCCAGGTTTTCTTGATATGCCGAACGCTTTCGACTTCCAGGCACACGTCTGGAGTTTTACATTTGCCATTTGGTCAATTGCCCTGTCGGTAAGATCAATTTCGGTTGGGAAAAGGCTTACACGCGCCTGGATGTTATTGATATCCATTGTTTTGCAATTTGCCTACTTGCTTCTCATGGAGTACTTCATTGGCATCGAGGGCTTGAGGATTGCGTTGACATGTTATGTTTCAGCGCAAATTACCGATCATAATGTACAGCCCAAGCGCTATCTAAATCGAAAAACCACCAGGTTAATACTTAAGGGATTGGCACGATCAACGCCGCTATTGCTTGCTGGCTCCATATTCGTGCTATGGCGGGTTTATTACTTCCAAGATCTGCGAGCTGCTACTGACATAACTATCTTGTTCGATCGAGTTTCATCAGCCCCTTTACTAGAGTTGGTCGGGGAACCAGTTCGATTAGTGCGAGATTTACTCAATGTGCTTATCTATGCATGGGGAGTCCCTGCCTATACCCTGACCGCTCAATTACGGCTGCGCGATTCCCTATTGGTATTTGGAATGGGATTCCTTGTTGGGCTGACAACTTGGGTAGGGAGTCGCCTCTTGTTTAGGCAAGTAACCCAAGATCGGATAGTCGAAAGTCAAGAAAGTAGAAGTATGGTAATCGTCGGTCTTATTGGCGCGTGCGCAGCGTTGATTCCCATACACTTTGGTGACCGCCAAATACTCTTTGATCAATATAGTCGTTTCTCCCTTACATCCTCAGTAGGGGCTGTGATCTTGTTGGTTGGTGTCTGGTCTCTTTTACCTCGCGGTTATTTCAAGGCTACTATTCTTGCGCTCTTGATGGCCATAGCTGCCGTAACCCATACTGCCAATTCAATACGCCATATTGCATACACCAACATGGTGAATGATTTTTGGTGGCAAGTCACGTGGCGCGCCCCGCAAATTAAACCCGGAACCGTGCTCGTGGCCAATTATGGTGGGCAGCGCGTAGCCGAGGACTATTTTATATGGGGTCCTGCAAATCTAATTTACTATCCGACGCTTCCTCCAGAAGCCGAGACAGTGCTTCAACTTACCGCGACGACCTTGGAGCGGATTGATACATTATCAATACTGGAGCAAAGTCAAGATGAAAGCATTCGCAGAGGTATTGAAAGCCAGAAGGACTACACCAAGGTCCTTGTGTTCTCCATGCCAACGCCTAATTCTTGTGTCCATGTTCTGGATGGTCAGAGTCCAGAATTATCTGAAAATGACCCTTCAAGCATCTTCTTACTGGCTCAGTACTCGAAATTAGAGCAGATTGATTTATTTGCAGAGCCTCATAGACCGCCGCAATCTATTTTTGGGGATGAACCGTCCCGCAATTGGTGCTACTACTATGAAAGGGCAGCCTTAGCGAGGCAACAAGGGGCATGGAACGAAATTGTCAGCCTTGCAGAAGAAGCAAGCAGAGCCGATTTGCGCCCTATTGACCAAGTTGAATGGATACCTTTTATCTATGCCTATGCCCATCTCAATATGGAGGAAGAGTTTCAATATTTAGCAACTATTCTTAGAGATAATTCTTTCCTCCGAGCTCAGGTTTGCCAGTTGGTGTTACTAGATATCCGAACGAATACTCAACATCTTGAGCGTCAAGATTGGTTACATGACGCCTTCTGTCAATCACCATAAGTGACTTTGTCGGATCCCTTGATAGATCTCAACCATCGAATCCCTCCAAATATTCCAACCTTCAAATTGCATCTAAGAAAGCGTTCGTCAAAGGAATTCGCTATCTGCCAGACGGGAGAAAACACCTTCCATAACAAAACTTCGATATTCAAGCCCTGCCAAGATGTAAACTATGAATGATTGTCTCGACGCCTTTATCGGATTCGAGATAAGATACTCGATCCAATGCATCTAATCATACTCAGCTCCATGATAATCTGCAGTCGAGAGCTGGGTCTTCATAACTTGTTCAGCTCCAATGAACCATGCCAATTTTGAGACTCCCCGGTGAGCAGTTTGTTTTTGCCCGTAGTTCTCCTGGTAAGACACATTCCTGTTTTCAACCGAGTTTGTGGTAATTACAGGCTAGGAGAGAAGGAGGGCCGCTTTCATACTATCACTTGTGAGTTGAATCAAGCCAATAAGCAAGCAGTGGAGCTAATAATTTATCTTGACGGTAATTGCTGTGACAAATTAAATTCATTTCCGCTTGGATGCCAATAACTCTGGCTTCTTGCCCAAATACAAGAGAGTTGAAATTCTTATTGTAGCAAGCTCTTTAAATATCGAAAGAAGAATTTGTGATGGCTGCTCCAACCTATCCCAATATATACGTTCCGCAAACAATTGAACGCTGTGTCTGACTTATATTCAACAGCTTATCAAGCTGCACATCTCCCATTACTTTATGAATGAATGTTGACGTTCGCAGGATCTGCGATTAAGCTCCAGAAATGGAGATTTGCCTTACGCTCGATCACACATTCGATAACCTGAACAAGATTTCTCCCAAGATTGGATTTTTTGAAATTCGTATTCACTGAATTTGACAGTGCAAGTAAGTAGCATTTCTGGACTGGCAGTATTTTGTTGCTTGCGGATTTATTATGAGTGGGTTTAGGATGGCTGCGGCTGAACAGCTTGAGTTGTGAGCGCCGCGATCGAACTATTCTGATGAAAGATCCGCCGTATTACGCGAGGAGCGGTCGATCGCGTACGAACTGTGTGGATGGAATCACACCTAAGTCTTCACCAGCTTTCTGTAGCGGGCGTGCACACAAGTGCAGGATATAAATTGGGTTCGCTTGTGTTGAAGAGCCAGGGATTTTGAATGACGAGGATAATGTATCAATTTCAATCCCGCCGGATTGTGCTCGGGATCATTATATTGCTCAGCTTGATCGGCGCTGGTGTTATGTGCTTCGCTACTCGCTGGGGACCGTGGGCTTACAGCGACGGCGTAGGCTACATCGTGAATGCTAGAAATCTTCTCCGAGGAGATGGGATAGGGTTGTGGAGAGCGTCGGGGAGATTCGTGCTCACCTCCTATCAACCTCCTCTATTTATTCTTGCTCTTACCTCACTTGGGGTGTTCGGAATAGATCTTCTCATTGCAGCTCGATTCTTGAGTATTTCCTTGTTTGCGTTGACGATTCTGGTCATAGGTCTATCCGCATTTGCGATCACCAAGAACGGTTTACTGGCCATATCGCTGAGCGGGGTTACGCTGACTTTCCCGATCCTTATCGAACTCTACTCCGGGGTGATGTCTGAAGGACTCTTCTTCCTTCTCGGTTTTTGCGCGTTAATGGTCGCGATTTTAGGTGTTCGAAAAGGGGAACTGAAATATTTGGCGGCGTCTGGAATCCTATCGAGCCTTGCGTTTCTAACCCGCTACATTGGAGTGGGGTTTGTAATAACCTGCGCATTCGTTGGATTTATTTTTCCCCGATTATCTTTACGGCGGCGCGTTAAGCACGCCTTTCTCATCTTTTCATTGGGCGTCTTTCCAATGGTTCTTTGGCTTATCTGGTTGCGGTTTCAGCCTGCTGCAGAGCCAGCACGTTTTAATAGCATTGTA
Source organism: Anaerolineales bacterium (assembly GCA_049644665.1). Taxonomy (GTDB): domain Bacteria; phylum Chloroflexota; class Anaerolineae; order Anaerolineales; family E44-bin32; genus E44-bin32. Next base: position 8,873 of record JBARSI010000321.1, read on the forward strand.
ATTGGAAATATCTGGACAATTCTTCAACCCTTCAGGGTGGCACTCGTAGATTCATTTTGGAGATTCTTGCCCTTCGTTCGCACCCTGCCTGATTTATCATACCGCTGGAATCTCTTGATGCTTCTGGGGATCTTCATTTTTCTTACACTGTTTTCAGGCTACACATGGCTTCGGAGGCATGGGCGAAAGATGCCGGAACAGGGCATATCCATCCTCAATCTAACACTTATGATTTTCACTATTGTCTATATCGTTGCGCTTATTCTCTCCTTCCTTTTTAGGCTGCCGACGCCGGATATTTATCTGCGCACCCTATCACCCGCCTTATTTGCATTCACGTTATCGCTCGTGGTTTCTATATTTGATGTAGGGGCACACCAGCAGCGTGCTAGGGGGTTGGCTGTTATCCCCATAATATTTGCAGCATCTATCATGGTTTTTAATTACTCCGAAAGCAGGGATAACGTCCTCTCACTTTCTCAGGATGGAAGGGGTTTTACTAGTAGGGAGTGGCAGACGTCGCCAACTATCGAGGCAATCCAAGATATTAGCCCTGATGTGCCATTAATAACGAACGAATCTAGTGCGATTCTCCTATATGCCGACCGCTATGCTTATGATTTCCCCATGATGTTTTTTGAACAATCAACAGAAATGAACCCCCGTCCCGGAGATGACCCTTCCGAAGCCGCCGCGAAAATATTCAGGGAAGAGGGTGCCGCTCTTGTATTGTTTGATTCCATTTATGGGCACCTTGAACCGCTTTATCATGATCACGCTAAAGCGAAGATCGAAGCTTTTACAGAAAGACTGGATATCTTTTTCGAATGTGCGGATGGGGCGATATACTTCTATCCTGACCCTAAAAACTCTAATAATTAGTCAAACGAACCATCTCAATAATACCAAGAATGATTTTGATAGTTGGATCATATCGATGAAGGATCGTTGGACAGGTAGGGAGTTCAGATTTATCATGACCATGCAGAAATTCCCTGTAGCCGATACGGGGCTTGATCTCTGATGAAGAACCCAGGAATCTCACTCATCATCCCCTGTTATAACGAACAAGCCTCGATTGGTCTGTTGCTTGAAGCGATTCGCAGGCAAACATACAGACTCGACAAGATCGAGGTCATCGTCGCCGATGGTATGTCGGATGACGGCACTCGTGAGGTGATCCAGAATTATGCGTCTCAACATCCCGAATTAACTATTCGCCTGATCGACAACCCACGGCGCATTATCCCGGCCGCCTTAAATACAGCAATCGAGGCTGCCGAAGGGGAGGTGATCATCCGCCTCGACGCACATTCGGCTCCCAAGCCGGATTACGTTGAACGCTGCCTGTCAGTGCTCGAAGCCACTGGGGCCGCAAACGCCGGTGGAGTCTGGATTATCCAGCCTGGTGCGCAGACATGGGTGGCGCGCTCGATCGCAGCCGCAGCTTCTCACCCGCTAGGAGCGGGCGACGCCCGCTACCGCATCAGCGGCGAACCAGGGCCGGTGGATACAGTACCCTTTGGGGCATTTCGAAGGGAATGGTTGGAGAAGGTCGGCCCATTCAATGAAGAATTGCTCACAAACGAGGATTATGAGTACAACGTCCGGATCAAGAAAGCTGGAGGACAAATTTGGTTTGACCCATCGATCCGCTCGATTTATTTCGCCCGACTCGACCTGCGCTCTCTCGCCCGTCAGTACTGGCGTTATGGGTTTTGGAAGGTGCGCATGCTCCGGCTATATCCTGAGACACTTCGCTGGCGTCAGGCGCTCCCTCCGATGTTCGTTCTCGCTGCACTCGTCATGGCATCTCTTGCATTCCCTATTCCACTCGCCCGTATTCTATTAGCGGTACAATTAGGCGCATATTTCTTTGTTACTACACTTGCAGGCTTAGTGGAGGCGATTCGCAGAAAAGATATGGGATTAATTCTTGGTTTTCCTCCTGTGATCTGGACGATGCATTTTTCCTGGGGAACTGGATTTCTCTGGAGTTTACTAGGAGGTACGCGCGGAGAGGGGAATGGCTCAGACTGAATCCAGGCGCGACCGCAGGAGAATGGGCACGAGCGAACGACGCATTATCCTCATTATTGGGGATTTCATCGCCGCTGCATTTGCATCCTTTCTAGCGCTCTACCTCTGGGCGCAGATCGATTGGTTGGGTTTTTCGCTCGTTTTCGTCCGCTTCCGAGCTGGCTGGTTCTTCCTTCTCCCTCTTCTCTGGCTGCTCCTGATGGTCAACAATTATGATGTGATTCGCGCCTCATCCTGGAGAGAAACTCTACGCGGTGTGCTGTTCTCGGGCATCGGCGGCGTCGTTCTCTACCTTGCTTTATATTTCACTTCCGCTCCGGGGTCACTGCCCCGTCGTGGAGTCCTATATTTCCTTGTCCTTGTTATCCTCCTCACTCTAGCATGGCGATGGGTCTATATAAGGATCTTCACCGCTCCCGACTTCATGCGCCGCGCATTGGTGATCGGTGCAGGGACAAGCGGGACTACGCTATTAAACGTCATCCGGGCCATCAACCCGCCGCCATTTACCCTCGTTGGGGTCATCGATGATGATCCCGATAAGCAAGGTATGGAGATCGATGGCTGTGAGGTCCTGGGTGGTAATGCGAAGTTGCTTCCACTGATCGAGCAGGAAGCCGTCACGGATATCATCGTGGCAATCCTTGGCCCCATGAACGGCGAGATGTTCCAGGCTATCCTCGACGCACAGGAGAGGGGGATCTTGATCACACGCATGCCGGTCTCCTATGAGGAGCTGCTCGGTAGACTCCCAATCAATCACCTTGAATCGGATTGGCTGGTGAGGTCGTTCGTCGATGAAGTGCGAATCTCGCCTCTTTACGCGATGTCCAAGCGCCTTCTGGACATCGGCGGAAGCTTATTGGGTTTGCTGGGTTTTCTTGTGATCTATCCCTGGGTAGCTTTGGCGATCATGATTGAATCGGGCCGGCCGGTAATCTACATCCAAGAACGGTTGGGGCAGGGCGGCAAGCAATATCGGGTGGTGAAATTCCGCACGATGAGCCAGGATGCGGAAGCAGACGGCGAGGCGCACTGGGCATTGGAGGGTGATCCGCGCGCCACAAAGGTTGGTAAGTTCCTGCGGAAGACTCATTTGGATGAGTTCCCACAATTTCTGAATGTCCTGAAAGGGGAGATGAGCCTGGTTGGACCCCGCCCTGAACGTCCGATTCTGGTCGATGAGCTGCAAAAGCAGATCCCTTTCTACCGCGCAAGGCTGCTGGCCAAACCCGGCATCACAGGATGGGCGCAGATTAATTATGGCAAGGGCGCCTCGATCGAGGGTTCAGCGGAGAAACTCGAGTACGATCTTTACTACATCAAGCACCGCAGCCTGCTGATGGATCTGTGGATCATCCTGCGGACGACCGGTTCCATTATCGGTTTCCGAGGCATTTAAGATGGCTCAGGTCCTTGTAACGGGCGGCGCAGGATTCATCGGTTCTCATCTCGCGCGCGGTTTGCTCGACCGCGGAGATCGAGTTCGAGTACTGGATAACCTCTCCACAGGATCGAAAGCGAACCTCGCCGGTTTGGAAGTTGACCTTATCGAAGGGGATATCCGCGATGTTACAGTCGTTCAAGAGAGCATAAAAGATGTTGACGCCATCTTCCACCTGGCCGCGTTTATTTCCGTGCCAGGTTCGATGGTGGATCCTCTCACTTGCTATGAGGCTAATCTGAATGGCAGTCTTAACGTGCTCATGCAAGCCAGTCAGGCAGGGGTTCAGCGGGTTGTACTGGCATCTTCGGCTGCGGTGTATGGTGAGAGTGAGAGCACCGTTGCCGAGAACCACCCCCTGAATCCATTGTCTCCTTATGCAGCATCCAAACTAGCAATGGAACAAGCCGCACAGTTGTTTTCGCAGTCGTTCAGCTTGGAGACCATTTGCCTGCGATATTTCAATGTCTATGGGCCGCGCCAATCCCCTGACTCTCCCTATGCGGCAGCCATACCCATGTTCATCCAGGCTATGTTGGCTAGCGAGCCAGCGACAATCCACGGAGACGGTCGGCAAACCCGCGATTTTGTGTATGTGAGTGATGTTGTAGAGGCGATGCTGCTGGCTGCAGATGGGGTCTCCGTGACTAGCCGAGTTTTCAATATCGGAGGGGGCAAATCGGTTCCCATTATCGAGTTGGTCGATATCATACAGCGATTCTTTCCTGAGAATCCTGATCCTGTATTCGGTCCTCCTCGCCAGGGAGATCTCCGCTTTTCTGAGGCGGATATCTCATCGGCTGAAAGAGCGTTGGGATATCGCCCGCGTATCGACTTACAGGAAGGTCTTGGGATTACGGTAGAATGGTTCAGGTCTAGGAGATCCGTAGAATCTTGAGGAAACCACTGTTCCAAATTCGTAACCGATACCTTTTTCTGGCGGATCTGTTCCTGATCGCGACATCCGTCCTCGCCAGTTTTGCATTGCGGTTGGATATTGGGCCGCTCTTCTCCTTCTATTTGCCATCGGCGCTGCAGATGGTTGCATTGGCTCTAATCGTAAAACCAATTGTCTACTACATCTTCGGTCTCTACCGGCGATATTGGGTGTATGCCAGTGTGCGCGAGCTGCGGCTTATCTTTTTCGCATCGGCGGCGGCTTCAGGTATAGTAGCTTTACTGATCATTATCACACGCAGTCTCGGGGGCATGGAAGTTGGATTCCCCCGGTCCGTAATTGGCATCGACTGGCTGATCTCGTTATTCAGCGTCGGCGGTCTCAGGATCGTTATCCGATTACTCGCTGAAAGCGGGCAGATCAACCAAAAAGCGAGTAAGTTTAGCGGCGGCAAACGAGTCGTAATCGCCGGTGCAGGGGATGCAGGAGTCCTGGTGCTGCGTGAGATGCAGCGCAACCCACAGCTACAGATGACCCCGGTCGCATTTGTAGATGACGATCCAGAGAAGATAGGGATGGAGATCCACGGCATCAAGGTCATGGGCGGGCTTGATGAAGTCAATGATGTTGTCGAGCGCGTGTTAGCGCAAGAGGTGATAATCGCCATCCCGACGGCGCCCGGCCATGTGGTCAGGGTATTGGCAGAGGAATGCCGGTCGAATGGAATCCCCTTCCGCACGATGCCCGGGATTTATGAGCTTATCGGCGGGAAAGTCAACGTCAGTCGGTTGCGTGAGGTTAACATCACCGATCTGCTCAGGCGGGAACCGACAGAAGTTGATGATGAGGCTGTCGGTCGAAAAATAACCGGCATGCGAGTTCTTGTGACTGGAGCGGGGGGATCCGTCGGTCTCGAGCTTTGCCGTCAAGTTGCGCGCTGGAATCCGGGGGAGTTGATCCTGCTCGGCCACGGTGAGAACAGCATCTTCGAAGCGATGCTTGAACTGCGAGAAACATTTCCCAGCTTACCAATCATCCCCGTGATTGCCGATGTGCGTGATATCGAGCGAATGCGAGATATCTTCGCGAGCCAACAACCGGAAGTTGTTTTCCACACTGCGGCGCACAAGCATGTCTCGCTGATGGAACTCAACGTCGAGGAGGCGGTCACCAATAACGTGCTTGGCACGAAGAGTGTTGTAGATGCAGCTCTGGCATGCGGCACCGAACATTTTGTGTTAATCTCCACGGATAAAGCTGTGCAGCCGAAGAGCGTGATGGGCGCAACCAAGCGCGTTGCCGAGATGATCGTACACGATGCGGCGGAACGATTTGGCAGAACATTCGTAACTGTCCGTTTTGGGAATGTTCTCGGCAGCCGCGGCAGTATCGTACCCATATTCAAACGCCAAATCGCCAATGGCGGACCGATTACGATCACGCACCCAGAGATGAAGCGCTTTTTCATGACTGTCCCGGAAGCAGTGCATCTGGTTATGCAGGCTTCAACCATGGGCTCGGCAGGTGATCTCTTTGTCTTGAAGATGGGCAAGCAGATCCGCATCGTCGACCTGGCGGAGGACTTGATCCGTCTTTCCGGACTTGAACCCGGGAAGGATGTTCAAATCCAATTCACGGGTATCCGCCCCGGCGAAAAGCTCAGCGAGGAGCTTTGGGATGATGGCTTGAGCTATACGGAAACAGAACACCCCGACATCGTGCGCGTGGAAGAGAACAACGTGATGTATGGCGACACACTTCAGGCGGCAATAGATGAGTTGGTCCACTTGGCGCACGAAGGGGATGGTCGGGCGATTGTCGGCCTTTTAGGGGAAAGAGTCCCGGGAAGCGTTCTCGGCCAGACGCCGCCACCAGATCTATCAACCGTGATTTAAATCCGATAACCCCTCTCTGGATCTCGCCGCCGTGATTTCCGTGGCGGCTTTTTTCATTACGACAAGATACATAGATATCCTTGATATGTTATTCCACACACGGTGATTATCAGGTTACTTTCGAGTAGATTGTACAACCCATGGTTTGCGATTACACATACAGGCGGAAACACAGATCCCTTGTAAAGCCAGGCAAGGCACACTAAAATTGAAGACAGAATTCACAAACAAAACCTTGAAATAAATCCTTTGAAGAGGAGCAAACGAGTGAGCACCAAGTTAATTAACATCTTCAATCGCATTGATCGAGAGACCTTGCTTGTGCTCCTCATACTGATAGTTAATCTTGTGTTAGTATCACCAGATCTCCTTCCAGAGTATCAGGAAATTAATCATTTCGATGAAACGAAGTATATTGACAGTGGGAGAAATCTTATCGCCGGTGATCTAAGAGAACTCGCTCGTGGCCCTCTAGTTGCTTTTATTTATGCGCCGCTCTACCTCATCTTCAAAAACTCTCCCAATTGGTTCTTACTTAGCGCCGGCATCGGTCGAATACTGCTCTTTACGCTCATATGGCTGACGACGTTTCAGCTTAGCAAGCAGTTTAGACGTTTTTTTCATCCGTTCATTGCTGTTGGTTTGCTTTTCATCTCAACTGCATTGATCAAGATCCTCTCAAACCCCAGCGATGCTCTATTTACATCGATGTCGGCCCTCGCGCTTGCATTTACGGTCTCTTTCGCTCAATCAAACCGCATTAGGGACCTCTCACTTGCATCTGTGTTCATCGGCTTAGCAGCTCTATCGCGACCAGACGGTCTTTTCCTATTTCCATTTTTTATCGTTATTTCATTATGGTTGGGTCTTAGAAAATCAAGCTTTTTAAAGACTATTTTAAGGACAGTGCTCCCTGGATTAGCAATTATCACACTGTTTATTATTGTTAGAGGTCTGTCCACAGGGGATTACTCATTACAGGTTGGAAACAAAGGTTATAACACCCTTTTGTGGTCTCAACATACGGTCAGTGGAGATCAACTGGGCGAGGGGTATGCTGAGGCGGAGGCATTGTACGGGACTGAGGCGGAAAACCAGGGTTCCGTTTTACAAGCAATCCTTCACAATCCTACCGAATTTGCCAAGCGAATTTATCACAATCTGAAACAGGTTCCACAGGTGATCCTCTCCGCTTATGGGAAAAGAATTGGTCCGACAATGTTCCTTATCGCCACAATTGGTATTTACGCCTTACTCAAGAAACGGGCCTATGTCCTCTTGGCTATACTTCTTCTCTGGCCGGCATACAGTTTGTTATACCTTGGTTTCTACCTTCGCGATGGGTTCTTATTACTTTCACACTTCGTCCTAATTGTTCTGGGTGGCATTGGATTGAACTATATCATTTCTCCTGATCTCCGAGCCGAAGAACGCATAGTATGGTCGATTCCACTCGTCACTTTATCAATCTACAGCATAGTAGACAATAAGCCTGCTTTCCTCGCTGTTGGTGTCATCACCCTCGCAACGCTTCTCATTATTTGGCTTGTATACTCGACCATGCCAAAAACACCGTGGAGAAATGTCGTAGGGCTTCTGATAGCGTTCAGCGCGGGTTTATTGCTGCACGATCATTTTCCATTTCCAAATCCATGGAGCATTGGTGAATCGGCAGGAGAGAGAGCAGTACACTTCTTGCAGGACAATCTGTCAACCGGTGATCCTCTTGCCGCTCCAGATCCACTCCCCGCAGTCGCGTCAAATATGACATTAGTGGATCTTACAAGTCTTCCAGATGGAGAATCAACGGAGACCCTTCAAGCGTGGATCGACCAAAATGGAATTAAAGCGTTATACATCACCCCAGATTTTATAAAATCACACCCAGAGCAATGGAATAGCATAGAAACAAGCATCGGCGAAATAGTCGAGATTGCGTTTATAGGAGATCCAGGCAGTGTCCAAGTATTGATGGTTCAACCTCATGACAAATGATATATTACACCCGGTTTAGCGCTATTAAATTTGGACGAGTCTTTCTAAAATAAGCAACCCCCCCGCAATTTGCCACGGTTTTTTTCTTTCGGCTAAACGCCGCCACCAGTGTTATCCTCGATCTATTGAACTTGAATAAAATCGGCCGTTCAATAGTCTCACCTATTCGATATTGATATTATTCATGAGGCACCGCCCGACTTAGTCGCAGGGAGATCGTTGCATGGCGGATAGACGAGGAATCCTCGATCATAGCTTGCAGCTCTGGGCCTGATGAATGTATCCGAAGTGTGAAGATAGTTATTTTGGGCGATAATGGATGTATCGTTGATGGGGCTACTGGCGGCTATTTTAATGGTCGGCGTAGATCGGAGTGATATAGATATCGTATTTGCGAAGGCATTGACGGAATGCGAATAACGATCTTTCCCAAACTTTTTGTTGGGGCACTCGCAGCGGCGATGATCTTTGTCGCAGTTTTGGCGGTCCAATTAGGTATCGATGCGAACACCGAGTGGGGACCATCAAGGAAGATCCTGCTTATCACCGGTTTGCTTCTCCTGGCTGCTGCACTCAGTGCACAGATCTTACGCGTTTTACGAGTCGCTTCGAACGTTCTAATGAAGATGCTAAGCAATATCCTTCAGGCAGCCTTGGGAGTCCCTTTTATCGATAAATCTTTGAAGACTGCCGCCAGGATAGTTACCAATGGGTGCGTGCGCTTCAGAGAACATCGTGCGACGATATTTTTGCGGCGTAATGTTGTTGAACCCTCGCGGAGATTCAAATCTAAAGTAGCGGGGCTTCCACCGGTAGCTTTTTTTAAGACGTCAAAACTTCGTTCCATTTACCTATTATTCAGTGTCCTATTCATTCTTGTCGCCAGTTTATATTTATGGCTGGTGAGTGTTGGTTTCATTACGGCATGGCCGCGGACTACGGACTACTACGCCATGCTTGGAGAATCTTTCTTGGAGGGGACGACCCATCTTTTGGTCGAACCAGATCCGCGTTTACTTGAGCTTTCCGATCCATACGAATTTGAACAACGAAAGACGATTCCTCAAATATGGGATGCCTCCTTCTACGATGGCAAATACTTCTTGTATTGGGGACCTGTCCCCGGTTTAGTTACAGCTTTTGTGAAGGGTATCTTTGGTGTTCGCTTGGGCGATCAGCATTTAACCTTCATTTTCGACCTGGGGATCTTCGTCTTTGGATCCCTTATCCTGATATCTCTTTATAAGAGATATTTTTATGATCTACCCTTGTGGACGCTGATCCCAGGAATCCTCCTCATTGGGTTGGCGAATCCATTACCCTGGCTGCTAAGCCGCCCCGCCATCTATGAGGCGGCGATCGCGAGTGGTCAGTTCTTTCTGCTGGGTGGTTTCTATTGGGCGTTAACTGCCTTTGGAGATAAGGAGGTCAAACCCAATAGGCTCTTGTGGGCAGGTGTCTTCTGGTCTCTTACGGTGGGTTCAAGAACGAGCTTGATCTTTGCCGTAGCGGTCTTCGCAGCCTTTACGTTTCTGCGAATTGGGATTGTCGGCAAGAGAAACTCCAAATGGGTAGAAATCGTGCGCCCCACGCTCTCGCTTTTAGGACCCCTCATCCTCGGAGCCGCTCTCTATGCTTGGTACAACTTCGATCGTTTTGGCGACATCCTTGAGTTTGGTCATAAATATCAACTGTCGAGTATGAATTTACACGCGTTGTATGAGTATGTTCTGTCCATAGTCTATGTTCCACCCAGTGCGTTTGATTACCTTCTAAATCCCTTCCGCACTCTACGCGTCTTCCCATACGTTAAAGCGACCATTGGAGGTCATTACCTCTGGCCGATACATAAACTTATTCCGGAGTACTACTACACCGAGCGGATCACGGGTATTTTTATCTCTACCCCGTTCATACTCTTGGCGATCATTCCCATATACTTCCTCATAAAGGAAAAATTTCCGTCCGATAACTCGGAAGCCGGGAATGTATCTTCAATAAAGCCTCAGTGGTATCGAATTGACATAATTTGGATCGTGGTAGCTCTGGCTTGTGTAGTAATCTCCATTTTTACACCTTTATTGTTATTTGTAGCCACATCGATGCGGTACTTAACCGATGGGCTCCCTGTGTTGTTGCTTTTGGCAACGCTCGGGATGTGGATTGGTATCTGTAAGCTTAAAGATCGAAGGCTGGGGCGCTTGATATTCTCCATCTTGGTTTGGGGGATCACTTTGTATTCTGCCGTGACCGGCTTCCTGCTAAGTGTAACAGGATATCAAGCCCGTTTTGAGCATCTCAACCCCGAGCTTTTTGAGAGGCTCACGAGATTGTTTACTTGGTAAGGATGATGTCAATTCTTTCCCGAATTGCTTTGCTGCCGATGGATTCCCATTCATTAAGACATTCAATAACGAAGATTAAGATAGGATGTTGTGTGCCTAGGCGTTATGGAGTAAGGGTAATTTCGACGCGGAGATCGAGCATTTAAACATCGGCATGATCGATAACAGCTCTATCTATGGCGATGTATTCCGGGAAATAAAAAAACCTCAGGTCTGGTTTGCGAAAACATCCGATAAACAGTGTGTAGAGAGTTTGTTGAGCAAGCGAGTTCCTGGCAGTGTTCTCGACCAGACTCCGCCGCCAGATCTATCGGCTTTGATATAATTTCAAGAATTCGTGTGTAACACTGCCCGTCGAGGGAACCTCGGTGGCTTTTCATTGCATCCTGCTAAGAAATGATTGACCCTATCGGCTAAATCATTCCGGTATAGGACTGACGGGTGTATCCGTGGGTGAGGGCGGTGAGGTCTCTGTCGCCGTAGGGGCTCCCGTCGGCACATCCGTTGACGTGGCTGTCACTGTAGGAGTCTCTGTAAGCGTGGGCGACGGGGAAGCGGTGGGCGTTCGTGAGGGGGGGATGAACGCGGTGGGGGTGATGGTCGGCGTCAAGGTAACCGTAGGGGTTGGGCTGGGTGCGACAGCGATGGTCTCTGCTGGCATTGCCGTTGCCGAAACAGAAATGGATGTCGGTGTGGATGTCCCCAGCAGCCTCCCCGGCGCCCGGCGGATCGCGATCCACCCCGCGCAGTAGCACGGCAG
>JBARSI010000322.1:0-2235 GCA_049644665.1 Anaerolineales bacterium
CGCCAGGGATTTTTACGGGCTTGACGGCGCAATTTCCCCACTCGACAGCGAGCGGGACCAGAACTTCCGTATCGATACACCAAGCGGCGACCAGTTCGTCATAAAAATCGCCAATAGCGCTGTGGACCCGGCTATCCTCATGATGCAGGTTGAAGCCCTGGCTCACATCGCCATGGTTGATCTTGAGCTGCCTGTGCCGAGGGTCCTAACTTCTCGAACTGAATCTGCCCTCGAGCGGATCCGGGATGATGACGGGCGATCCCACATTGTCCACGTTCTGACCTACATGCCGGGTTGTTATCCGCCGGATGGGTCGACCAGCCGTGCCCTGTTCCGCCCATTGGGAGCCTACCTGGCGCGCCTCGTCCTAGCACTGCGCGGTTTCTACCATCCTGCCGCCAATTACGAGCTATTGTGGGACTTGAAGCAAGCTGCGGTGCTAAGAGATTATTTGCACCATATACCGGACCCGAACCACCGTCAGCTAGCCGGCTACTTCCTGGACCGCTTCGAACGGTTGGTACTCCCTGAGATCCCCAAACTGCGGAGCCAGATCATTCATAATGATTTTACTCCCGATAATTTGGCGGTGGCAGAGGATGACCCCGGGGAAATCGTCGGCATTATCGACTTTGGGGACGTGATCCATACACCCCTGGTTATGGATCTGGCCGCCCCGATTGCTCATATGTTTCGCGGGGGGGATGATACGCTTGAAATATCTGAAAACATCATCGCGGCATACCATGAAATCTTGCCGCTTGAGCCCCTCGAACTGTCTCTCATGTATGACTTGATCGGGACCCGATTGACGATGTTGAATGTGATCGCATCATGGCGAATGAACCTTTTCCCGGAAAACCGCGAATACATCGCCGGATATGTCGAGGGTGTATGGGAGAAGATGGATGCGTGGCGCACCCTGGATCCTAGGGAGGTCACCAGGCGGTTTTTCAGGGCCTGTGGGTTTTGGGAAAGTGAAGACCTGGTCCCATCCACCAGGGTTCCGAAAGAAACCCGATCTGCGCAGCTGGGACGCCGTGCTCGTTTGCTGGGTCCCACCGCTTACCTTTTCTACGAAAGTCCCCTCCATATTGTGCGCGGCGAAGGAGTGTGGTTGTACGATGATGAGGGGGACCGTTACCTGGATGTTTATAACAATGTCCCCCATGTAGGGCACTGTCACCCGCACGTCGTGAAAGCGATCTCCCAGCAGTCTCGGATGCTGAATACCAGTACACGCTACTTGCATGGCTTGATCCTCGAACTAGCAGAGCGCATTACGAGCCGGCTGCCGGATCCGCTGAGCGTGTGCACCTTTGTGTGTACCGGGACGGAGGCAAACGAGCTTGCCTGGCGGATGGCGAAACTGGTTTCGGGCCATGACGGCGCCCTGATCACCGGGCACTCCTACCACGGCAATAGTGATGCCATCATCGGCTTCAGCAGCGAAGAAGTCCCTCGTGAGAAACTGCCGAACCACGTGGCTGCCCTTCATGCACCGCTCTCCGACACCGCTTTCCGCGAACCGGATTCTGGCCTAGGTGAGGCCATCAAGGCCTTGAGAGCACGGGATCACGGACCGGCCATGTTGATCTTAGACTCGGGTTTCACCAGTGACGGCATTTTCACTTCACCAGGTGGGTATCTCAGTACCTTGTATGATGAGACCCGCCGAGCGGGTGGGTTGTGTGTTTCGGATGAAGTCCAGGCCGGTTTTGGACGTCTCGGCCGGCATTTCTGGGGTTTCGAGTTCGATGATGTCGTGCCAGACATCGTGACCATGGGGAAGCCTATGGGGAACGGACACCCCCTCGCAGCCCTCGTGACCCGCCCGGAAATTGCCGAGGCTCTGGCTGCTGAGACCGGCTACTTCAACACGTTTGGCGGCAACCCAGTCTCCTGTGCCGCCGGATTGGCCGTCCTGGATGTGATCGAGACGGAAGGGCTCCAGCACAATGCTCTTGTGATGGGAAATGTTCTCAGAGAAAGTCTTCTGGGGTTACGGAAGGACTACCCCATTCTGGGAGAACCCCACGGAGAGGGATTGCTATTGGGTGTCGACGTCATCAACGCTGATGGTTCCCCTGACTCAGACCTGGCGGGTCGGGTCATGAACCATATGCGTCAGAATGGGGTCCTGATCGGCACCACCGGTGCCAACGCCAATGTCCTCAAGATCCGCCCTCCGATTGTTTTTAACCAGGAACATGCCGAACTCCTGCTGGCTTCACT
>JBARSI010000323.1:0-18590 GCA_049644665.1 Anaerolineales bacterium
AATTCCCCGCGCGGCTGCAAAACTCGGAACGCCTCCGCCAGCGTTGCCGGATCGATGATATATTCACTTGGGAAGGTGGCGATGATGTCCGAGAAGTGGTTCGATTGAATTGGGAGCGCTTGCGCACGGCCCTGGATGAGCATCGGGGTAATGCCTTCGTGCGCAAGATTGCGTTGTGCGAGTTTGAGCATTTGAGTCGATTGATCCAACCCGACATTTCTATGCCCTGTCCGCGTTAGAGCGGCAAGCAAGTGCCCGGGTCCGGACCCTAGCTCAAGAAGATCGCCGAACTGTGAGGAGGGTATTGCCGCGGATTGCCATTTCCGCCACTGTCCCATGGATGTTGTCCAGGCGACGAAGTCATACGCCCAGGCGAGGGTTGTGTAGAGGTGTTTGAAGAAAAAACGCAGGAACGAAGATAAAAATTTGGATGCTATTTTCCACATCCCGTTTTGAATGTGTGCAGGTCGATATTTCCTGAGGCGATTGCCGTAAACGCACGCTGGTCGGTGAGGGCAACCAGTTCCTGCTCACGGATGCGGTTGTAACCGCTCGTTTGCTCGAGCGTTTCATCGGAATAACCAGGGTGGCACATGATTTCGCTCACGCCCTCAGGCAGTTCTTGAAGGAGCTTAAGCAAATGGTCCAGGACAGCTTGATCTCCAAAGAAGCTGGCGAAAAAGTAATCAGGGTGTGGGATGGTGATTGTTTCCAGCTGTTCTTTCGCTTGTGTTCTGCTGAAGTTGATCATGTCGGCAGGATATAGATCTGTTAAATCTTCTTCAAGAATGTCACTCGGAAACGGAGTGCGGACGCCGCAATCATATTCAACTGCAAGTTCGGTCAGAAGAATCCAGATCTCTTTACTGGCGATACCCAGGTGGTGGTGACTATCGAGGTGATCGATCTCTGTCTCGGTTTGAAGGAAGCGCTCGATCTGCGCTTTGCACTCCAGCTTGATTTCAGCGAGATCCAACATTTCCGGATTGTTGAAGATTTGATCCTTCTCGTGGAACCATCCGTTTGCATCGATAAGCGTGGGTACTCGATCGGGCGGGGTGAGGGGTTTACCGTAAGTGAGATTAAGGTGGACGCCGAAGGCCAGAGTGGGAGCGCGCTCAATTCCCCTGCGTACATCTTCGAGGGCGCCGGGCAGGTTGATCATAACGGTTGTCGTTGTGACGATGCCGTTTAAATGAGCGTCGAGGATCCCCCGGCTGACGGAAGCAGTGCGTCCATAATCATCCGCATTTACGATCAGCCGGCGCTTCATGGTGTATAGAGGTCTAATCGAGCGGGGAGCGCACGGTAATTGATCGTCGTTGCATTTTCGGCTCTTATCTCCCCGTCTGCCTGGATAGGTGTACCTGGAGAGCAGGTGATCTCGAGCTGCCGTGTGTGATGCTGGTGGATGGCAGGATCATGAATGTACCCGCCGCTGATTGTTCTGGGGAGCAAGGAGAGCATTTTCCAATGCGTGGGTGCATACCCATAAACGAAAGTAAGTAAACCGTCTGTGGGATCTGCATCGGGCGCCATTTTAAACATCCCTCCTGTCAGTGGGCAGTTACCTACCGACACCAGGGATACAAGCCCTTCAAACTCGCCATCATCCCAACGAATACGCATTTCGTATTCCGGCTTAGCGGCGATCGCTCGCAGCGCCGCGACGAGATAGCGGAGCACGCCCTGCAGCCGAGTCATGCGAATGTTATAAATCGTCACGACGGGCTCTAATCCAACCGCGGAGTTGTTATCGAAGACCCAATCATTCACCTGGCCCAGGTCGATCCGACGCGTTTTCCCCCCGAGGGCCGCCTGAAGAGAGGCAACGATATC
Organism: Anaerolineales bacterium; assembly: GCA_049644665.1. Taxonomy (GTDB): domain Bacteria; phylum Chloroflexota; class Anaerolineae; order Anaerolineales; family E44-bin32; genus E44-bin32. Next base: position 1,840 of record JBARSI010000323.1, read on the forward strand.
AAGTGGAAGTCCCAAGTTCACGACGAGATCATTTGCCGTCCCGAGCGGGATGATTCCGAGAGGGCCAAGCACACCTTCTGGATTGGCCCGGTAGAGTCCGTTAATAACCTCGCCTATCGTTCCATCCCCACCGGCAGCGATAATCGGATCTCTTCCCTCACGTGATGCTTGTTCCGCAATATCGATCGCATGCTCAGGCTTCTGAGACATTACGACCTCACAATCAAGGGACAATTGCTCGAGCGAATCGATGATCTCTGGTACCCGTTTCTCCGCTTTCCAGCGATTGGAGTATGGATTGAGAATTACTATTCCAGACATTTTCACCTACCTCAAGTAATTAACGAAGTATGAAGCAAGGCCCAAGAAAAGTGCAAATCCCACACTGTCTGTGACCGCCGTTACGAGCACAGTTGATGCGAGCGCAGGGTCTGAACCCAGCCATCTCAGGATGAGTGGCACGAGCGTCCCAATCACTGTGGCAATGATCATATTTCCGACAAGAGCGAGGCCGAGGACTGCGCCCAGGAATTCATTCCCCGTCCATAAGTACACTCCTATGGCAGCTGCAGTGCCAACGAAGAGACCTTGAAGAAGACCTACTGCCGCTTCTTTCGCAAGCGTTCGCCAGGCATCGCGTGGTTCGATCTCGTCTAGGGCGATAGCGCGGACGATGATTGCCAATGTTTGTGTGGCTGTATTCCCACCTAATCCAGCTACGACAGATTGAAACGCGGCCAGCAATGCAACCTGGGCAATAATCGCTTCGAATTGGGAGATAACCCAGGAAGCGAAGAGTGCAGTAATACCGCTCAAATACAGCCAGGGCAGTCTCCTGCGAACGGAGAGGCCTACCGGGCTATCGAAGGAAAGATCGGCATCGTGAACGTTCGCAAGGCGGTAAATATCCTCGGTCGCCTCGTCTTCGATTACGTCCATCAAGTCATCGTAGGTGATCACACCGCGGAGGCAGCCGTCATCGTCAACGATAGGCAGCGCGGCCAAGTCGTAGCGGACCATAAGGCGGGCGACATCTTCCTGGTCCAGGTCGGTCTTGGCGGAGATCACATCGGGATCCATGATCTCACTGATCTTTTGCTTTGGGTCAGAGAGCACGAGATCACGCAGCCCAACGACACCGGTCAGTTTTTCATCTTTTTCGACAACGTATAAATAGTAAGGGGTGTCGGATCCTGATGTTGCCTGGCGCAAATACTCGATGGCCTCAGCCGTGGTAATTTCCGGATCCAGCGTGAGGAGATGGGTGGTCATTAGACCACCGGCGGTTTCATCATGGAAAACGAGCAGCGGAATTACGTCTTCAGATTCCTCCATCTCCGCCAGCACGTCTGCGGCGAGTCTGGGAGGCAGGTCACCCAGGACATCTGCCGCTTCGTCGGGTTCCATGGCATCGAGGATGTCGGCGAGGAAGGGCGTCGAAAGTGTCTCGGCTACATCAGCTGCTTCCTCATCGTCGAGTTCCTCGAGAAGGTCGGCCGTGTCGTTGATGTCGAGTTGGGGGAGGATTGTGGCCTGGTCTAGATCGTCGAGATCAGCGAAGGCCTCAGCTCGATCTACAGGGTGTAGATCAGTGAGTGCGGCAATTGCCTCCTCGATGTGGTTTGCTTCGAGGGCTGCCCGAATAGCATTTAACGTGGCGTCGATCATTGAAGGTTCCATGCAGGCTCCCTGGAGGATTGGTCCTTCCCTTTGACCCTGGCAGAAGCAGCTCCAAAGATTTTTGGACATATCCCCTATGGGATCGCGTGGATTCCGCAGTGAACTCTAGAGGGGCATCAAACCTTGGGTCAATTGGGAAATGAATTTTCTCAAGATACTTTTCATTTCATTCTTCGGTATTCCGTACTGTAAATCCTTTCGTAATTCCGTACTAACTGATTGATCGGGGTCAGCGTTTTCCTATATGAGAGGATTGTAGCATCCCAGCGGACAGTCGTCAAAATAGTGCTGTGTGGGCACAGCATAATTCCATGTTTTCTATTTTGTTGAACATCACTCCGGGAATTCAGCGTCTGCGGCTGCTTGATCCAGAAACTCGCATCACCCAATACAGCAATTGGAGGAGTGCTGTAGCCAGCGTGGCGATGTAGGTAAATGCCGCCGCTCTTAGAACCGCATTAACGCCTTCCTGATCTTGTTGGCTTTGGATCAAACCGGATTCTGCAAGGAGAGCTTGTGCTCGCGAGGAGGCGTCAAGCTCAACGGGCAGCGTGGCGAGGGCAAAGAGCGCACCAGTCCCAAAGGCAGCGACGCCAAGCCAGGCGATATTCGTGACTTGCAGCATTAATCCGATGATGATCAGGATCCAACCAAGGGAAGAGCCGATGTTAACGACGGGAACGAGTGCAGATCGCAGTCTAAGGGGGAAGTAGTCCATCTTGTCCTGCATGGCGTGTCCGAGTTCGTGGGCGGCGATAGCCATCGCCGAGACTGAAACCGGTTCATACACGCCGCGAGAGAGGTGCAAAGTCTTGCTGCGAGGGTCATAGTGATCGGTTAAGTTGCCGCCAGCAGGTTCGATACGGACATCGTGTAGCCCGCCATACTGGATCAAGCGGTTGGCGATTTCCCCACCACTCACACGGGCGTTATTTTCTATCCGGCTCCATTTCTTGTAGGTTGATGAAACCCACCACTGTGCGAACATCATCAGTAGGAACGCTGGAGCCATTAAGCATAGGTATATCGGATCGAAGTACATAATTCACCAAATGATGGTAATGGTTATTCTATGAGCAGATCGATCGCTTTCTCGAGCTGGGGGTCATTGCCGGCCTCGAAGTCCTCTTCGGTGTAAGGGATCTCATAATCAGGTTCTAATCCTTCATCGGCGATCTCTCTTCCATCTGGGGTATACCACCGAGCGACGGTCACTCGCACGGCGCCTTCTTCGCCAGTGAGCGCAATCCAGTTCTGCACCGAACCTTTTCCGAAGGTCGTCTCGCCCACGAGCACACCGCGCCCGTAATCCTGGATTGCACCTGCTACGATTTCCGAAGCGGACGCGGAGCCGCTGTTCACAAGAACGATGAGAGGCAAATCGGTTGCCAGGCCATCCCCAAGGGATTCGTAGATATCTTCGCTACCATCGCCGAATCTCTCCGTCATGATCACGCCATCTTCGATAAACTCTGAAGCCACTTCGATTGCCGTGAGTAGGAAACCGCCGCCATTCCCTCTCAAATCGAGGATTAGCCCCTTCAGTTCAGTCTCGCGCAAATCACGGATCGCGCGGCGTAGATGTTCAGATGTATCGTTAGAGAAAGTGAAGAGCTGGATATAGCCAATATCCCCTTCGAGCAGCTCGCTCTCGACGCTGGGAATCAGGATTTCCGCCCTGATAATCTCGAACTCCAGGAGTTCGGATTCCCCCTCACGCCGGATGGTCAGGTGAACCGTCGTCCCTGCAGGACCAAGTACGCTGCGGATAACGATGTTCGCATCGACACCGGTTACATCTTCACCGTCGACGGCGACCACTTCATCCCCAGGCTGCAGCCCTGCTTCCTCAGCCGGGGAGCCGGGCATGGGCGATACGATTGTCAGGAATTCCGTATTCGTGTCCACCCAGGCTCCGATCCCTTCGTAAGAGCCCAGGAGTGGGATATTCGATTGTTGGTAGGTGACCGGGTCCATATAGGAAGTATGGGGATCGCCCAGAGCGTCCAATGCTCCGGTAATCGCACCTCTCATGAGGACGACATCGTCTACCGGTTGGTCAACATATTCCTCATGTACGATGTCCCACGCCTGCCAGAAAGGAGCGAACAAATCGTCTGAGCCTTCCGGTGGTTCTGACGTGTAGGTCTTTGTTTCCACCACCATCGAAGATTGCTGGAGCGTGTCTTCCAGCCAACCTGGCAGCACGTCGTAGCCGATCATTTGACCGATGACGACACCGAAAGCTAGACCGCTTACGAATATACTGACAGATAAGAATGATCCTATTAACAAGCCGAGTATTACGACTTTTACTTTTGATGTCATATCAAGGAATCCCTCAACTTTATTTTGATGGAGTAAAGGATATCATACTCGGTTGACCGCGGGTGAGTGTCGATGAGATTATCGACACTATGTCAATTTATGGCGCGCTAGCCATGAATCCAGCAGCGGGTTATAGCTTTCGCTGCCTATTTGTTCCACATAGTCAAGGATTGATAGTCCGTCCAGGGCGTATAGGGGGTGGCACGATGTCGGCCAGGCTCCGCCAGGGGTTTCAACGACGGCGTCAACTACGATGCCAATGATGTCTACTTTCTCAAGGCGCGGAACGACCTTTTCGGCGGTGATGATGACCTTGTCCGCGACCAAAGAAAGCTCGCGATCTATGCCTTGATTAGCCCCTATGCGGGCATTCCCGTCTATGTCGGCTTCAAGGGCGTGGATTACAGCGACATCGCAGTTTATTGCCGGGAAGGCGGTAAGTATCTCGCCTGAATACGGGTCTTCAATAGTTTTTACGTCTGGGCGCAAACTTAGCAAATCTGTCCCTTGCCAGGCGATTGAGGGCATAAAGCCAACCCCTGCCATCGTTGCACGGATTCCGAAGGCCAGGCTGGCTTCTGACTCTTCAATTATCTGGATCGATCCTTTAGCAGCGGCAGAGGTGAAGTGTGGCGCCAAGCCGAAAACCTCTAGGCCAAAATAGCAGGTGCGGGTTTTTGAGATCATCCCTTCACCGATCAGTATGTCGCTTTCCACGCTCGACGTGAAGTTGACTAATGTGATGTCGGAGGGTGTGTTCTCGGTGCGAAAACGATCTAACAATGCCAATGAGAAGGCCATGGGTCGACGGTACAGCGTGAACCCTCCGAGGGATAGCTGGCAGCCTTGCGGTTGAACCATCGCCACTGCTTCGGTGAGAGAGATGAGTTTACTTTTTTTTGCTTTGTTCATTTTGCAGCCTCATCCCGACTCTTCAAGTCATCAACTCTCTGCCGCAGCTCTTCGAGCGCTTCATCTTCTTTTTTCCAGGGGTTAAGCATCTCACCGATGGATTCGCGAAAAATTTCCTTCGGTTTCGATTTCGTCCTGCGGAGAAAGCTGAACGCCAAGCCGATGTTGATGAGAATTACGAACGCCAGAATAGCGATGACGATCAACAAACCATTACTTTCCATGGATGCTTTCCTACTCTCTCATGCTGAAACCAGGCAGGGGACAGCATTTGTCAGGTCGTGTATCTGTTCGATAGTGTAATCGACAGTCCCTTCAATGATCCCGTCGCCGACGAGAACTGTCGTCATGCCGAGTTCGGCTGCAGCCAACAGGTTTGGGTAACGGTCATCTACCAACAGGCACGTTGTGGATGAAGGATTCCCTGCGAGAGCAAGGGCGCGATGATAGGCCTCCGGGTTCGGTTTATTGGAGAAATCCAATGCGAGAATGTCGATGATCTGGGCGATTAGATCCGAGATACCAAGCTGATTCAGGACGCGCACAGCGTACTCGAGGTGAGCATTTGTGAAGATCACCCTGGGGATGGTGATTGAGGCCAACATAGTTTGCAGTTCTGGATCTGGAGGGATGAGATCCTCAACCGGAACATCGTGGACATAGTCCAGGTAGTCCATCGGATCGATTTGATGGTTATGCATCAGGCCGTTCAGCGTGGTTCCAAATTGGGAGAGGTATTTGGCGCGCAGGTAGGATGCCTCCCTGGCGCTGACCTTCAATCTCAACTCGATGTAGCTTTGAATTCGACTGCCGACGGCCTCCCACAAACCGCTTGTGTGAGTATATAGGGTGTCATCGAGGTCCAGGAAGAGTGTCGTGAATTCCATAATTTGGTCCTATTTCCTCCTGCCCCGGCTGGAAGGAGGCCATCCTGAATGTCCCCATTATTCATGACTCCGAGGCAGACCTACTACCGTGTCAAATTTAAGTTGATGAGCGCAGAGGCGCTGCTTTACGGTTCAGGCAACTCCCGCTCAAAATGGAGCATCTGCCTCTGCAAGGGAAGTGCCCACCGGTTCTTTTTCGCCCGCGGCAGTATAGAATGGCGCATCCTTGAGTGTCAACTGGGGGGGAGACATGTATAATCAAAGCTACGCTGGAGGCGTCTCGTGCCCATAAAGATCCTGCCGGAAAATGTCTCATCTGCTATTGCAGCTGGCGAAGTTATCGAGAGACCCGCATCTGTTGTGAAGGAATTAGTGGAGAACTCACTCGACGCAGGTGCAAAAAGCATTCAAATTACTACGGAAGAGGGGGGAAAGCTTCTTATTGAGGTGGTCGATGATGGCTGCGGGATAGCACAGGCAGAGGCGCTGCTCGCGGTTGCGAGATTTGCGACGTCGAAACTGCAGACTGCACAGGACCTTTTCGCAATCGACACTTTAGGGTTTCGGGGGGAAGCTTTATCCTCTATCGCCGCTGTCTCGCGCCTGGAGATGATTACCCGTTCGCAAGGTGAAGAAATTGGATCGAAAGTAAGCGTGAATGGAGGAGAAATTAAACCTCTCTCATCCATAGGATCTCCACCGGGAACGGCTATACGTATACGAGATCTTTATTATAACGTTCCGGCACGCCGAAAATTCTTGAAAACAGGGAACACCGAACGACGTTGGATCACGCGCTTTGTCACTCGCTATGCAATGGCCTATCCACACGTCCGTTTCCAGCTGCAACAAGAAGGGCGTGCTCTGTTTAATACCTCGGGAAATGGCGATCAGCGTGAGGTTCTCACGGAAGTCTTCGGCCTTGAGACCGCGCGTCATCTGATCTCCATTCCACCATCTCAAGGCGCGGAGATTTCAGTCTCCGGCTTTGTCAGCCCGCCTGAGTTAAATCGCAGCAACCGTCGTGAACTGACTTTCTTCGTGAATGGTCGGTGGGTTCAAGATTCAAGTCTGTCGGCCGCGGTGCTGCAGGCCTACCACACGTTATTAATGGTTGGGAGATACCCCGTGGCGGTTCTCTTCCTGCAGATTCCACCCGAGCAAGTGGACGTGAATGTTCACCCGACGAAATCTGAAGTCCGCTTCAGGGAGCCGGACCGCGTATTTGCAGTCATCCAAAGAGCGATCCGGGCGACTTTACTGGGCCATACTTCTCCTCCTGGCGTCGATCTTCATTCGACATGGTCTCGAGAGGGGCTCTCCCACAGCCCTGGTGCTCTCAACCCAGGTTGGGGATCGGCAATGGATTCGGCCTTAGACCCTTCAGCATCCCATTCATTTTCACCTCAGGGTGTGCTTCCTGCAGGTACAATCCCTCTGCTTCGGGCGGTAGGGCAGATCGGGACAGCGTATCTCGTCGCTGAAGGTCCTGATGGGCTCTACCTTGTCGATCAGCACGCTGCGCACGAGCGTATTTTATTTGAAAGTATGATGGCGGCGAGAGAGGCCGGGGTATTGGAATCTCAGAATCTGCTCGAGGCGCAGACGATCGAGTTTTCACATTCAGAAGCCGTTCTGCTTCAGGAAAATCTGGAGGCGTTAAAAGAACTGGGCTTTGTCATCGAGCCATTTGGCGAGCGATCCTTCCGGCTGCGTGCAGTCCCTTCACTCGTTACGGGGAAGGATCCGTCCTTTGCTCTGCGGTCTGTGGTTGAGGAATTTGAGGAGAATGAAGAGCCGCTTGCAGATGCGCTTGAGGCCCGGCTTGCAGCTCGCATATGCAAACGTGTGGCCATCAAAGCCGGTCAGGTGTTGTCTTTAGTGGAGCAGCGGCAGCTACTCAAGGATTTGGAATCATGTTCAATGCCGCGAACATGTCCGCATGGGCGCCCCACGATGATTCACCTATCTGTAGATGCATTGGAAAGGCAGTTCGGTCGCCGCTAGTAGAGCGCGCTATCCGCACTCAGGCCGAAAGGCAAAATGACCTTAAAGGTTGTGCCCTCACCAACCTTGCTGTCCACCTCGATTTCACCGTTATGGTTCAGGGCTATCCGCTTAGCGATCGCCAAGCCCAATCCCGTGCCACTAATGAGACCTTCCTGGTCTGGTACTCTGTAAAAACGGTTAAAAAGATTGGGAATACTCTCGGCCGGGATCCCCTTTCCGTTATCCGAAACCATCAACAGAGCGCCATCATCTTCCCGCTGTAATGAGATCCGCACCCAGCCTTCTTTTTGATTGTATTTAATCGCGTTCGTGATCAGGTTCAGAAGAAGCCGTTTTAGTTGATTGCGATCACCCATCAGCGGGGATAGTGTGCGATCGATGTCGGTCTCAAGAAAGACCCCCACTGAATCCGCTTGCAGCCGCATAATTTCGATGCATTCTCGAACGAGGCCTTCGAGAAGTACGGGTTCTTTTTCGAACCTAACTCTGCCTGATTCGAGTCGAGAGAGCTCCAGGAAGTTCGTGGTCAGTTCATTCAAGCGCTGCACCTCATTAAAGAGGGTCTGCCGGATCTTAATGCGCTGTTCATCCTCTAATTCTGGTCGTTGAAGGAGGTGGACAGCTGCTGACAGAGCAGATAATGGTGTTCGCAGTTCGTGTACCATCTCGGCGACAAGGTCGCTCTGTTTGAATAGACGTGTGTTCTCGATGGCGATTGCAGCCTGGGCGGCTAATGCCTGCAGAACATGCTTATCTTGCTCGGTGAATGCCCCCTCGAGTTTATTCACCGCTTCGATCACGCCGATCGTTTTTTCTTTTGTCCTCAAAGGCACACCGAGGATCGATTTAGAACGAAAGGACATTATAAAGTCGGTCTCGCGGAAAAAGCGAGAAGCGTCCGAGGCATCATCTACAAGAAGGGGTTCTCGGTTATTGAATATCCATCCCGCGACACTACTTTCAGGCGGGATCGCGATTAGCGTATCGTCTGAGCGGAGCGGTACCGTAGCTGCTTCGAAGTAGAGTTGATTCCTCTGGGAATTGTAGAGGAGTAGGGCGGCGGCTTGTGAGTCGGTCAGCTCTTTTGCAGCATCAACGATCATTTGTAGGAGCGTACTCAGCTCTAGCGTCGACACAAGATCAGATGTCATCTCTAGAAGGCGATCATATCGCCTTAATTGCGCGTCGACGCTGTTGTGGTTATTGGTCGCTGACGGGTCGTTTTGTTTTTTCTGGCTCACGCAGCACCTCTTGAAGGATCATCGGCAGCACATCAGCTACATCATCGTGGATGACGAAATCCGCGCGTACGTCAAGATATGTGGGTTCATTATTGATGATTATAAGTTTTGCGCCAGCATTCAATGCGGGGATCGGCATACAAGCTGCGGGCATGACTTCCAGGGATGAGCCGGCAACCACAATGAGGTCCGCCTCATCGATTTGAGCTTGCGCTTCACTGACGATGATTCTCGGCAGCTGTTCGCCGAAAAGGATGATGTCCGGCTTGAGCAAACCGCCGCATTGATCGCAGTATGGCAAGTCGCCTGTTCGCGCAAAAACTTCGATCAGGCTTTCCGTGTTGTGTTTCTGATAACACGATGTGCAAGTTGCCTCACGCAAATGGCCGTGGATCTCGTAAATGTGCTTTGATCCCGCCCTGCGATGGAGGTCATCGATATTCTGGGTGATGATGCCGTGCAGATACCCTGCCTGTTCAAATTCCGCAAGCGCAGTGTGTGCCGGGTTGGGATCTGCATCGATCATTAGCTTCACAAGTGGTCTAACCCACTTGAAGAATTCCTCTGGCTGGTAACGGAAGGAGGCGAGAGAGGCTACTGTCATTGCGTCAAACTTATTCCAAAGACCCGAATCGTGGGAGCGAAAGTCGGGGATTCCGGATCGCGTCGAAATCCCTGCGCCTGTGAGGGCAACCACGCGGCGGGCAGAGCGAAATGCGGCTGCACTCTTCTTTATGGAGTCCATGGGTTGATGTCGGGTCACAAACGCAATCAGCCTTTGGGGGGATGAAGGTGGGTGAGGAGAGATTCAGAAAGTTTACGGATTTGTTCGCTCACCAACGAATCAGCATACGAATCTACAAGCGGTGATCCCGCTTGGGAGGCCTGGTGGGCTTGCTCGGGAGCAGGGGAGATGATCCCCGCTAATTCGATACCAAGGTCGCTTTCCACTTGTCTCCAGGGAACCTGCAAACTTGTTCCCACACGGTTGATTAACGCAAGTCCTATTTTTTTTGAAGCAATCCCGCTCGTTTCTAGTTCCTGAAGTAATGCCCGTCCCATGGCATCTGAGGGGTAGACTGGTTCTACAACGAGGATGATGCGATTGCATTGCTGCAAAATGGGCTTTGTATATGGTTTCAACCCTGATCCCAGGTCGAGAATGAGCAAGTTGCACATGGAGGCCAGGTTGGAAACCAGCGCTTCAATCTGCGGGACGGCTTGTTCAAGTTCTGTCTCTCGAGGATGGAAAGATGAGAGGAGCAGGCGGATACCACTCGAGTGAGTGACGATCTCCGCCTCAACCGATCTGAGATGGATGTCCTTTAATGATCTGGAAAGTACGTTGGATAGACCGGACGGGTCATGGATGGCCAGTTCCAGGCCCATTGAGCCGTGCCCCGGGTTAAGCTCGGCGACGATTACATCGTAGCCCTTTTCTCGAAGCGTGACGCCAGAGTTCAGGGCAAGCGTTGTCGTTCCGATACCGCTTCGAGATCCAAGGAACCCGACGATCTGGGCCTGCTCTTCAGGCACTGCAACTGCTTGAGCAGAGCGAGCAAGGACCGCCTTCACATGCGCCGTGAGTTCCGCTGGGTGGGTGGGTTTCGTCAGGTAGTCGTCGACCCCTGCTTCAAAGCCTGCTACCTTATCATCCACCATCGTTTTCGCGGTGAACATGATTATGGGAATATGTGCAAGAGCCGGGTTGGAGCGGAGACGCTTTGTGACCTCGTATCCGTCGAGATCTGGCATCATCACGTCGAGGAGGATCAACTCTGGCTTGTCCACCGCGGCTTTGGCGAGACCAATCGTCCCGTTGCTGGCGACGGAGATCTCGTAACCCTGACGTTCAAGCATCAAGCCAACGAGTTTTAACGTATCGACATCGTCATCTATGATTAGTACTTTATTAGTCATCAGGACAGCACCTTAACGACGATCGGTTTTGTCATGGCAGTTTAACATAACAGTGTTTGATAGTGCAAGAAGACAAATATCCCCCCGAGGGGTTCACAAGTGTGATTGGAGATGCAAAAGTGCCCGGTTCTTATTGCTGTGTGCTAGACATCGGTTCAATAGAATTGTTTTTTAGAGCCATTCGTATGCGAAAGATCATAGGGATTTCTCGCTCCGCTCGCAATGACATGAAGGGTGGGGCATCCGGTTCTTTCAGACAGGACCGAAGGGGAAGCGCAAATATTGATAGATGTTGGGTTTTGATTGCGTGCGACGCTACTATATAATCTTGTTCTATGTGGTTGTCAAAATAAAATGGAATTCAAAGGTAGCCAACCTTAATGACGCTTGAGTTCTGGGGGTTTACCGGCAGCCCTTCGATTGGCTTGCCGCTGCGCTCTTCTGGATATTTCCTCCTCCTGGGGGAAATCGCGCTGCTCCTGGCATTCCTTCTTATTCGGCAAGATTGGGCAAAAATCCGCCGTCAGGTTGAGGGTTGGATTCGAGAACCATCTTTTTTGCTCCTTCTTCTTGCCGCACCTCTCGCCGCTCAGCTTTTCATGCTCCGACTTCCAGCACCGTCAACGCTGGTTATCCCTGGTGTTCCTCAGGGTGTAGAGGGGCCTGCCTTTTCGATTTTTGGAGCATTCCCCTGGGTGATTGCGGCTGGTTTCCTGGGAGGAGGTCCGGCGATTGTAATCGCCTTCGTGGGTGGGTTAGCGCGCAGCGCCTGGGAGACTCACAGCATCCTCACTCCACTGCATACGGCGCTTGCGGCTGCATTGATTTCCTGGTTATTGCGTCAGAATTACCGTGAGTGGCCGGGACGTGTAGGGCGCAATCCGCTTATCGCCGCATTGGTCGGCGGTCTTGCGTTGGGGACATTGGGCAGTGCTGAGCATTTCCTTTACAGCGGCGGCAGCTTTTATGACGCGCTAGATTTCACTTTTTCGCTGCTTCAGCCTACGTATCTAGCCGCCTTGATTGAGACGGGAATCGCCGGAGCGATCTGCCTTTGGCTCCGCAATACTAAGCGTATACCCTGGCATTCTCCTCAGAGACTTATTGTTGGACCGTATAACCGATCACTTGCTGCCCGGCTGCTCTCATTTCTCGTGCTGGTTGGTGTTGTCTCCAGCAGCGTGCTGCTTATCGGGGACTGGGTTCTCGCACAGCGAGCAGCACAAGACCTTATTGAACAGCAGATGCTTCAGACCTCCCATCAAGTTTCGAGCACTATCCCCTATTTCATCCAAACTGGAAGATCGATCGAAACGCATATTGCCGAGGAGATAAGCCCGGCGGTTGAAAGCAAGAGCGTCTCTGAAGATCAAATGAAGTCGTACGTTCGGACAATTGCTTTCTTCCGTTCACTGGCTGTCTTTGATAAGGATATGAATCAACTCGCTGTGTATCCAGCGGAGGGCATTCTGTCTGAAGGGACGCCATTCGAGTTGGGAGCAGCTCTTGACACTGCGCTCCGGGGAGTCCCGGAAGAGGTAGTCTTGCGACCGGACCGGGACGCTGCCTCGGCGCGGTTGGCTTTCGTTACGCCTGTGAGGTCTGCTGAAAGCAATGAAGTGATCGGCGCGGTTGTGGGTGTGACCGATCTGGATTCCAATCCCTACCTCCTGCCGGTAATCGAGATCATTCATGAACTTTCCCCAGGCCAGGTTTTCATCATCGATGAAGACGGCATAATCCTTGTTCACAAAGATCCACGCCGGTTATTGCTGACTTTTGAAGGCGGCGAAGGCGGTATCAACCAGGTCGTCCGAGAAACTGCTCCCGATGGGACTCGTCAACTGCTCAACGTGAATGAAGTCCGCGGATATCCATGGCGAATAGTCGTAACCGTGGCGCAGAGTGAAATCCAGAAGCTCGCTTTACAGATCGCGGCTAACTTGTTCGTTGTCGTCCTTGCGGTCGGATTTGTCATGCTCCTCGCGGTTTATCTAATCAGCCGGAGATTAACGCAGCCTCTGCGAATGATGGCGGGGATCGCCCAGTCGATTGCCCGCGGTAACCTCGCTCAGCCGGTGACGGGTGAAGGTCAAGATGAAATCGGACGCCTGGCTGTTTCTTTCGAACGCATGCGCAGGCGGCTGAAAGCTCGCCTGGATGAGATGGGCTTGCTTCTCACCGCGAGCCAGCAGGTGGCGAAGTCCTTTAACCTGGGCGAATCGCTGCCGCCGATCCTTACCGGCATAATGGATCTTACGCGCTCGGATTTTGTCCAGCTTGCGTTGAATCCTGAGGAAGCCGTTAACTTCAGCATGGAGACTTTCTCCGCAGGTGCTGATCCCGGGAACTGGTCTGCACTCGACGCTCAAATACTCGAATTATGTGAGACGTCAGGGAGGTTCACACTTGAGAACCCGACACGGGCGAAAGCGGTGCTGGATATCCAATCCCTGGAAGTTCCCTTGGAGGCCATGACCGCCGTGCCGCTGCAGAATGAGGATATTTTTGTCGGCGCCCTTTGGATGGGGTACCGGCAGCCTCAAATTATTACCCCGGATACGCTGCGGCTCCTGTCAATTCTCTCAGGACAGCTTGCGGTCGCGGTAGTGAATGCACGGTTGTATCAGCAGGCGGAGAAAGAACGCCTGCAGCTCACAGCCGTGCTCGAGACAACTCCAGATGCAGTCATCTTGATCGACACGGAAGAGCGCATATCACTCGCCAACCCCGCGGCAGAAGTCGTTTTAAACCGCAGCACAGATGAAGCTTTGGGTGAGTTGGTGGAAGAATGTATCGAGTCGCAAGAGCTGCTCGATTTGTTGGCCGAATCAGAACCCGAATCCCATTCGGTGGAAATCCGTTTGGATCAAGGGCAAATCATGTACGCCTCGATTTCAGATATCCAATCTCTGGATGAGGGTGCCTCCGGTCGTGTTTGTGTGCTTTGGGATATTACGCACTACAAGAAACTAGATACGCTGAAGTCGGAGTTTGTCTCAACCGTAAGTCATGATTTACGTGCCCCCTTAACCCTGATGCGCGGTTACGCCACCATGCTCAGCATGGTCGGGGCAATGAACGAACAGCAGAAGGAATTTGTTAGCAAGATCCTTTCAAGCGCGGATCAAATGGGAGAACTAATCGGGAACTTGCTTGATCTGGGCCGGATAGAGGCTGGCGTGGGGCTTGAGGTGGAAACCATTGCCGTCGATTCCATTCTTGATTCGGTCATGGATACCTATCGACCACAGGCCGTAAATAAGCAGATCACACTCGAGATGGAGATCGGAGAAGAGATGGAACCGGTCGAAGTCGACGCGACACTTATCCGGCAGGCGATTGCGAACCTGGTCGATAATGCCTTGAAATACACACCTGCTGAAGGTCATATCACCATACATGCCGACCAGCAGGATGACTTCCAGATTGTTCAGATTAAAGATAATGGGCCGGGTATTGCTCCCACGGATCAGGTGCGACTGTTCGAAAAATTCTACCGGGCTCGGAGACGAGAAACTTTGAATGTCAAGGGTTCGGGTTTGGGTCTGGCGATTGTCAAGTCCATCATTCAACAGCATGGGGGGAGAGTGGCGGTCGAGAGCAGGCTTGGTGAAGGCAGCACATTTACCATCTGGTTCCCGATTCACCAGCCGGACGAGGCGGATTAAGCCGTAGGGGAGTGAGGCGGAGACGGGCGCAAATTTGACCCTGCATTCCTTTCTCTGCTATAATCCGCACAACAACCGAAGAGAAAAGGCGTCCATCATCGGGAGGAGTAAGCCAGCACGCGCTGACAGAGAAGGAGAGGTCAGAGTCTGAAAGCCCTCCACAGTGGCAGCGGCTGAAAGTCGCCCGATGCGCCCGCCGAAGAAACTGTTATAAGCTCAACAGGAGTAGAGCGGCGCGGGTGAGCCCGTTATAGCGAAGCCCGGATGTTGGTCCAGGGCAGTGAGAGCGCTCGTACAGGAATGTACGGCGAACTGAGGTGGTACCGCGGAGGTTCAACCCTTCGTCCTCATGGACGAAGGGTTTTTCTGTTTAATAGACCCCTTAATTGACGATTGAGATCGAGGGATGAGAATACATCCTCTCGAGGAGGTTGATTGAGCGATGTCTGATTTCAAGCTTGCGAAAACCTATGATTTTAATAATGTGGAAAGCCGGATTTACCAATGGTGGGAAGAATCGGGTTATTTCACGCCGGAGATACAGCCGGGGGTGAAGCCATACGTAATCTCCATGCCTCCCCCGAATGTCACCGGAGAGATGCATATCGGACACGCCATGTTTGTCTCGATCGAGGACCTGATGATCCGTCACAGCCGGATGACCGGCGTGCCGACGCTTTGGCTTCCGGGAGTTGATCACGCCGGAATTGCCACGCAGCTTCAGGTCGAAAAATATCTACTGAGGACTGAAGAGGTCACGCGGGAAGAAATCGGACGCGAGGCCTTCATCCAGAAAACCTGGGAATGGAAGGAGAAATACGGGGGGATCATCACTCAGCAGCTTCGTCGACTCGGTGCTTCCTGCGATTGGACGCGTGAAAGATTTACGCTCGACGAGGGTTTATCCCAGGCAGTACTGGAAGCCTTCGTCCGGCTCTATGAAAAAGGATTGATTTACCGCGGGACGTATCTCATCAATTGGTCTCCGGGCCTGCAAACAGCGGTCAGCGACCTCGAAGTGGAATACAGCGAGGAACAAGGTTTGCTGTATTACTTCAATTACCGCGTAGAAGGGTCCGATGAGAATATCCCCGTGGCCACGACCCGGCCGGAGACGGTACTCGGCGATACAGCAGTCGCGATCCATCCCGAGGACAAGCGCTATCAGCATCTTATCGGGCAAACCTGCCTCGTGCCCATTCTCGATCGTCAGATCCCGGTCATCGCCGATGATTATGTGGACCTGGAGTTTGGGACAGGTGCATTGAAGATCACACCAGGACACGACCCGGCTGACTACGAAATCGGTCAGCGGCATAATCTACCGATAATCAACGTTCTGAATGCGGATGCCACCATGAACGATGCGGCTGGCCCGTACACCGGCCTGGATCGATTTGAGTGCCGCAAGAAGCTCTGGGCGGATATGGAAACACAGGGTCTCACGCTGAAGACCGAACCCTACACATTGCAGATCCCGCGCAGCCAACGCGGCGGCGAAGTCGTCGAACCGATGGTTTCGACGCAGTGGTTTGTGCGCATGGAGTCACTCGCCGCACCGGCGCTGGAAGCCGTGCGCAATGGGCAAATCCAGATCGTCCCGGAGAGATTTGAAAAAGTCTATTACAACTGGTTGGAAAATATCCGCGATTGGTGTATCTCGCGGCAGCTCTGGTGGGGGCACAGGATCCCAGCCTGGCATTGCACGGACTGCGGCGAGATTACCGTCGCACATGAGGATCCCGAACGCTGTGCTCATTGCGAGTCATCTGCAATTACGCAGGACCCGGATGTGCTCGATACATGGTTCTCCTCCGGGCTGTGGCCATTCTCGACGCTTGGCTGGCCGGAGGATACAGAGGATCTGCGCTATTTCTTCCCGACGACGATGATGGAGACGGGGTACGATATTCTCTTCTTCTGGGTGGCGCGCATGATCATGATGAGTCTCGAGTTCATGGGTGAGATCCCCTTCGAGGCGATCTACTTGCACGGGCTTGTCAGAGTGAGTGGCGGGCAGAAGATGAGCAAGTCCTATGGGAATGTGGTCGATCCGCGGGAACTGATGGAACAATTTGGGACGGATGCGCTGCGTTTTACCT
>JBARSI010000324.1:0-6010 GCA_049644665.1 Anaerolineales bacterium
CTTTAATCCTTCTCTGCCATTTTTCGCATCGATAACTTCATGCCCTTCCTGCTCGAGGCACATGCGAGTGGACAGAATAATATCTGGATCGTCGTCGATAATCAGTATCTTTGCCATCGTCATTGACCCTTTCTTTTCTAGATAACACTTGCCACGCGGAAGTTAATTTGTTCCCTCATGGTTTTATCATTCACAGAGTTTCAATAATGGAACACTCGGCCGGATTCCTTCCCCGGTTGTTCCTGCTATTCTTGCCCCTGCATGTACGTCTCAAGAGATACTCCAAAGAAATAGGCCATAGCTTCCGGATCGTCGGCATCGACCTTTGCCCACCGCGCAAATTCAAGGTCGCCCTGGAGTTTAAAGCGCCCGTTATAAGGCGTTCCATCCGGCATAGTCGCACCCCAGAGCCGCTTAACTTTCAGCAGCTGTTCATCCGTCAGATTACGCGCCTCTTGCAGATTCGCTTTAAAGAGGTCTGCACCATCCAGAACAGCCTCGCTGAAATCCGCACCCTGCAGGTCTGCTCTTGAGAGCTTGGCTCTATTGAGATCTGCCATGCTTAGATTAGACCGGGCCATATGGGCCTGGTGAAAATCCACATCCATCAATTTCGCTTTGAAGAGATCTGCACCATCAAAGTGGACATGGCAAAGGGGTATCTTAATCAGCGAGCCATCCTCAAGCCATCCTCGCACCCGCAGTTCTTCCACTGCCTCGAGTACCCGCTTATTTTCCGGGCTCCGAAGTTTTCGAATAAGGCTCATTACTGTTGTCATCTCGGCCTCCTCTCTAATAAAACCTATGAAGCCAGCTCGGTCGTGATTTCGAGGTGTAAATGGTCTTTATGCTTGTCGTTAGTTTAAAAGACACTGGTCACAAACCCGGTCGCGAAACGGTATCAAACCGGTAACAAATCCTGGAATATCTGGCGCTTGGGCCAGGAAACAAAAAAGGATGGCGATGCCATCCTCTGCCTGGTGTATATTCTTTTCCCGCCCTCCTCGCTGATGAGAATGCATCTTGCGAGATCAGTCTACAATGCTATGCAACTCACCTCGATTTGCCATTCAATCCATCGAGAGCGGTAATCGAAAACGGAATCGGCTCCCCTGCCCTGGATCTGATTCCAGCTCGATAGACCCACCATGACCTTCAACAATCTGTTTGGCGAGGGAAAGTCCTAATCCTGTACCTAGGTGGTTATGGTCTTTTGCTTGTGGAGTACGGAAGAACTCCTCGAAGATTTGGCTTTGATGTTCTGGAGAAATACCAATTCCAGTATCTTCTACTGTGCCGATCGCCCAGCCCTTGACCTCGTCAAGTGTAATTACAACTTCCCCGCCTGCGGGGGTGTATTTAATGGCATTTGAAATCAAGTTCGTCCACAACTGTTCCATCTGTTCGGGAACTGCGTCAAGTTGTGGGCGTTTCAGGATTTTAGCCTCGAGTTTCAGTTTCTCATCGGCTGCCTGGGATTGGAAGGGCGGCATTAGTTTCTCCAATACATCTGCCAGTGAGAGATCCTTAGACATTGCCGGTGTGATTTCCTCCCTGGCAGCAGCCAGATTGAGCAAATCGTTGACCAGGTCAAGCAGCTCCTGCGATCTTTTTACCGCTCGTTCGAGGATCTCCTCCTGCTGCTCAGGCGGGACATAGCCCTTGAGTATAGAAAGGAGGAAACTTTGCAGAGCTGAAATGGGGGCTCGCAATTCATGCGCCACCATTGTGGTGAATTGCGTCTTATATCGATCAAGTTGTTTCATTTCTTCGTTCTGGCGGGTGAGTTTTTCCGCTTCCTTTTCGACCGCCTCTAAGCGCTTGGTCTCCAACGCCAATCGTCGTCTCTCGATCCCCTGGTGTACCGTGAGGAGAAGAATTTCGGTATCGAAAGGCTTAGGGAGAAAATCGTAAGCACCTTTCTTAATCGCCTCGACCGCTAGCTCTATTGTGGCATAGCCTGTGACGATGATGGCTACCGTTTCTGGGTCCTTCTCGTGAATGGGGATGAGGAGATCTGTGCCTCGTCCGTCCGGCAGCATCACATCGAGAAGTACAAGGTCGAAGTTGGTCTCCTGGATTTTTTGTAATCCCTCCACAAAATTGCCCGCCATTTCCACAGAGAAACCCTGTGGCGTTAGAGCTCGCCGGCAGCCTTCGCGTATACCTAGTTCATCATCAATGACGAGAATATTACCTTCCGTTATCATCGCCTCTCCGCCATTATCAGATCGCCGACTTTCTTGGGGAGTCGGTTACATCTACGGGCAAACGTACAGGCAGGGTTATCGTGAATGTCGTACCCTCCCAGATTTTGCTCTGGACTGCAATCTGCCCCCGGTGCATTTTTATGATGCCATAAATGATCGACAGCCCAAGGCCTGTCCCCTTACCCAAGACTTTAGTGGTAAAGAATGGTGTGAATATCTTATTCAAATCCTCTTCTGGAATGCCGCACCCGGTGTCAGTGAATTTAATCTCCACGCTCCGATCATCAATCGTGCGGGTTGAAATTGTTAGCGTGCCCCCATCCTCCATGGCCTCGGCAGCATTCGTGATCAGGTTGATGAAAACTTGCTGCAACTGACCAGGATCAGCCTGGATCAAAGGCAGATCAAGGCTGTACTCCCGGATAACCTCAATGTCCTTGAAGGTCGGCTGCTGTTCGAACCCCTTAATCATAAGGTCCATCAGAAGATGGATATCGGTTTGCTGCGCCAAGACATCCTGCTGCCGGGCGAAGTTCAGCAAATTTGCTACAATCAATTGACAGCGTTTGGTCTCCGATATGATCATATTGAGGTCATCCCGGCGGGGATCGTCTTTGCTCGCTTCCTTATACATCACATCTGAAAAAAGCAGAATCGTACCGAGCGGATTATTGATTTCGTGGGCAATGCCCGCCGCAAGCTGCCCCATGGAGGCGAGCTTTTCCTTTTGTAGTAACTCTTGCTGGGTCTGCCGTAAGGTGTTCACCATTTTATTGAACGAACGCCCTAGGATGGCTAGCTCCCCTTCACCAGTAGCTTGAACCTGAACCGCCATGTTCCCCTGTGCAAGCTGCCGATTGGCTTCGACCAGTGTAAGGACCGGGAGAGTGATCAAACGCGAAATCGGCACAGCGATCACGCCGGCGAGCACGATGCAAACGAGAGCTATTAGAATGACCTGATATTGAAACGTGTCTACCAGCGCTTGGAACGTTGACTGCAGAGCACCCACATATAGAATGCCTACTACATCGCCAGCGTGATCCCTGAGGGGTTCATATTGCGAGATGTACATCTGATTCACAACAAAGGCGTTGCCAACGTAAGATTTTCCTTGCTCCAATACAACCTTATAAACATCTTCAGAAACGCGTGTGCCGACGGCGCGCTCACGATTCTCAGTCATCACGTTCGTGGAAACCCGTAAATCACCGAAAAAAATCGTCACCGTGTCGACACCGGCGACTTCCTTGATCCGATCCACAAGCGTGAAATCGTTGTTAAACAGATACGCCGCCACAACCGCACCGACAATATTCCCCTCCTGGTTTTTCAACGGAGAGACACCCGTTAGGGTAAGCCCAGCCGTCCCTTCACGCGAATCATATAGCTCGTCTTGTGCTTTTAGAGTCTCCAGAATGGTTACATGCGCCTGATCTTCCAGCCCAACTTGTTCCAAGAACCCTACAGGGATTACCTCGGTAGCTGATTTACCCTCCCCTGAGAATAGCACCTCGGCAATGATTGGCAATTCTCCCCAATTTCCCCCTTTGATGATTGGAGAAAGCTCACCATCTGCGGAGAGCACACGTCCAACCAGTATTTCTCCATGATTATCAACCACGGCAATAAAGTGAGTTCCGCCCAATGCAAGTACAGTAATCTTATTGGTGATCTGCTGATCGATGCCAGTTATTGCATCGGCGCGGTCCTGGATGGCTCCTGGTAAGTGATAGTTCACCCAATGGTCGAGAGAGAGTCGATAGGTGATTGCCGCAACCTCATCCAACTTACCTTGGTAGAAGGCGTCGGCTAGATCCATATCCCGGGCCACTCGCTCGTCTTCAGCTACGACCAGGTAGTTACTAATCACCCTGGAGGTTGCAAGCGCGAATACACCCACTGTCAGAGCGGCGAAGAGTGAGAAACAAACGATCAGGACGACCAGCAAGCGCCCGCCTAGTAATCTACCGAGGAATTCCTTCATGACATCAATCCTATCTTTTCTGATTAAGTACAGTACATATCCGTCACGTAGTAATTAACCCGATCGTCAGGCGACCCAAAGCGTGACCTGGCAGCGAGCGCAATTGACCCAACCCATACTTGCATTATGTCTATGCGCAATCGTGGTGGGAGATTGACCAATGAAAGGAAAGAGCTTGCATATTGAGGTAAGTGAATTCACGGCTCGGGTCCTCCCCCCACAAGACAGTTCGAGTCACCTACAGTATAGAACCACGGTCCGCATCACCAAGTGTCGAATGTCATCGACGGGTTCCCAGGAAGGGCTGTCTACAGGTCTAGCCATCTTTCCTGCAAGTATTGATAGAGAATCTCGCTACCTTATAGAATTCTCACTTTGACTTTGCGGGTTCGGGGACCATCGAACTCACACAAGAAGATCCCCTGCCAGGTCCCTAGTGCAATCTGACCATTTTCGATAGGAACGATCACGCTGGACCCCATCAGACTCGCCATGAAGTGGCTGGCGCTGTTCCCTTCAAGGTGAGCGTAATATGGTTGACGACTGGGGATCAACCGCTGTAAATCCGCGATCATATCGCGCTTGACAGTTGGATCTGCGTTTTCGTTGATCGTCACCCCGGCTGTTGTGTGGGGGATGAAAATATGAACAAGACCATCCCCTCGTTCTTCTTGCCGGAGAAAGTTCTGCACCTGAGATGTGATCTCGATAAATTCAATCGATTGATTTGAGCGGACGTTAAACGTTTCCATCTCTTTCCTGCCCTCCAAATGCTCATTGGCTGCTTTTTCACCCCTACTCTATGCCCGAAAAAGAGCAAGGGCAAACAGTTGGGGGAACACGACTCTTGTTCATATTTTGTTTGCCCTCAGCCCCCCTCAGTTTGGGGTGATTGTTTGTTTTTTTGAAGTAAAACCCGAAGCGATATAATATGTGAAGTACATCACAGACCAACATAGTTGCGGGAAATCATCTCACTTGCGTCGTTGCTCGACTTCAATCGAAGTTGGGCGATTTTAATTCAGATGGCATATAAGAGCAGGAGGGAAAATGAACTCAAAACAATTTAGGTTTTTAGTTATCACGCCAGTCATTCTATTCAGTTTTTTCCTTACAGGCTGTGGTCCTTCTACTGAAGAGCAAGCTGCGACTTCTGCAGCGCTGACGGATGCCGCCGCCAAGGATTTTCCAACCGGCGAATTCTATATGCCGGTAATTGAAGACCCTCGGGCACCGCTTATATGGGGAGCCGATGGAGTCTACTTAACGTTCAATGACGATGGGACTTTCACTGCCACTGACACAAGAGGCATCCAAAGGATGTCTGGTACCTACCGCATCGACGACAACCTGTACACTGAGACAAGCACAGACATGAAATCCTGTCAGCTCGTTGGGCCTGCAACTTACAAATGGGCATTTCAAGATGAGTTTCTGACATTCATTGATGTAAGTAATGACGAGTGCAAGATTAGGAAATTATTGATGGATAGGAGATATCTTATCAAGCAAGAGTAGAACCAGAAGATGAATGTAGCCCTACCCCCGCCTCGCAAGGTTCGGAGGCCATACTGTCAGCACCCGGTCGAAAGGCTGGGGGGTAAAGTAATTTATATTTTTTTCCTCTGGCCTGTTGCAAACCTCCTTTTTCCATTAGGCTGAAAGCGGTTCGGCACGATCATCAAACCGGGAGGAAAGAGATAAAATAAACTATCTGATTCGTCACGCTGCATGCACGTTTTAGGCTATAATCACACAGAGTACGCCCCCGTAGCTCAATGGATAGAGTACCTGACTTCGAATCAGTTGGTTG
>JBARSI010000325.1:0-3108 GCA_049644665.1 Anaerolineales bacterium
GGTTTGGGATTGTTCTCGGCGCGAACCGAGGCGATTGGGTAGGCTATCCAAAGAAAGCCCGCCAAGATACTCGCAAGGAGCATGAAATGTTTTAACCGTCGCGTCATCGCTGTGAAAACCCCGTACTTCGATTATAGCCCCTTCGGTGTTCAACGAACAATAGCGAACGGGATTTACAGTTCGCTACCCGGGGAGTATCACCTGCGGATCATGCGCCACTATCGACGCCATGCTATACTGCCTCCGAGGTGTATATGCCGCTTGACATCGTTGTTGGATCGCAGTGGGGAGATGAGGGCAAGGGCAGGATTATCGACTTGCTCGCCAAGGATGCGGACATCGTCGCCCGCTTTAATGGCGGTGACAATGCCGGACATTCCGTTACTGTAGCCGATCAACTCTTCAAACTGCACCTGATCCCTTCGGGAATCATCCAGCCCCATACGATTTGCGTAATGGGAGCGGGACTGGTTGTGAACCCTCGGGTTCTTCTCGAAGAGATTGACCATCTCGCCCAACTCGGAATCGACGCCTCACCGCAGCGGTTAAAACTCTCTTATGCAGCCCACCTCATCACGCCAGCGCATACCGCGCTCGATGGCGCCGAGGAAAGCGAGAAGGGGCAGGGACAACTGGGTACAACCCGCCGCGGCATTGGTCCGACTTATGCAGACAAAGCCACCCGCATCGGTTTACGTGCCGAAGATCTACTCAACCAAGATTTGTTGACGCAGAAACTCAATAGGATCTTGGACCAAGCCAATAGATTGTTCGAGCATGTTTATCACCAGGAGACCCTCGACAAGGAGTCGATTCAGGACACATTCCATGCCTATGCTGATCAACTGCGGCCCTACATCACCGATGTAGGTGCCCTTGTGCATGACAAGCTTAACCACCAGGGAACCGTACTCGCAGAGGGAGCCCAGGGCACCCTGCTCGACCTGGATCACGGCACGTACCCCTTCGTGACCAGTTCTCATCCCACCGCCCCCGGTGCGCTGCTCGGACTCGGGATCGGTCCGCAGCATATCCGTCGGATCATAGGGATCACCAAGGCATTCCAAACCCGCGTTGGCGAAGGTCCATTTCCAACAGAGGCTTCAGGCGATACAGCTGAACGATTACGGGGTACCGGAGAACATCCATGGGATGAGTTTGGGACCACTACAGGCCGCCCCCGGCGCTGTGGATGGCTGGACTGCGTACTGCTCCGTTATACCGCTCGTATCAATGGCTTCACGGAAATCGCACTCACCAAACTCGACATACTCTCAAACATCGACCCGCTGAATATCTGTGTAGCCTACCAAAGAGGAGAGCAACAATTCAGCGATCTCCCTCAGGGACCAGCAGATCTCTCCCCATTCGGCCCAGTTTTGGAATCCCTCAATGGTTGGGAAGATGATCTCACTCAGATCAGATCCTGGAACGATCTTCCCTCTCCGGCGCAGTCTTACATCGAGCGCATCGAAACCCTCACCGAGTTAAGTGTTCGGCTCATTTCGGTTGGCCCCGAGCGCGACCAGGTCATCGATAGATCGCGACCTGAGTAAAAATCCAGATAACACAGAATTGCTTGTCTTATATTTTCCGCTTGTGAACCTGCCCTATACGAATTCCACCTTCGGTTATAATCCTCGCCATGCGCAGGATTCGGCATAATGCTTTCTTATGGGTGCTTTTACCCTTGGTTTCCATCATCACCCTGGGCATAATTGCCTACCAGCTGCCAATCATCCAGGAGAAGGTCGCCTGGCGTATCTCAGAATTTCAGGCGCGCATTAAATATGCGATCTCACCTCCAGAGGAAGCGGTTTTCACCCCTAATCCCACCGTCGCCGCCATGGTTCAGAGCACGCTCGACTCATTTACGCCGACCGTGACGTTCACACCGAACGCTGCCCCCACCGCGACCCCGACGCTTATTCCATCGCCAAGTCCCATTCCAACCACAATCCCCCAAAGCGTGCAGCTCACCGGCGTCCGCCACGAATATCAGAAGTGGAACAATTGCGGTCCGGCCAACCTCTCTATGGCGCTTTCCTTCTGGGGCTGGGATGGCGATCAACGACCCATTGCAGAGTTTGTCAAACCCAATCCGCGCGATAAGAATGTCATGCCCTATGAGATGGCGAACTTCGTTGAAGAAGGGACGGGATTGAAGGTGATCACGCGGGTCGGCGGAGATATCGAACTGCTAAAGAAGTTCATCGCCGCCGGCTTTCCTGTTCTTGTCGAGAAAGGGTTTGAAGGACCTGGCTTCAATGGTTGGATGGGGCATTACGAGGTTCTCACCGGCTACGATGAAGACAAACAATTATTCACTGCCCAAGATTCCTACATCATGGCCGATCTTCCAATCGGCTACGACAAACTGGAACTCTATTGGCGCCACTTCAATTACACCTACATCGTCATCTATCCCCCGGATCGGGAGTCAGAGGTTTTCGCGCTGCTCGGACCTCACGTGGATGAGGGATACAATTTCCAGTATGCAGCTCAATTGGCATCCGAGGAGATTTTTCAACTCAGCGGGCGCGCATTGTTTTTCGCCTGGTTCAACCGGGGTACAAATCTAAAAGCCCTTCAGGACTATGGTGGAGCCGCTGCGGCCTTTGATGAAGCTTTCCAGATCGATGCCGAATTAGCCATCAGCGACCCGGAAAACCGAGCGTGGCGAATACTTTGGTACCAGACGGGCCCATACTTTGCGTACTACTACACTGGGCGCTATTACGATGTGGTCAGCCTGGCGGACTTCACCATTAATAATATGAGTGAGCCAGCTGTCGAAGAGAGTTTCTATTGGCGCGCTCTGGCGCGCGAGGCCCTGGGGGATGTCGCCGGCGCAATCGAAGATTTCGAGAGAGCACTGAGATGGCACCCTGATTGGGATCTAGCGCTCGCGCAGCTCAGGCGTCTCGGCGCAATCTCCTGAAACACGATACGATGATGACCCAAAATACTGCAGCCAAAATAAACACGCGCACGACTCGCGTTGCCCGTTCTACCCTGGTTGTTATGGCCGGGCTGGCAGCGTCGATCGTGGTTGGGCTGATCCGACAGCGCATTGTCGCCGCTAAGTTTGGCACATCCGCCGTCCTC
>JBARSI010000326.1:0-24251 GCA_049644665.1 Anaerolineales bacterium
GCGATGATGTCCTTGATGTGGCTGACCCGCCGTCGGGCGTTGAGATTTCCCTCTTGAAAATGACAATCGCCCTCCAGGCAGCCGGCAACCATTATCCCATCTGCGCCGTGTTCCAGGGCGTGGAGAACTTCCAACGGATCCAGACGACCTGAACATGGGATTTCCACGATCCTCGTTTCAGCCGGGTAGCTAAGTCGCAGTACACCAGCCAGATCAGCAGCCGCATATGCGCAGTAATGACAGCAATAGGCCACGATCTGCAGTGCTGTAGCTTCCCGGTCGTTCATGTTAGAACCTCAATCACTTCTGCTCGCCGCCCCCACTTCAAAAAGCGAAAGGACTTGGGCCTCCACTTGCTGGTGCGTGTAATGAAGCAATTCAATGGCGTTTGCAGGGCACTCTCCAACGCAGGTTCCGCAACCCTGGCATATCGTCGGCTCGATGTACGCTGTTCCGGCGATCCCGGCTACGCCTACGAACTCGTTCTTGACCTCCGGCACGCTGAATGGGCAGATTCGGACACAAGTCAAACAACCGACACATGCTTGGGGGTCTACCTGAGCGATTGCCCCCCCCGCACTTAGCATTTCCTGAGACAGTATCACAGCCGCGCGTGAAGCCGCGGCTTGCGCCTGTGCAATCGTTTCATCGAGTAACTTCGGATAATGTGCTGCGCCGGCGAGAAAGATTCCGCTGCTTGCGAATTCCACCGGTCGTAATTTGACATGCGCTTCCAGGAACCACCCATCCATATCGACAGGGACTTTCAGCGCCCTCGCCAACTCTCTATACCCTTCTGAGGGAACCATTGGCATGGAGAGGACAAGCAGGTCGGGCTCAAGCACGAGGGGAATATTCATTGTGGTGTCCAGCACCCGTACATGGAGTGGGTGGTCACTTCCTGCCGGCTCGACTTCCGGCTTGCGGTCGCCATCGTAGCGAACGAATATAACACCAAGCTCCCTCGCTTCGCGATATATGCGCTCCTTGAATCCGTAGGTGCGGATGTCACGATGGAGGATGACTATCTCGGTCTCCGGGTACAGCTTCTTGAGGTGGACTGCGTTCTTCAAAGCGATCGTGCAGCATGTTCGTGCACAATACTGCTCCGCTGGACCAACGCATTGGATCATCACAATTTGATTAACGGAATGGAGGTCGCATTCACGGGTTTCAGAATCGTCGTCGGAGTACGCCCCGGTTGCGAGAAGCGATTCGAACTGTTGCAGGGTCACGATGCGTGGATGGGCGCCGTAGCCATACTCTTGTCCTCTGTATTCCTGCCCGCCTGATGCGACAATTGTGACGCCATGTTGGATCTCGGCCCGGTCACCTTTTGAGTCCACCACTTGGGTCGTGAAGTTGCCGACGAAACCTTGTGTTGCGACGACATCAGATTTCATTCTGAGTGTTATCTTCGGGTGGCTCTCTACCCTGGAAATTACATCCGAAAGGTAGGTCTGTGGGCTTGTGTGGTCGTCTACATTGAATTCCGGGAGGCTAAGATGGATGTGCCGCAGATTCCCGCCTAGCACAGCATCACGCTCGATGATGTGGACAGGAAAACCCTGATCGGCGAGCGTCAATGCGGAAATTAGGCCGGCAATTCCTCCGCCAATCACCAGAGCTGAATGATGGATGGCAACAGGTGTCTTGGTCAATGGCTCCAAACCCACCACCCGAGCTACCGACATTTGGACAAGAGTTTTCGCTTTTGCAGTCGCGATTTCTGGATCTTCAGAGTGAACCCATGAACAATGATTGCGAATGTTGGCCATGCTGAATAAGTGTTCATTAAGGCCAGCCTGGCGGATAATATCCTTGAAGAGCGGTCCGTGGGTCAGCGGTGTACACGAAGCGACGACCACGCGATTCAATTGTTGTTCTTCGATTCGCTCTTGAATGAGGCTCGTGCTGTCTTGTGAGCAGGCGTAAAGCAGGCTTTCGGCGTGCACGACATGGGGTAGTTGTGCGGCTGTCGCCGTCACATCCTCAACGTCGAGGAATCCGGCGATGTTGGAGCCACAATGACATACGAAGACACCGACTCGAGGTGATTCTTGCTCAACTGGGAGTTCCTCTGGATAGACTGCCTCACGGGCAAGCGTACCGCGTGCGAGTGCAAGCAAGTCCCCGGTCATCCCGGCAGCGCTACTGGCGTCCACGATAGACTCGGGGATGTCTTTCGGTTCAACAATCGGACCGACAGCGAAGATGCCGGGGCGGTTGGTCTCGGTCGGGTGGAAGGTGGGTGTGCGAAAGAACCCGAAATCGTCAAGTTCAATCCCGAGTCTATGCCCCAACTCCCGGACCGAAGCGGACACCTCCATCCCGACAGAAAGAACTACCAAATCAAATTCTTCAGCGGTGATTTGAAACAGGTCGCCTGAGTGAGCGTCGGATTCTTCGTCTTTGGAATGGCGGAGGATAAGATTGCTGCTTTCAGGGTCTTCTTCAATTGCTGAGATCCGGCAGCGTGTGTACTTGATGCCGAATTGATCCTGAGCACGCTGAAAGTATGCCTCGTACCCCTTGCTGAAAGCGCGCATATCCATAAGGAATACGTGGACATCCGTGTCCGGATGATGTTCTTTGAGGAGCATGGCCTCTTTGGTCGCATACATGCAGCAAACGGCAGAGCAGTAATCGTGGCTCTGATCGCGTGAGCCGACACATTGCAGGAAGGCGACTTTCCGCGGCAGTTTCTCATCAGAAGGTCGCAGGACCTCTCCTTGGGTTGGTCCGCTTGCATTAAGCAGGCGCTCGAGCTGAAGAGATGTGATGACATTAGGGTGGCGGCCGAGGCCATATTCAGCTGCGTGCTCGGCGCGAAAAATCTGATATCCAGGCGCGAGGATGACCGCGCCTACGTCAATTTCAACCACGACTTCGACAGCATCATGATTGATTGCATCGGTGCCGCATGCGTAGACACAGGCAAGGCATTCTGAGCATAAACCACACTGCAAACAGCGACTTGCTTCGGCTCGCGCCTGAAGTTCGGTGAACCCGAGGATGACTTCACGGAAACCTATCACGCGCTCTTCCATCGAGAGTAGGGCAGGTTCCTCACGTGCTTGTGCGTGGAATTCACCAGCCTCTACACGCTGAGCGATCTGTTCCCGTGTGATTTTTATTACCGGCGGCTTCGCCGCATCAGGCTGCAGGAGTGGCTTTCCCAGTAAATAGCGATCGATCGAAACTGCGACACGGTGTCCCAAAGCAACAGCGTCGATGATGTAGCTGGCGCCGGTTTTCCGACCACCGACAACAAAGACGCCGCCGTATTCACTGGCAAGTGTCCCGGGGTCACCGATAAGGTCATCATAGTGAGAATCAAGGAAGCATAGATCGGATTGCTGCCCTGCGGTGATGATGACGGTGTCTACATCAAGCGTTGTTTCGGTTCCGGGTTTAATCTTGGGGCGGCGACGACCATGCTCGTCAACGACCATGCCCTTAGCTGTTTGAGCGAGCTCAATCCCAATCACCCTTCCATCTTCTGTGAGGATCCTTATGGGTGTGGTGTGCTCGAGAAGCCGAATACCCTCGGCTTCGACGGCGGCCATCTCCCAGTGATATGCGGGCAGCTCGCCGCGTGGCCTGTCGAGAGCCAGGAAGACTTCCTGCGCACCCAGGCGGCGCGCAACTGCAGCTGCATCTAGGGCTGTGATCCCTCCGCCAACAACGGCAACGTGGCCGCCGATCTCAAACGGCTCTCCAAGATTGATCTTTCGTAGGAAGGCGGCAGCGGAGATCACGCCCTCTGCTTCCTCGCCGTCCAAGCCCAAGGAGTGATCGCGTGATGAGATTCCGGTCGCCACACAGACGGCATCATAACCTTTTCCCAGGAGTTTGACCGGGTCGGGTACCGGTGTGTCGGTTTTAAGGACTACGCCGAGGGCGAGAATGTCATCGATGTCTTGTTGGAGTATGCCCTTCGGTAAACGGTGGGCTGGTATGCCGACCCGCATCATGCCGCCGGCGACTGGTAGCGCTTCATATACCGTGACGCCGTATCCCATCTTTGCCAGATCGTGTGCAGCTGTCAGACCGGCTGGACCTGCGCCTACCACAGCCACCCAATGAGGTTTGGTACGAGCGGCAGGATCGACCTTCTCGCGTCCATAGGCGAGGGCATAATCCACCACGAAGCGCTTTAGGGACATGATCGCCACCGGCTCATCCACGAGAGACCTGGCGCAATAGCCCTCACAAGGGTGGTGGCATGTCCGGCCGCAGACGCTGGGGAAGGGGTTATCCTCCTTGATCACCCGCAGGGCTTCGCGGTAGCGACCTTCGGTGATAAGTGCGATGTAGCCTTGCGCTCGCTGCCCAGCCGGGCAGGCGCCGCGGCAGGGAGCGACACCCAGTTTCTCGATGGCATAAGCGTCGGGGACAGCTTGAGGATAGAGCTTAAAAGCTGCACGTCGCTCAGACAATCCCTCATTGAATGTATCGGTGAGGACGACCGGACAAACTTCGGCGCAGTCGCCACAACCAACGCATTTGTCGATATCAACATATCGCGGCTTGCGGCGCAGTGATACGCTGAATTTTCCTGATTCGCCTTCGACGCTCAGGACTTCCGTGTCGACTAATAACTCAATATTTAAATGCCGACCGACATCTACCAGCTTCGGGCTTATCGTGCACATAGCGCAGTCATTGGTCGGGAATGTCTTATCCAATTTCGCCATGTGCCCGCCGATGGCTGATTTGCTCTCCACCAGGTACACGCGGAAGCCCTGATCGGCCAGGTCTAGGCTGGCCTGAATGCCGGCGATTCCGCCGCCAACGACCATGACGGCGCCCGAGGGTATCTCTGACGTGCGGGCAGAACTCACGACTCAATCTTCTCCAATGTCTTCTCGACTTCACGCAGCAATTGCTCCGGCGCAATCGGCTTCTGAAGGTAGGCTCGAACTGGCATATCGCGACCTGTCTCAAGCTCATACCGCCTGCGACTGGCATCCTCAACGACTGTAGTGAGTACGAGGATGGGGATCTTGGCGAAAGCAGGGTCGCTCTGAAGTTCACGAATTACGGCGAACCCGTCCATCTTGGGCATAAGTAAGTCAAGCAGAAGCAGATCCGGGCTGCGTTTCCGGATCATTTCAAGGCAATGTTCACCGTCACGAGCCGCGGCGACATTATATGGGCCACTTTCTAAAACGATGCTGATGGCTTCGACGATATCCGGGTCATCGTCCGCTACGAGAATGTAAGGTTGATCGACAATCGCACTAACCCTGCGTAGCAGCTCGTCGGGAGGCGCTGGTTTCTCGATGTAATTGGATACATCCATCGCCAATCCGGTCTCGAGTTCATAGCGGCGATAGGCGGCATCTTCGATGACAGTCGTTAATACGATAATCGGTATTCCAGCGAGGTCGGGATCACTGCGAAGCTCGCGGATCACGGCGAAGCCGTCCATGCGCGGCATGAGCATATCGAGTATGAGCAGATCGGGGGGGCCTTCCCGGATATGCTCCATGCATTCGATCCCATTGCTCGCAGTCGCCAGGCGGTAGTCACTGGTTTCTAGGACGGCGACGATCCCTTCGCGAATGTCCGGGTCATCGTCTACGATCAGGATATATGGCTTTTCACTCACGATGCCTGCCTTTCATGGTATGCACCCGTTAATCTTATCCATCAAAGTTGGAAGCTTTTTCATCTCTGGGTAATGCCCCGCGGTCTTTAGGTAGCGTCAGCGTCTGGGGGATGCGAATGGTTACTTTTGTGCCGTTCTTTCCTGCCTCGTAAGGGCTTTGGATTTCGATCTGTCCATCATGGGCGTTCACAATTTTCTTGGCAATCGAGAGTCCTAGGCCCGCGCCGCTAACTTCCTCGACATTGCTCGCGCGATAGAAATCGTCGAAGACGTGTGGTTGATCCTTAGCGGGGATACCCATACCCTCATCGAGTATTTCTACAACAAGCATACCGGATTCTTCATGCGCCGCCAGGGTGACGGTGCTATCGTCAGGGGAAAATTTGATCGCGTTTGCGAGCAGGTTGGATATCACCTGCCGCAGGCGGCGTTTTGCGGCAACGATCGGGGTATATTCACTGGGGCCAGTGGCTTTTAATCGGATGTTCTTTTGAGCGGCAGCGAGGCGGACTTCCTCAAACGCCTCAGTGCCAATCTCCAGGGGATCTACAATCTCGAAATCGGCGCATATCTGTTCGGGCTGCATCCTGGCGAAATCGAGGATGTTGCTGATCAACGATCGAAGATCGCTTAGGCGAATGGCACTGCGTTCAAGCAAGCGCCGTTGTTTATCGCTGATATCGCCTGCATACCCCCCCAGGGTGATTTGGAGATAGTTTTCAACTGCAGCGATCGGTCTTTTTAATTCATGGGAGACAATCGACAGGAAATATGTCAGTGTTGATGTTGCACTAAACAATCGAGCTCTGGTGATCGAAGCCACACGTTCCATGAGATCGCAACCAGCTATAGGGTATTGTGTGATGAGAAAGCGTAGAGCTTCTTTGGGGATGGCGAGAACTTTGGTTCCCTGGAGACAGACCCCCGAGGCAGTGTACTCGTAAGGGTAAACCAGGCTTGACCAGCCCATAGCATGCCAGGGTCCGATCACCCCAATGGTTGCTCGACGAACCGTACCAGTTTTACCTAGTTGGACTTTCATCTCGAGAGAAACCTTTCCGCTCAAGACGAGATAAAGGTAGTCCGCACTGCCACCTTCGGAGAATATTAACTCTCCTTCTTTATAGTTCTTTTCAAGAGCCCTTTGCGCGATAAACTCCAGAACTTCTGGTGGAAGCCCTGAGAGTAATCCAAATCCTTTAAGCGTTTCAATCGTCGGCGTCATCTTCTATATGAACGGGTTCCATATTTATGCGCGATTTACTCTGTATGCTGCCGTTCCCGTGAGTGATGTGAAACGGGCTTGGTCCTAGGCGCTCAATCTCTGAGGTGATTTCCGCTGCTGCGAAAGCGAATTGACCTCCCATCGCCGCAGAGACGTTGATCATCTGTAAGCGCTGACCCTCGAGACCGATCTCCTCAATAAGGAGGCGGGTGTGTTCCACTCTGCGGCGGGCGTTGGCATTACCTTCCAGGTAATGGCAGTCACCGGGCAGTCAACCGGCGACCAGCACACCGTCGGCGCCATCCTCGAAAGCCCGTAAAATGTGTTGAATATCAACCCTCCCGCTGCAGAGGACTTGGATGATCTTGATCGCCGAAGGGTATTGAAGCCGTAAGCTTCCGGCTAAATCAGCGGCGTTGTAGGCGCAGTGGGTGCAGCAGAAGGCTACAATCTGGGGCTCGAAGTCCGCCATCATTCTCCTCAGTTCTCTAATAATAACGCATCAAGTTTGACCATGATCTGGTCGTCCTGGTAGTACGCCAGTCGAATGGCTTTCGCCGGGCACTCCGCGACGCAGCTTCCACATCCCTGACATACTGTCGGTTCGATATAGGCGGTGCCGGTGATCCCCCCAACACCAGTATATTCCTCCTTAATCAGCGGGACGTCAAAGGGGCATATGCGCACACAAGTCAAACAGCCAACACAGAGTTCAGGAACAACCTCAGCGACGATCCCACCTGCCGTGAGGTGGTCGCGAGAGAGCACCAAGGCGGCGCGCGCCGCCGCGGCTTGCGCCTGGACGATAGTTTCATCCAGCAGCTTGGGGTAATGTGCCATGCCGGCCATGTAGATCCCATCGGAGGCGAAATCCACCGGGCGGAGTTTTACATGAGCTTCGAGAAAGAACCCGTCAGCGTCGGCGGGCACTTTAAACATCGTCGCCACTTCACGCGAATCATCAGGGGGCACAACCGGGTTGCTCAACATCACCAGATCTGGAGTGAGCAGGATTTCACGACCGAGATTAGGATCGCGCACACTGACCCGCACACCTTCGTTTGTCGCCGATACGTCTAAAGGGTTCTCTTCGTCGTAGCGGATAAAGACGACGCCTTCACTCCGGGCTTGTGTGTAGAGTCGTTCCTTGAAGCCGTAAGTGCGAATGTCTTTGTAAAGCACTGATATGCGCGCCTCCGGTTTGAGGCGTTTGAGTTCAAGAGCGTTCTTCAAGGCCGTTGTACAGCAGGTTCGGGCGCAGAAATCCTTCGCTGGACCGACGCAGAGGATCATGGTGACTTCGTCGGGCAGGTGTTCCCCGAGTGTCTGCCACGCTTCACTTGCTCTACCCTCGAGCGCGACCTTTGGGTTCTCTACCCGAGCGAGGATTTGCTCGAATTCCAGCCCGGTCACCAGGCGCGAGCTCTCCTCGTAGCCATATTCCGGACCGTGGTATTCGACGCCGCCAGTCGCTAGTATGGTGGCACCATGAGGGATCTCAATCTCGTCGCCGTCGCTGTAGCGCAGTCTAGAAGTGAAGTGCCCCATAAATCCGCTGGTGTGCGCAACCTCTGTGCTGAGGTGAATCTGGATGCGGGGCTCGTTTTCAACACGTTGAATTAACTGCTCTAAATACTGTTGCGGGTCATCGTCATTCAAGCTAAAGCGAATCTCCCGCAAGTTTCCACCTAACTGGCCTTTCCGCTCGACCAAATGTACGTTAAAACCGCCATCAGCAAGCGCGAGCGCAGCGTTCATCCCGGCCACACCGCCGCCGACGACAAGGCCGTCGTTCTCAATCGGGACGTTAGTCGTATGAATCGGCTGAAGTGTTCTTGCCTTTGCCGCAGCCATCCGCACCAGCTCTTTAGCTTTGAGCGTGGCAGCGGGGCGATCGTGCGAATGCACCCACGAGCACTGGTTGCGGATGTTCGCCATCTCGAACATGGCCGGATTCAAGCCGGCGGAGCGAATACTGTCCTGGAAGAGAGGTCCGTGGGTGATAGGCGTGCAGGAGGCGACAACTACGCGGTTAAGCCCTAGGTCCTTCACCTGCTCGGTAATGTGGGCGATACTGTCTTGAGAGCAGGTGTACAGGTTGTCTTCGGCGTGGACCACGCCTGGAAGTGATTTGGCGTATTCTGCTACGTCGGGGACGTCCAGGAAACCGCCGATGTTGGAACCGCAATGGCATACGAATACGCCGGTGCGCGGCTCTTCCCCGGCGATTTCACGCTCCGGTGGATATTCAAGTGTCTGAGTCAGGGAGAAGCGCGCCGGGGCGAGCAGGCCGGCTGCTTTTGCGGCTGCTCCGGTGGCGTCTACAATCGACTCAGGGATATCTTTCGGTTCGCGGAACGGTCCGGCCGCGTAAATCCCTGGTCTGGTGGTAGCAAGCGGATCAAAGAGTGTCGTATGGCAAAAACCATACTCATCGAGTTCGATCCCCATCGTACGGCCGAGTTCTTTCACCGAATCGGAGATTTCCATCCCCACTGAAAGAACGACCAGGTCGAAAGTCTCCTCAGTGATAATGGGTTGAAGATTACCCTGACCATTGCTCGGGGAGCCCTTTTCCTCTGCGTAGCGGATGGTCAGATTGCCGGTTTCTGCGTCCTCCTGCAAGGAAGATACCCGGCAGCGGGTGTATTCAATCCCGTACTGTTTTTTCGCTCGCTGATAGTAACCCTCATAACCCTTGCTGTATGCCCTCATGTCCATCATGAAGACATGGACTTCGGCTTGCGAATCGTGTTCTTTAATCATCACTGCTTCTTTGGAAGCGTACATGCAGCAAACTGCGGAGCAGTAATCATGGTTCTGATCGCGAGAGCCAATGCATTGTAGAAATGCGATCTTGCGCGCCGGCGCGTCATCGGATGGTCGGTTGACATGGCCTCCCGTAGGGCCGGAGGCCGAGAGTAAACGCTCTAATTGCAGCGCTGTGATCACATTGGGATAGCGGCCAAAACCATACTCTTGGGAGAGTTCTGCGTTATAGATCTGGTAACCCGGCGCAAGGATTACGGCGCCGACCTTGACCTGGTCGATTGTTTCGACCATATCGTGGTTAATGGCCTCCCGACCGCAGATGTACTGGCAGGAGAGACACTCAGAGCACAGCGCACAGGCAAGACAGCGGGCAGCTTCAGCTTGCGCGAGTTCATCCGTATAACCGCGTTCGACTTCGTCGAAGCCGGTTTTCCGTTCCTCGACCGAAAGTTCGGGGATAGGCACCCTGCTTTGAATCTCGAACTCGCCTTTAGCAACCCGCTCTAAGAGTTCGGTGCGCGTAAATTTGACGACTGGTAAATCCGGCTTGGGAGGGGCCTCGAGATCTTCGCCTAAGAGATAGCGTTGGATGCTCTCCGCTGCCTGGTGGCCTGAGGCGACCGCCTCGATCACGAATGATGTTCCGGAGACGCTGTCGCCGGCGGCAAATACGCCCGGTCGAGTTGCAGCCATGGTATTTGGGTTGATGGCGATTGTGCGTTGCTGGGTGACTCCCACACCGGCGTCGTCGGGGATGAAGGCCAGACCGGCGCGCTGCCCAACGGAGAATATCACCGTATCCGCATCAATAATGTGTTCCGAATCCGGTTCGGTTTCGATGTTGAGCCGACCTTCGTGGTCGAACTCAAAGTGAGTGACTCGGGCGCATTCCACACCCGCGGCGCGGCCATCGCCATTGGCGATGACGTTCAGGAAAGTGCGGTCGGAGTGAATCGTCACGCCCTCTTCTTCCGCAGCGTCGGCTTCCTCGGGGTGGCACGGCATCCCATCACGCGGCTCGAGGCAGGCAAGATGGACCTCCGCACCCAGGCGCACAGCCGTCCGGGCGCAGTCGATGGCTACATTCCCGCCGCCCAGGATAAGCACCTTCTTCCCAAGTTCCAGCGCATTTCCTAGCCTGACATCACGCAGGAATAGAGTGTTGATTAAGACACCTTCGAGATCGGCGCCCGGGATTGGCAGACGTATCCCCTCGTGGGCGCCGACCGCGATCAAGACGGCTTCGAAGCCTTCTTTAAAAAGATAGTCGAGATCTTCGATGACTGTGTTGAGATGCAGATCGATCCCGAGAT
Organism: Anaerolineales bacterium; assembly: GCA_049644665.1. Taxonomy (GTDB): domain Bacteria; phylum Chloroflexota; class Anaerolineae; order Anaerolineales; family E44-bin32; genus E44-bin32. Next base: position 10,928 of record JBARSI010000326.1, read on the forward strand.
CGAGAATGTCAGCGATCTCTCGCTCGATGATGTCTGTTGGTAGGCGGTATTCAGGGACGCCGACGCGCAGCATCCCTCCGGCGACAGGCAAAGCCTCAAAAACGCTAACAGGGAACCCGAGCCTGGCAAGATCTTGCGCGGCGGTGAGCCCGCAGGGTCCGGCGCCGATGATCGCCACTCGTTTGTCTTGGGTGATCTCGGCCGGGGGAACGGGCAGGCGCGGGTTGGCGTACACCTTATCAGTTACGAAGCGTTTTAGAGCACGGATATTAATGGGTTCATCAATCTGGCCACGGTTGCAAGCCTCTTCGCAGCGGTGATTGCAGATACGGCCGCAGATCCCCGGAAAGGGGTTGTCCTCTTTGATCACACGCAGAGCGTCATCGTAGCGCCCTTCGTGGATGAGAGCGATGTATCCCTGGGCGCGTTGGCCTGCGGGGCAGGCGTCACGGCAAGGGGAGATTCCCAGTTTATCAATTGCGAAAGCGCCGGGGACGGCTTGTGGGTAGAGAATGTGCGCTGCTCGTCGTTGATTGAGCGCTTCATTGAAGGGGTCTGGCAGAATTATGGGGCAGACATCAACGCAATCCCCACAGCCGACGCATTTATCGAGATCGATATAACGGGGTTTATGTCGCAGCGTGGCCGTGAAATCGCCGGCTTGACCATCGATCTTAACGACTTCCGTATCGACCAACACGTCGATATTGAGGTGCCGCCCGGTTTCAACCAGCTTGGGGCTGATGGTGCACATGGCGCAGTCGTTTGTGGGGAAGGTCTTATCGAACTGAGCCATGTGTCCGCCGATGGCGGATTGGGATTCTATGAGGTAGACGCGGAAACCCTGGTCAGCCAGGTCAAGGCTGGCTTGCATTCCGGCAATACCGCCGCCGACAACCATAACAGCCCCGACAGGGGCTTGGTTGACTGGCCGGTTTGCCAGGTTGAGGGTGTCTGCCTGCGTGCCGTCGGTCACGGAACGCCCCTCCCGTGGCTAGGAGCCTTATATGTGTTGAAAGAACACTGTAACTTCAGGCTCGCCGTCCTGCCAATAATGATAGGTGGCGGGTCAAGACAGTCAATAGTGGAGGATGTCATAAGCAGACCGGATAAACTTCGTCCATTTTGAACAATACTTACACCAGTGAAGAGTCCGTAATAGGGATTGTAGATTTTATCTCAGAAAAAAAAGTAGCCTTTGGGAAATTTTGCACAAGCACGAAGGTTATTTGTACTCCTCACGAACAGGGTGAAAGATATCAAGGATGCGGCAATCCGTGATCGCTGTTCCACCGTGAACAGCGTTCGACGGGATCACGGCGACAGTACCCGGTTCGAGGCGTTTCGTCTCCCCTTCAAGCGTTAATTCGAAAGCTCCTTCGATGACGTTTGAGACCTGTTCGTGCGGGTGGCTATGTCCGGGGAGGTGGGCGCCGGCTTCAATCGTCCAATAGGCTAAGGTCATATTATCAGAGTGAACGAACACAGCACGATACCCCGGGACAATCTCTTTTTCTTTAATTTGGTCCAGATCGATGAATGGCATAGTGACCTCGCTGACTAGGATTGAGTACTAAAGGATTGGTGATGAAGTCTCATAAAGCAACCTTGTGGTCTGTCCACTTATCTTGTCGACGGCGGATTGTTGGATGCATGCTCTTGATGTCTTGCCCTGGTCTGAGATGTGGCTGAGCCATGAATAGCAGCCAACATTTCCCAACCCTCGGCTCGTGAGCGATCGGGTTTCTCAAGGTAATCCCTCTATCTGCTGTTGATTTTCCTGCAAATTAGAACTGCGCTTTCCCTCAGCGCGGATATCCTCTCCTCGCTCATTGGCAGGATTCTAAGGTTTCGGTTGAGTCCAGGGTGCGTTCAAGGGCAGTTATATACTCGGGTAATTGCCCTAGATGCTCGAGTTGGTCATATACCGCACCTTCGACCTCTTCTTGATCGGGCACTTCATGAGACCAGGTATGCTCGTTGGGTATATAGACCGCCCTACCGCCGATGGCGACGACGGGCAGGATGTCTGAGCGAAGTGAATTCCCAACCATTAAGAAACGTTCAACATCGATATCGTATTTCTTAAGAATATCGAGGTAACTTGCGGGCGTTTTCCTTGCCACAACCTCAATCACCTTAAAGCAATCACCTATGCCAGAGCGCTCGATTTTCCTTTGTTGTTCGAAAAGATCTCCCTTGGTCACCAACATCAGATCGTAATCCGAGTTTAAGTTCGACAACGTTTGCTCAGTGTGATCGAGAAGCTCCACTTCAGCTGACAACATTCTTTTTGCAATCTCTAGGATCGCAGAAATTGTTTGCGCTTCGATCTTTCCATCTACGGCTTCAGCCGCGGTCTCGATCATTGAGAGTGTGAAGCTCTTGATGCCGTACCCATAGAACTGCAGATTGGAAACCTCGATCTCGTCGAGTTTGCGGCTCACCCAGTTCGGTTCCTGGCAAGGAGAAAGGATCCGCGCCAATTCGCCCTTCGCCCTATGGTAGAGCGATTCGTTTTCCCAAAGGGTGTCATCGGCGTCGAAGGCAATGATCTCGATCATGGTCGGGATAAAGAAAGGCAAGATTGAGCCACATTCAATTCTCGACCAACATAGCCTGAAACTCAGGCAATTCGCGTAGCGAGTTGAGATCATCGTCCTGCTTTGACCACTCAATAAGATTGGGCGCACGTTTAAAGGCCGCCTCGAGCTGAGCAAGCGCCCGCTGGGGTTTGCCGTGAACTGCATAGAAGCAGGCCAGGTTGTACTGGGTGCTTCCCTGCCAGGTGTCACTCTCGTTCAGGGACGCCATTCCCTCGGTAACGTGCTCCTGCAGTGATTGAGCGGCTTCAAAATCCCCGCGCTCGAGATAAATGTCTGCGATATGGCGCATGGGGTGATACACGCCGGTGAATGCTACATTCTGCCATAGGGGTCGGCCACCCGTGCCCTCTGGTCCCAAAGTGTCCTCCATCATATCTTCTGAAACAGCATCAAGCGTTGTGTGGAATTGGCGGCTCACCTCTGTTGCGCGGGCGAGCACATCCTCCCAATCCCGGTCTTTATTGGCTTCGTACACTTCATCATTCGTTTTCTGAAAGTCCTCGATCTTTTTAGGCGGCTCACCTCCAACTGCGGCTTGCAGCTGTGTTACCAAACGCTCTGTCCAGAAGGTGGCGTGTGCCAGGTGGTCCTTGGGTGCCCAGCGGTCGATTTCCCCAGCGGCGTTGCGTTCCTCGTCGCTGAGTAAATTCCAGAGCGCCTGTTCTTCCGCGTGCACATCCGCGGCCAGTTCCTGTAATTTGTTTTTGTACGAGGGGCTCGTCATTTTTCATTCCTCCAACGCTCATTATCGTCTTTTCCAGCACAAGGTTCAAGAGAAACATCCGGTACCAAAGGACCGAGGCAGCGAGCGTTAAATGGGAAAAGACATATATTAGTATCCGTTGTAAAATACTTTTTCATGCATTTGCATGTATAACCCAACGGGCACTCAACACTGATGATATTTATCGTAGAACCGAAACTATCTGCGTAGAGTACTAAGATCGTAGATAACGAGGGGATGTCAACAGGCATAGGATTAGATAATGAGTTACATCGAACAACCGACACCGGAGGATTCCATAAAGCGTTTTCGACATCTCACCTCTCATGCGGATCCGGGAAAGAAGCCATGGCTTGATCCTGCTCCGAAAGAGATGTCAGAGGGAGGGGGTGATCCGGGAAAATTCGGGGTCGCCTCCAGACCATCCGAACGAACGTCCACTCTTGCCGCCATTTTGTTATTAGCCGGGAAGCGATTGCTGCTGGGAATAGTCACCATAGTTGCAATCATTTTCCTGTCTTATATGGGGCTGGATATGGCGCGTGGGGCCGACATCCAATCTGCTTTTATTAACGCAGCGTCCAACACCGGAGCATACCTAAGCATATTGGTGAAGGGAGACCTGGGTCAGACGGCAGAGTCTAGCTTCTCCCTACTTCCTGTCTCAATCATCGAGATACTGCCTGAAATTGCAAAACGCAGCCTTGGATTGCTCTTTGCTTCACTTATCTTTGCAGTATTGATCGGCGTGCCGTTGGGAATATGGGCAGCAGTTCGGCGGAATACCCCATGGGCTTTGATGACAATCGTGGGGTCCATCGCCGGGATCTCAATGCCGAGTTATTTCGCGGCGCTTCTGCTCCAGATTTTGGCGATAAAGCTCACACAACACATTGGCCGGACAGTGCTGCCGGTGGGCGGGTTTGGTTGGGATTTGCGCTTACTATTTCCAGCGATTGTGCTCGCCCTGCGGCCATTAGCTCAAATCACACGCGTCACGTTTATCAGCGTTAGTGAAGTATTTTCACAGGAATATGTGCGAACAGCGAGGAGTAAGGGGCTGGGTGCCCGTCGTGTACTCATCTGGCATGTTCTGCGAAACGCTTCTATACCAATCCTGACCACCATAAGCCTCTCCTTGCGATTTTCTTTGAGCAGCCTTCCTGTGGTCGAGTTCTTCTTCGGCTGGCAGGGCTTGGGTTACCACCTGCTGCGCTCGATCTCCAGTCATGATGATGATTTCACAATTGCGATGTTGCTCTGTCTTGGGCTGCTGTTCATCGTTGTAAATTTCTTGCTTGACATATCCTATTTCTTCGTCGATCCACGGTTGCGAACGATTCATTCGCAGACGATTAGATCTGACGGAATGAGCTTCTTTGAGTCGATCCAATCGGCGTTCTCAAGCGTGATTAGCATGGTGACAGAGAACCCGATCGCGCGCTGGGTCAGGCGTCGGAAAAGACCAGCAGAATTTAATATTCAGGGTGACGTTTCCATTGAGCCCGATCCTTCTGAAGATGGAGAAAGGGATATTGCCAAGGCCAGTCGTAAGCGAGCATGGATCAAAGGGACATTGGGTAATCCTGCTTTCATGATCGGTGGTTTGCTTTCCCTCGCATTACTCATCGTCATCGTTTTCGGCGCCAGACTGTCACCCCACAGCCCGTTTACGACCCGCGGGTTGGAATATGAGGATGGAGAGTTCACCAAGCCTCCATTCGCGCCCGATGAGATCTACCCCTGGGGTACCGATCTCCTCGGAAGGGACATGATGAGCTTGATCCTGACGGGGGCACAACAGACGTTCGTGTTGGTTACCCTTGCCGTCGCCGCCCGCCTTGTTGTGGGGTTTGTGTTGGGCGCAGCCGCGGGATGGCGGCCGGATAGTCTGCTCGACCGCTTTCTAGTACGCCTGGTTGAAATTATTTCGGCATTTCCCACAATGCTCTTTGCGATGATCCTCATCCTGGCTTTGAACATCCGGACCGGAATGAGGCCGTTCGTCATAGCATTGTGCGTTGTCGGCTGGGGGGAGATTATGCAGTTTGTGCGCGGTGAGACAATGCGCATCCGCCCAGTGTTGTTCATCGAAAGCGCAGTCGCCTCAGGGGCGCGAGTTTCGCGCATCATCCTGGGTCACGTTCTCCCCAATCTGCTCCCCTTATTAATCTCGATTGCAGTTCTGGAGATGGGCGCCGTTCTTTTGCTGCTCGGTGAGCTGGGTTTCGTTGGGATATTCATCGGCGGGGGTGCGTTCCGCGAGATGGAATGGATGACGTACCTTTTCCATTACTCCGACGTCCCTGAATGGGGGGCGTTATTGAGCAATGTGCGGACGTATGCCCGTTCGTATCAATGGATGGGCCTATTTCCGAGCTTAGCCTTCTTCATTTCGATACTCGCCCTGAACGTATTTGGCGAGGGATTACGGCGCATGATCGATCAAGTCGGCGCGGAAATTATGCGTGTTTTCAACCGCTATACATTTGGCGTGACCGCCGTGGCACTTGTGGGTTTCCTATTTTGGCGGGGGAGTACAGGATCGCTGGCTACCTATCAAATTCAGGCGAATGAATTTGACGGGGAACGTGCGTATCTCCAGGCGGCAGCTTTATCTGATCCAAGCGTTGAGGGGAGAGCGCTCGGTTCACTGGGCATGGAGGTTGCGGCGAACTACATCGCTGCCGAATTCGAGGCATTGGGTCTCCAAGCGGCTGGGCAAAAGTATACGTACTTTCAAACACGCGATCGAGGATTCCAAACGATCGAGAGCCTTCCGGTCTTCATTATCCATGACGGCGGTCCGGCGTTGACCTATCACCAGGATTACAACGAGTTCGCTGGAGAGCACAGGATTGATGGAATAGCGAGTTCGGGCATCAGATTCGTGAGTTTTGGTGGGGTGCAAGAATTTGAGCGACTGGGCTACCAGTACTTCGATCTCCCTGATATGAATTTCTCTGGAGAGATCCTGCTGGTATTTGAAGAAGATCTACCCTTCCTTCGGAATGCACCGCGCGCGGGCACACTTATTATTGCTTCAAATCCTGATGTATTGAACCGGCGCTACACGATACCTAATGATGAATTTTATTGGATGAATAGTAGGTGGAACCGTAGGCAGGAAATGGATTCACCTTCCTACTGGATCAGTGAAGCCACGGCAGATCGAATCCTGAGCGGGATGGGAAAAACATCTTTGGAACTAATGCAGGATAAAGTAGATCTGGAGATGGGAGAGATCTTTGAATCGGTCTTAGGTGTTAGTGCAACAATGCAGGTTGAGGGTGAGGTACTTAAGATGATCCCCGCGTTCCACGTCATAGGCCATCTGCCGGGGGTATTGAGCAACCAATTCGCCGGTATCGATGATCGTTTGATCATGGTTCTGGCTCAGTATGATTGCCCACCCACGCATGCGGATGGCGAGTTTCACGCGTGTGCGAATGACAACTCAAGTGGAGTGGCCATCATGCTTGAAACGATACGGACGATGCAAGAGAGTGGCTATCAACCCTACAAAACCTTTCTCTTCATCGCCTACAGCGGTGAGGGGTATGAGGGCGGACTGCCGGTCTCGTCTGGAAATGTTAAACGATTCCTGGATGCTAAATACGGCTTCTCCTCAGCCTACGAGATAGAGGCAGTCGTAGAACTGCGAGGATTGGGAGCGAGCGATGGGGGTGATCTCTTGCTCGCTTCGGATGGAAGTTTGAGATTAGCAAAGCACTTTCAATCGGTCAGCCGACGGCTGGGCGTGCCCGCACAGATTACCCGTGAAGAAATCGACTTGAGTCTGATCTTCTCGGAGGGCAGTCCGCTTGACAGCGGCGAGGAAGCCCCGCGTGTGAGGGTGTACCGCGAAGGGTGGGAAGCCACGTCTCATACGGTAGATGATCAGTTGGCATTTATCTCCGCGGAAAGCCTGGAAGAAGCGGGTCGTGTGATCAGCCTCGGCTTGATGATCATCGGCAGGGAGATTGATTACTAGACTGGTTTCGTTGTCTGTACTGTAGCGGAAGGCTGAATATTGCCTTTGATCCGGTTGGGACCGAGCTCTTGCAGGCGATTGGTCATTCCACGCACGCACTCAGCAAAGGTAGCGCCCATCCCGCCGGAGACGTAGTGGATCTCTACGCGTTCCGGTTCAAGCCCGACACCTTCAAGTATCTTCTTTATCCGCTGAACTCGAGCGCGCGCCCGTTCGTTGCCGCGTTCGTGATGACAGTTGCCCAGGCTGCAAGCTATGATCATTACGCCGTCGGCGCCCTCATCGAAGGCGTCGAGCATGTATTGCATGTCTGTCTTCCCTGTGCAAGGCAGGCGCACGATCTTGACGTCGGCGGGATATTCTTGCCGGAGCGCCCCTGCAGTATCGGCGGCCATATACCCGCAGTAAATACAGGTAAAGAGCGTGATTTCAGGTGTAAACGAATTGTTTTTACTCATCGTTCTTCTTTGCAGTGCAATGTGAGTGCGCCTTGCGGGCAGGTGGTCACACATGTGCCACAACCGGTACAGGACCACAAGTCGACCATCGGCATGCGTTCGCCAGGGATGGAGAGCAGGCCCTTAAAGTTACATGCGGGCAGGCAGATTCGGCAGCCATCGCACAGCTCTTCATCCAGGCAGACAATGTGGGCAGCGACGATTAAAGCCATAGACGAGAACACCTAATCTCCGGATAACGCAGCAGGGACTTGCCAACGACCCAGGCCAATCCGGATCTGGTCATCGTGGTAATGATGCAGTTGAATGGCCCGTGCCGGGCACTCTGCAGTACAGGTGCCGCAGCCCTGGCACCGGGCGGGGTCGATCCATGCTGCGCCGCCCAATTCGCCGACTCCAGATAGATCGTATCGCATTTCGGGGATGCCGAAGGGGCAGGTTCGGACGCAAGTGAGGCATCCGGTGCATTTCGTGTTGTCGACTTCGGCGATCACGCCGCCCAGGTGGAGGATCGGACGGCTTAGAATAGTCAGTGCCCGACCAGCACAAGCAAGCGCATGTGTGATGCTTTCTTCAACAAACTTCGGGTAATGCGCCATTCCACAAAGATAGATTCCCTCATCATGGAACTCCATCGGGCGCATTTTGAGATGGGTTTCATGGAAGAAACCCTCGGGAGATAATGGAACACCGAGCATTTTGGCGAGTTCTTGTGAACCTCGGGAAGGAATAACGGGCATACTTAGCGCCAGTAGGTCCGGTTCGAATTTTAGCGTCTTGCCGAAGATATGCTCGTGTACGGAAACCACCAGAGCTTGGCTGGCGCCGCGGGGTTCGAGGGAAACGCTCGGGGGTTCTGAGTCAGTGTAGCGAACGAAGAGCACACCTCGTCGACGAGCCTCAAGGTAGTGTTTTTCCCGGAAGCCGTAGGTGATAATGTTCTTGTACAGGATTACAACCTGACACTCCGGATTGAGCATCTTAAGACGCAAGGCATTCTTAATCGTATTCGTGCAGCAGATTCGCGAGCAATACTCAACCCCGTCATCCGCCTTAACGCATTGGATCATGACAACCGATCGCAGCCGCGATGTCCTCTCCGGGCGATGGGTGAGAATCTCCTCGAGCTCAGATTGCGGGATGACCCGCGGATCCTGCCCCATGAGGTAATGCTTCCCGGAAGCTTCCTTCCCTCCTGTCGCAACGATGACGACACTGTGGCGAATTTCATACTCCGATAAAGAGCCATTGAGGGCTTTTGTTTGAATGCGCGCCCGAAAATCTCCAACGCTACCTGTATGAGTTGTGACCACGCTGTTCAGGTAGTGGCGGATCTTTTCATGCCCGACAGTTCGGTTGACAAGATCTCTAAGCAGCCGTTGCGGGTTCTCTTCTTCGGCGACGTAGTAAATATGATGGAGATTGCCGCCCAGCTCCCCTTGTCGTTCAACGAGGTGGACGTCGTACCCTGAATCAGCAATCGCCAGGGCGGTGGTCATTCCGCTCAAGCCGCCGCCAATAACGAGGGCGGCACGTACGGGCTCGCGCGCTCCCTTATATATGGGATAAGCCATGCGTACACGCTCGACCCCCATGCGAATTAACTCAGCCGCTTTGCGCGTGGCGCCCTCAGGGTCATTGGGGTGCACCCACGAGCAATGCTCGCGCAGATTGACCATCTCCACCATGTAGGGATTGAAACCCGCTTCGCTCACCAAGCGCTGGAAAAGGGGCTCATGGGTGCGGTGACTGCAGGCTCCGATGACGATCCGGTTCGCACCACTCTCCTGGATGAACTGTCGCAGTTCATCTTGATCGGGGTTGAAGCAGGCAAGCGAAAAATTCTCAACTTTGGTTACGCCAGTGAGAGTCCCCGCAAAGACAGCCACGCGTTCAAGATCCACTACCCTGGATATCTCACCCGCGCATCCGCATAATGCGATGGCGATCTCGGGTGTTTCACTGTCCTTTAAAGGCTTCTCGGTAATGGTGCTTTCAGAGATAAATGGGTTGGATGTGTTGAATTTCCGACCCCCGAGATTCTCGCGTAACAAACGCATCACCTCAGCTGCCGCCCCGGAAGCGTCCAATATTGTTTCCGCGATCTCCTTGGGGGAGGCGAAGGCGCCACATACGAAAACTCCTGGTCGTGTTGTGGCCAGGGGAGAGAACTTATCGGTTTCACAAAACCCATATTCGTTGAGTTCAATACCCAGGATGTTGGCCATCTCGACAGCTTTTCCCGGCGGGCGGATGCCGACAGCCAGCACAAGCAGATCGAAGCGCTCTTGTTGAAGAGGTCCCTGCCCGGGGGCCGATTCTTCATGTCTCCGCCCGGAGGGGTAGCGAAGGATGATCTCGCTGGTTTCGGGATCTTCCTCCACAGAAGAAATGCGACAGCGCGTGTAATTGATGCCGAAGTTGTCACGCGCCTGGTTGTAGTAGATGTTGTATTCCTTATTGAACGCTCGCTCATCCATCGTGAAGATATGGCATTCGACATCTGGGATGCGCTGCTTGGCGAGCATGGCTTCCTTCGTGGCGTACATGCAGCATATCGAGGAGCAGTAGGGGTTGCGCTGGTCGCGCGAGCCCACACACTGCAGCCAGGCGATCCGCTTAGGGCTCTTGCCGTCTGAGATCCGGCTTACGACGCCCTCGGTCGGACCAGAGCGCGAAGCAAGGCGCTCATACTGCATTGAAGTGATGACGTTGGGGATTCTGCCATACCCTAATTCAGGCATCTCCTCCGGGTTGAAGGGTTGAAAGCCCACCGCCAGAATTACTGCACCGACATGGATCTCCAGGTTGCATGGTTTCGCCTCGAGGTTGATGGCGTTCGTAGGGCATACTTTCAAACATTCAGCGCAGTCCTGGCAGCGCTCGGTAGGCTCGATCATATAGAATGTGTCTGGTACGGAGCGAGGGGCAGATTTGTCGATGATCTTCCGCGTGCTTAAACCCAACTGAAAACCACTTGGGCGGCTCTCCGGGCAAACCTCGGCACAGCGTCCGCAGTTGGTGCAGAGGGTTGGATCGACAAATTGAGGATGTTTTAACAATTGGACATGGAAGTCACCTGCCTCGCCCGAGCAGCTCACGAGATCAGATGAAGTGAGCAGGGTGATATTCGGATGGCGGTTGTGGTCGAGTAATGCAGGTGTGATCGATGGCCTGGTGCAGCCAAAGCCATGATCTGAGGTCCCCCGGCAGAGGACGCAGTCGTGGGTGGGGAACATGAAACCCAGTTGGGCTACGCGACCTCCAAGGGAGGGGGTCGCTTCAAGAAGATAGGCATGGATTCCTGCATCGGCCAGGTCGAGGGCAGCACGCATCCCTCCGACACCCCCTCCGATAACCAGCACGCTGTCGACGGTATCGCTTCCCTTGCCCGGATTCAAGCTGTGTTGCTGTGTATCCGTCATGCAAGCCTTTCCATTTCTCCATACAAGTTTATGGCTGGTGGATTCCACCAGCCAAGTCTATTTGGGTTATTCTTATCCGATATGGTAACTCCCCCGCCCCTAGAGCGAATAGTGCCAGATATCACAAGGGGCGGGGGACAATCTTCATCCAGGAGGTGAACCTAATCCCTCAAAGTAAATCAGGGAGGTGAAGCAGATCTTTGGATGCCTCCAGAGCGTCATTACTTGCGGTCCGCGTCAGAGTTCACCGGCTTCCGAAAGATGGTGACGGTCGCGGTTCGGGCTGCGAGACCAACGCTCAGAATGAAGAATCCAATCTTCGTTAAAGTTCCTTCCGCGTCATCCTATGGTGTGTAGGGTTTGATGAATCCCTCTTCCATCATATGCGTGGTCAGTCCACGCGAGCGGCGGATGATCTCCTCAGCGTTTTTAAGCTCTTCTTCATAGGTCATGGGCGTACGTGCGAGCCCCTCTTCGACCGCCTTAACGGCGACGGCTGCGGCTTCGCGCGGGTAGACTTCCCACTCGTCCATCGTGGGAAGGATATATTCCGCTGTGAGACCTTTCTCTTCAGCCATAGCCGCTAAAGCATTGGCTGCGGCGATACACATCGTGTCCGTGATCGTCGAGGCGCGCACATCCAATGTGCCGCGGAAGATGCCCGGGAAGCCGAGAGAGTTGTTGACCTGATTGGGAAAATCTGAACGTCCGGTGGCTACGACTACTGCTCCAGCCTCCGTAGCCTCCCAGGGCCAGATTTCGGGAACTGGATTCGCACAGGCGAAGACGATTGCGTCTTTAGCCATCTTGCTTATCCATTCCGGCTGGAGTGTGCCGGGACCTGGTTTGGAGAGGGCGATGACCACATCGGCGCCATCTAATGCTTCGGGGATGCCGCCTTCACGTCCTTCCTCGTTCGTGATCTGGCACAGTCTCCACTTATCGACGTACTCGTCCTTGCGCTCCTCAAGGTCCTTGCGCTTCTTGTGCAGGATGCCTTTGCTGTCGACAACGCGGCACAGCCCCGGTGTGGCACCAGAAGCGAAGATCAGGCGTGAGCAAGCAACATTGGATGCGCCGGAACCGACGAATACAATCTGGGCTTCTTCTATCTTCTTGCCGACCAGCTTCAGGGCATTTATCAGCCCCGCGAGCGTGACGGTTGCGGTGCCCTGCTGGTCGTCATGCCAGACGGGGATCTCGGCCTGTTCGCGTAAAGTATCCAGGATTCGGAAACACTTGGGTTGAGAGAGATCCTCTAGATTAATCCCACCGAATCCGGGCTGGATCATCAGCACCGCCTCGATGATCTTATCGGCGTCTTTTGTGTCGAGCATAATCGGCCAGGCATCGACACCGCCCAGGTATTTGAAGAGCAGCGCCTTGCCTTCCATCACCGGAAGGCCGGCTTTTGGACCGATGTCACCAAGACCGAGAACACGGGTGCCGTCAGAGACGACGGCCACGGTGTTGCCTTTATGCGTATGTTCGTACACGAGCTCTGGGTCTGCTTCTATTGCGCGACAAGGCGCGGCGACGCCCGGTGTGTACCAGATGGCAAAATCATCGAAGTCGCGCACGCAGCTTTTCAAGGCAATTTCCACCTTGCCTTTATAGAAGGGGTGCATCAGCATTGCATCCGCAGATGGTTTTTTGGCTTTCGCCAGAAGTTCCTCTATATTGAGGGGTTGGGCCTTTTCGGCCATTTGTAGAACCTCCTAAGGATCGGCAAATTCGGTGCCGAGACTCTTATCGTAAAAAAACCTCGCGGTTCATGAGGTTCTTTACGTCTAGAACTGAAGATACGAATCGGTGTATATGACCTTATTGAGCAAGACTTGGACCGATTTCCAAATTTCCGCTTGAAGCGGATCGGACATATCAATATCCTCCGGCTGAAGTTGTTCCATGCCAGCAACCCGGTCGAATAGTTTCAGGTAGAGCGCTTTAACCGGTGTGCTGTCGTCTCGGGTTTCAATACATTGGATCACGCCCATCAATTCTGTGTCGAGTGGGTTCAGGATCGCCGCATCGAGGCCGGCTGCCATCAACATGGTGAGGTAAACCCGATCCAGGAGAGGGCGCATTTTGTGCGGAACCTGGTTAGAGACGTTCGA
>JBARSI010000327.1:0-1610 GCA_049644665.1 Anaerolineales bacterium
GCACCAGGCTGCTGCAGGAATTTGCCATTGAAACCATGGCGCATACAGGACCGTGTGCATTTCCGGAAATCGAAGGGGGAAAAGTGAATACAACCGCATTTATCCTTCACCGAGAACCAGATGTTGCCCATAGTTCTAACAGCGTTGGCACTTATTCCCGCTTGGTACATGAACCGGATGCCTAAGCAAAAAAGTTGGCTTTTGAAAGAGAGCTTAAAGAACTGCGGAATTACAGATCAAAAGGAGTAGCAAAATGAGCATCACCCCCAAGAAAAATACGATAATGGAAGTATTTTCCATCAACAAGCAGTATTTTCTGGATTTTTACCAGCGTGATTATCAATGGAAACAGGAATCTGTTGATAAACTTATAGAGGATCTCTTTTACCGGTTCGATCTTGAATATCGGACTGATCGTGATATCTCGCCAGAAGCTATCAGCCAGTTCGATTGGTATTACCTGAGCGCGTACGTAACAAACGATTATCAGGGAAAAACATATGTGGTGGATGGTCAACAACGGTTGACAACTTTGACACTTCTATTGATCAAGCTTTTTCACCTAACAAAAAAATATGAGTCAGAACTAAGCGACTTGGTGAAAGAGCAGATCACTGGAGCCGGCTTAACTGGGCGCACTTACTGGATGGGTGACGGTAATCGGAAGGAAGTGTTGGAGGATCTTTTTGTTCACGGGCAAAAAACTGAAGATGCCACGGACGATGATATCAGTATCAAGAATCTGTACAATAGTTACAAAATCATCGATCGTGAGATGGAAAAAAGATTAAGTACGCTTCATAAGCTGGATGCCTTTATTCTCTACATGCTGACACGAGTCCAGCTTGTCAATATCCAGATCCAGGATACAAAAGATGTACCGATGGTTTTTGAAGTGATCAATGACCGTGGAGAGCGCTTAAAGCCTTACGAGGTTCTAAAAGGTAAGTTGTTAGGTCAGATTGATAAGAACGAACTGGATCAATATTACAACATCTGGCAGCGGCACATCCATGCTTTACAGACAATTGGGGAAAACGAAGTAGATGAATTCTTTCGTTTTTATTTCCGTTCTAAATATGTGGACAGTCGTGCAGAATGGAGTGAATTTGATGGTGATTACCATAAAACAATCTATGATGCGAAATGGGATCAGAAGATGCATCTGAAGCACAATATTGAGGGTGTCAAGGAATTCATCACAAATGAATTAGATTACTATGCCAGTTTATACCTCACTTTGCGTCAAGAGGCACAGGACCCAAAAGAATTCCTACATATATTTTATAACAACTTGAACGACTTAGATCGGCAATACGTTCTCGTGATGTCCTCCTGCCAAGTAAATGATCCTGATGAACCAGAGAAAATCCGACTGGTATCAAAATTATTTGACAAACATTTCACCATGATGCAGTTGACTGGCTCATATGATAGCAACAAGTTTACGGAAAGCATCATTGAGTTAAATAAAAACATCCGTAATAAATCCCTTAATGAGATCGAGACAGTATTCGATCAGCAATTGTTAGAAGATATTGGAATGTCCAAGGAAGTAATTGTAAAATCTCCATTTGAGTGGATCTATTTCAGCAATGCCAGCAAGCAGA
>JBARSI010000328.1:0-12364 GCA_049644665.1 Anaerolineales bacterium
GTTTGCATACGATGCCATCTCGCGCAAAATGCGTCTATTAATCCTTTGGCATTCGTGATCATGCTTTCCCTCTTTATCACCAGCGGGTGTTCAAGCATACAATCAGCTTCCTCTCCCTCCTCTACCACAGTGCCTGCTCAAATCGAACCGGATTCCCACCCAAAAACCTTCCCGGAATCGACGCCGCTTCCCCCCCCGCCTGTGACAACATCCACCCCGGCTTCTTTCCCAACAGTTTCGCCTACACCAAGCCCATTCTTCCACGGCCCTATCAGCATCGGCACTTCTGTTGCCGGTCGGGATCTGGAAGTCTTCCAATTCGGTTCTGGTGATTCTCAGCGGATGATTATCGCCGGCATTCACGGCGGTTATGAGAGCAACACTATCCGACTTGCAGATGAATTGATTCAGGTCATCATTGCGAAACCGGATTTGATTCCAACCACAGCGACACTGTACATCCTGCGCTCCCTTAACCCCGACGGAGAATCTAGATCGGATAGCTATAAAGGCCGGGCAAACGAGAACCTCGTTGACTTGAACCGAAACTGGCCTGCATACTGGCAGTCAACCTGGTCCCTTGAGGGTTGTTGGACTTATACCTATGTTTCCGGCGGAAGCCATCCAGCTTCCGAACCTGAAACGCGTGCCTTAATGAATTTCCTAATGACCTACCAGATCGAAGCATTAATCTCCTACCACAGCGCGATGCTGGGCATCTTCCCCGGTGGTCAGCCGCCGGATCCCGCTTCCATCAGCCTCGCGGAGGCCATCGCTGGTGTAAGTGATTACTATTACCCGCCGATTGACACTGGCTGCCAGTACACCGGTCAGCTCATCGATTGGGCTTCAATGCAAGGCATCGCTGCAGTGGACATTGAACTGACCAATCATGAGGATACCGATCTGTGGCAGAACTTGAAGATTTTGGAAGCATTCCTTGCCTGGGATCAAGATCAACCCAATCCCTAGAAGGGGATCCTGCCCGCGCCCCAAACGCCGCGTCCGAGCCCTGCCCAATCGGAACCAGAAATTACAGGAAGAGATAAAACCGCCTCGGGGACATGCTTTCATATCATTCGAGGCGGTCTTCGAATATTTCATCATCTTGGATCTGAAGGGTCAATCGCGCACATCTTCAAGCCTTACAACCCTTGATCAGGTTTATGCCGCCTCCTGCTTCTTCATCCGGTTCGCACGGTAGAGCTCCATAAGATGCAAGATGAAAGCTCCAAATCCGCGTAAACAGAGATAGGGGAAAAGGCCGAACCAGCCGATGTAGGGCACCAGGCAAGCAAGGATCAACACTCCGGCACCTGAGGCACTCGACTTCCAACCCTCGTTTCCTGGGAATACCCGCCCTGTGATCAAGCGCACCATTCCTGTGAGGCCAAAAACCATACCTGCTGCGATGAAAATGCCGACGACGAATCCCGGTACAGCAAGCACGATGCCAAATACAGAGATTTCGGCCAGTCTTATCATGCCAAGCGCAATCGCAATCAAGAAGACCGTGTTAACCAATCCGACCCAAAAAGCTTTGCCTGGTTTTCCTTCTACTGATCGTGTGATACCTTCTACCAGATCTCCGAAAAGCGCTTCGAGGACGATAAAGAACGCAGCTATGCTGAAGCCTATCAAAACCACCAGAATAAAAAGATTCGGTTCATTCATTATGTGTGTCTCCTCAATATATCCGTATAAGCGTCTGTTTATAGGTAGTAGTCAACGTTAAATCTTGCTCTTCCAAATAGCACTTCAAGGGCGAGTGACGGGAGTTCCTCATTGCTGGATATGACCATTCGCTGGTTCCCGAAGCAGGAGTCCATTACCCAGGAGCCAAAGCAGGATCATCGCACCAACCACGAGGGCGAGCGGAAGTCCCGTGATCGGCCAATCTATCGCCGGCATGGAAAGCGTGGCGATCCACTGAGTGTGAATCAAGTGGAGGACTTCTCTCACGAAATGGATCCCCTGTGCGGATAGATCCGCAAATTTTCGCAGGGGTCCGAGGAGTTGCTCGATGGAATATCTACTCCCTAGCTCAAGGGAGATTTTTGGCCAGATGGTGAAGAACACGATCGCGGCGGTGATTAGCTCAGCCGCCAGAACTTGCGGCCAGTATGGCTTTATATCCTTCTTCAGCTTCAGGGAGCGGACGACTTTCCCCGAGAGATCATGTATCAAAGGCTCATCCGCCAGGCGCTCCATCTCTGAATAAAGAAATTTCAAGCTCGCGAACTTAGCCGCGCAGTCATCACATTCCGCAAGGTGCGCTTCCAGCGTCTCACTACCCTCATCTGCGAGCACATTATCCAATTGCTCTTGCATAGACCATTCATAAAGATGACATTTACGATCTTTAGACATCTGCCGATAACCTTTGTGATAAGGATTTGCGGGCTCGAAAAAGGTGACTCTTCACATCGCTGAGTGGGATATTTAAGGCTTGTGAAATCTCCAAATAACTCAACTCCTGGAAGTGGCGCAGTTCGATCACGGCTCGATAATGCGCCGGCAGCATACATATTGCCTGACGCAACGATGTATTCCGTTCAAGATCTTCCTGAGCGCGCTCAGGGCTTCGTACCTTTGAGACTGGCAATCCGATCTCGTCGTCGAGCGGCAATATAAAACGCCGATTTCGGTTGATATAGTTCAGGCAAAGATTCACGGCAATTCTCCGCACCCATGGGATAAAGGGGCGTTCACTATCGAAGGAGTCAAGACGAGAATGCACACGGATAAAAGTCTCCTGGGATAAATCCTCCGCATCATGCGGATCTCCCAACATGCGATAGCATACGTTGAAGACCGCGCCCTGATAGCGTCGGACCAAGTCACCATATGCATCCAGCTCACCACGCTTCGTTCTGAGAACAAGACTCCGATCTGAGGGATTTTCCATGCCTATACATTACTACACGATTACGGGAGGATATGTTGCAGTTCGTTAATAAATCCGCATGAGCCTTGCCATCTCCCCAACAACCCTTTTTGTTCTAAAGGCATCAATGCTTTACGGTATAATCGCCAGCAATAGGAGGACTTCATGATCAAGATTACAGAATCTGCCGAGAAGATTATCAAGGATTTATTGCAGGATGAGAGTAAATCAGGAATGTCTTTGCGGATGCAAATCGTAGGCCGCGGACCAGGAGGCTTCCAATACGCAGTGAGATTTGTGCCCGAGGAAGATCAAGCGACCGAGGATGAAGCGGTCCAATTTGATGGCTTTAAAGTCCTGATCGATCCGGAGACCGAACCAAATTTAAAGGGCTCAACGCTGGACTATAAAGAAGACGATTTCCAGCGAGGCTTTCTGATCGAAAACCCCAATCCTGTTTGGAAGGACTCAACCGCGCAGGCAGTCCAAGACCTGTTGGACACCAAGATTAATCCCGGCTTGGCTTCCCACGGAGGTTTTGTGGCCTTGCTCGACTATAAAGACGATACAGCATTCATCGGGTTCGGCGGTGGTTGTCAGGGTTGCGGGCTTGTCGATGTGACACTTAAGGAGGGAGTTGAAGTTACGATCCGAGAAGCCCTCCCTCAGGTGGCTAAAGTCATTGACACAACCGACCATTCGTCAGGAAATAACCCTTTTTATAACAGCGATGGGGAGGGGAGTTCAGCGCTGTCCTAATTGCTTCTCTACTTCTCAATCAAATGCGATTGTCGGGAATATAAAAGGGTCTCCGAAAAAAATTTTCGGAGACCCTTCTTGTATCGAGTTCACCGGGTCAAACATCCAGGTTTCGGACTTCCTTCGCATGCGTTTGGATGAATCGCCGTCGCGGTGGCACGGCGGCACCCATAAGCATGTCAAATGTCCGGTCTGCTGCTGCCGCATCTTCGATCGTAACTTGGAGCAGGATCCGATTGGCGGGATCCATCGTCGTATCCCAAAGTTGTTCAGGGTTCATCTCGCCCAAACCCTTGTAGCGCGAGAGTGAAAGACGATCTCCGCCCACACCCAATCCTTTGATAACCTGATCCCTTTCTGCTTCGGTGTATGCGTAATGGATCTTCTTCTTGTACTCGATACGGTATAGAGGCGGCTGAGCAATGAATAGATGCCCCTCCTCAATCAACTGGGGCATATAGCGGAAGAAGAATGTAAGGAGCAGTGTTCGAATATGGCTGCCATCCACATCTGCATCGGTCATAATAATGACCCGCCCATAGCGTATGCCCTCGATGCTAAAAGTCTCTCCTATGCTGGTTCCCAAAGCGGAGATCATCGCCTTGACTTCATTGTTGGAGAGGATCTTATCCAACCTGGCACGCTCGGTGTTCAGAATTTTGCCCCGAAGGGGCAGAATGGCTTGGAAATGTCGATCCCGACCTTGCTTCGCCGTACCACCCGCCGAATTACCCTCCACAATATAGAGCTCACATTTATTCGGATCTCTTTCTGAGCAATCCGCCAGCTTCCCCGGAAGTGTCATACTCTCCAGAACACTCTTGCGGATTACCAGATCACGCGCTTTCTTTGCGGCATCCCTCGCCCGTGCGGATGTCAGGCATTTCTGCACGACCGCCTTCGCCGCTTTTGGATTTCCTTCCAGGAATTCATAGAAAGCCTCACCCAATACCTGCTGGACCTGGGTCTGGACCTCCGCGTTCATCAATTTTACTTTAGTCTGACTCTCAAACTGGGGATCGCGATGTTTGATGCTGACGATCGCTGTAAGTCCCTCGCGCGTATCATCACCGCTAAAGTTGGGGTCCGTATCTTTTAGCAAATTGTTCTTGCGCGAATAATCATTGATCGTTCTGGTGATTGCCGCCCGGAGTCCTGTCAGATGGGTGCCGCCATCGACAGTGTTGATCGTATTAGCGAAGGAATACACCGACTCAGCGTAGGCGTTTGTATATTGAAGCGCGACTTCGATCCCGGTTCCGTTTGTCTCTTTCTCGACGTGAACTACGGGATGCAGGACATTCCGATTGTGATTAAGATAGGCAACGAAGGATGTGATCCCGCCCTCGAAGAAGAACGTTATCTCTCTTTCGTCGCGCTCATCAAACAGATGAATGGCCACGCCCCGGGTGACGAACGCCATCTCCCTGAAGCGTTGGACCAGGCTCTCGTAGCGATACTCGAAATCCCCCTTGAAGATCGTCTGATCGAACATGAATGTGGTCTTCGTACCGGTTTCTTTGTCCGGGGCTTTCCCGATGGCCTCTACAGGTCCCATCGGAGCGCCGCGTTCATAGCGCTGGAAGTAGATCTTGCCGTCCCTCTTGACCTCGACTTCACACCACTCAGAAAGCGCGTTTACAGCCGAGACGCCAACGCCGTGAAGCCCGCCGGAGACCTTGTAGCCATCTCCGCCGAATTTCGCCCCAGCATGCAGCACGGTCATTACGATCTCGAGGGCTGATTTTTTCTGTTCCGGATGTTGATCGACCGGGATGCCGCGCCCATTGTCCTCGACGGATACGCTGCAATCGGGATGGATCACGATGTCGATGCGATCACAGGCATCGGCAAGCGCCTCGTCAATTGAGTTATCAACAACCTCATATACAAGGTGATGAAGTGCTTTGACATCTGTGCCGCCAACGTACATACCCGGTCGACGGCGGACTGCTTCCAGCCCCTCCAACACCTGGATATCTTTTGCTGCGTAGCTGCTTACCTTTTTTTGAGACCGCTTGGCCACGTGGCGTTCTCCTTATTAATCCCCTATTGATAATTTACGGGGTCGATTTAACATCTCGCTCCAAGTAAAAATTTAACTTTGCTTAATCGTCCGCTAGATTCGGTTTTTCCTTATCCAGCATCGTCATGATTCGCGCAAGCTGCCACTCGAGCCATTCTTTACGTCCCTGGAAGAACGCGTAACTCCCAGCGATCAGCGTTGCGGCGATAAAAGCATGGCCCAATATGGCCAAAGCAAAAACCCACGAGTCCTCCTGCGCTAGAGACCAGACCTGGGAGGTGGACAACCACATGATCAAGAATGCGATGAGCAGGTATCCGGTTGAACCAAAGAAATTAAAACGCACCACGCGTATGCTTTGCTTTAGCGCATTCCAGATCCCCAGGCGGTAGCGGATAATGCCATGGGGGGTGAATGCAGCGTAAACCCCGGCAACGAAAAGAACGGGCAGCGCGATATATGCAAGCCCATCAACCCCGGCAATGAGCATGCCGATTGTGAGGGCAATCACCGTGAATAGATATCCACCGACTGCAAGAACAATCAATTTCAGCCAATCCTGCCAAAGATGACCAAATTTCACGGACGGGTTAACCTGTTTGGCCACTAATCGATGAAATATCGCACCCACGCCGACACCGGCCAGCGCCAGAGTAAACCATATCGATAAGACAAACATCGGGTCGAGGATCTCCACCTGTAATGCCTGCCCCAGAGGTGTTAACAGAGGCATCCGACCCGCTACCAGACTAGGTATGCCCACGGACACACTCGTGAGCAGGGCGAATAGAAAATTGAATGGCATCCCCCCGGGTAGCGTGCTAAACGCCGTCAGCAGGTTGTATCTCTCGCCAAATAGATCGAGTGTCTCCCGGAAGAGAACCAGCTGCTCCGCCATGCCAGGATCGGCTCCTGCCGGCATACTCAGCCCGGCTACGGCAGCGTATAGCAGCGAAGGTAGCGTCAGGTGCGGGCCGAACCAGAGGAACAAATCCAAAAGCAAAGACGGTATGATTAGGAGCGGTTTTGCCGCTATTCTGTCAAACCCAAGCAACAGCGCAGATAGTATGCTATTTGGCTTAGGCTCAACCTGATTCTCAGATATATTCACGAAATATGATTCTACCACAGCGGGTGTTTTTTCCTTATCTTCCGTCGCTCTCCCATTCACACTTTTCCAATCGCACTGCACATACCCGAGGTGAATTTATTCTGGATTGACCTTCTTTTTTATGTCCATTAGAATCGCTCCAGATAAGAGAAAAATCTTGATCAAGCACATCGCGATCCTCACAGACTTCGGGCTGGATGACACGTACCTGGGAATGATGAAGGCTGCTATTGCCAGTATCTCTCCGGCGGCGCGCATCATCGACCTCACCCACGCCATCCCTCCTGGCGATGTCAAGCGTGCTGCCTTCGAAGCATGGCGTGTCCGCTCCTACCTCCCACCCGGCACCATCCTCCTGGCGGTCGTTGACCCCGGAGTCGGGACAAATAGACAGGCAATTGCGATCGAGCTGCCCGGCATCTATTGCGTCGGTCCTGATAACGGTCTCTTCAGCTTCTTGCTTTATTCAACAGACAAGTACAAGGCAGCAGCATTAATGAACCCTGATTATCAACTGGGAACAATCAGCCATACCTTTCACGGGAGGGATGTCTTTGCCCCGGCGGCAGCCCATCTAGCGCAAGATATACCGCTCGAGGAATTCGGCCCGATTATTGAAGATCTCGTTCGCCTCCCTGATCCGCTGTTAGAAGATTTGGGGGCGGGATCAATCCAGGGCGAAATTATGCACCGCGACCATTTTGGTAACCTGATTACGAGTATTGGCAGGTTCGACATCGCGAACGATAATCTTACCTTCAAGCCTTGGATCCCATCGTTTTCAGGACAGACCCTCGTAGCCCAGGATTACGAGGTGATCCTCCCTCAGGGGGATGTAGTACCATTGGGTCGAACATTCGGCGATGTTCCGCAGGGCGAGGGGCTGGCCTATATCGGGAGTTCAAGCCTGCTTGAAATCGCCATTAATGGCGGGAATGCAGCGAAAACACTCAATCTCAACCCGGGTGACGAAATTATCTTCAAGAAAAAAGGATGAACCATGCCCACATTTCTTATAGAAGGTGGATATCCACTTAAAGGTGAAGTCACGCCATCAGGCAACAAGAACGCCGCGCTTCCGCTGCTGGCCGCGTGCCTTCTCACTGATGAACCTGTGGTCTTGCACAACGTTCCTCAGATCGGTGATGTGCAGGTGATGAGGCAGATGCTCGAGACTATGGGCGTGAAGTTCGATGACCTTAAGCCTCACTCATGGCGTGTGGACGCTCAAGAAGTTCGAGATTGTGATCTCGATCCGGATTTAGCCAGGAAAATTCGCGCTTCGATTCTCATTGCCGGACCTATGCTGGGGCGAAAGGGGGGGATTGATTTACCGCCGCCAGGCGGCGATGTCATCGGACGCCGTCGCGTGGACACACACATCATGGCGCTCAAACATCTGGGAGCTGATGTAAAGTACGGCGAAAAAGAATTCTCCATGCGCGCACCCCAGGGGCTCTCGGGCACGAAAATCCTCCTTGACGAAGCCAGCGTCACTGCGACAGAGAATGCGATCATGGCCGCCGTTGTCGCTTCAGGCGAATCGATGATTTTGAATGCAGCCTCCGAACCCCATGTTCAGGAGCTTTGTATATTCCTGAATCAACTTGGAGCGAATATTGAAAATATTGGCTCAAACTCCCTGAAAATATCCGGTGTGGAGAAACTTCATGGAGGCGAGCACACAATCGGTCCAGATTACCTTGAAGTGATGAGTTTTATAGGTGCCGCTGTGATAACAGGGGGTGAGATCACGATCCGGGACGCCGCCCCTGAATATTTAGCCATGGCACGCCTCGTTTTCAATAAGCTGGGCGTCGATTGGGAGATCGATGGACAGGACATCTTCGTCCCCGCTGATCAGAAGATGGAAGTAGAGTTCGATATCGGAGAGAAAATTCCTCAGATTAGCGTAATGCCGTGGCCCTCATTCCCGACCGACCTTATGAGCATTGCCATTGTTGTCGCCACGCAATGTAAGGGCACTGTACTTTTCCACGATTGGATGTATGAGACACGGATGTTCTTCATCGACAAACTCGTATCGATGGGAGCGAACATCATTCTTTGTGATCCCCACCGCTCCATCGTCCAAGGACCCAGCCAGCTTTTCGGCGAGCCGCTCGAAAGCCCCGATATTCGTGCCGGGCTTGCACTCACGCTGGCAGCACTCACTGCTGAGGGGACTTCTCGCATCAGGAACATAGGCCAAATCGACCGCGGCTACGAACGAATTGACGAGAAACTTCAGGGCCTAGGAGCCCGTATCCAACGCTTGGAAGATGATTAAATAGGAAAAACTAGTCACCAACCTTTGCCTCAGAATCCCTCACGACAGATTTATATTTAAGGAAGGAACATCCATCATACATATGAGGTAAAGATCACGCCCATCAAGCCATCCCACCCAGCGACCTTCTTTATTATCCGTTGACCGGCTACAGGGCGCGCGGTATAATCTGCCGGTTGCACGCTTTGTGAAATGAATAATTACTAGAGGAAATTTGAATGCCGAAACGCACATATCAACCGAAGATACGTCGCAGACTTCGAGTGCATGGATTTCGATCCCGGATGAAAACAAAGGGCGGTCGGTCTGTTCTCAAGGCTCGCCGCCTTAAAGGTCGTCATCACCTCACGGTCCGGATGAACGAGCACGTCAAGAAAGTCAACTGGAAGGCTTGATTGGCCGCGCTCATGAGGTAAACACCTGCTTCAACCTGCCAAGCGGATGAACCGAAAATACCGGCTAAAGAAATCGTCGGACTTTCAGCGGGTGCGGCTCACGGGACAATCCTTTGCCCACCCGTTTGCCATTCTGATAGCCAGCGCTAACAATCGTTCTATCTCACGCATTGGCTTCACAACTGGTAAAGCTCTCGGCTCTGCGGTGCGAAGAAACCGGGCGAAACGCCTCCTGCGTGAGGCGATCCGAGGGCACTTGGCTGCGATCGAACCTGGCTGGGATATCGTGGTAATTGCACGCCCGATGATTTTTGAAAGTTCTTGGATCGAGATCCAAGAAGCAATTACAAACCTCATTCAGCGTGCAGGGTTGTTCGGTAAATAACGGGCAAATTATGAGTTATCACATGCATGATCTAGAACCGGGGCTGATGGATATTCCCATAACGCTGACAAATCTCCCCCGCCTACCTTTTCTTATGCTCATCCGACTCTACCAGAAGGTGATCTCTCCAGCGTTACCAACGGGTACCTGCCGTTTCGAACCATCCTGTTCGCACTTCAGCTACCAGGCGATTGCGAAATACGGCATCATCAAAGGCGGCGCACTATCTATCTGGCGTATCCTGCGCTGCCAACCTTTACACCCCGGCGGGTATGATCCCGTTCCTTAGGAGAATTATGAGTAAAGCATTCGTTCCATTGAAGAAATATTATCTGCCCTTAATCCTTGGCCTTTCTGCCCTCCTGCTAGCGGGTTGTTCTTCTAGCAGCATCATGGCTGCCTCGAGCTGGCCGGGATTAACAGTTAACGAGGACACCGCCTATTTGGCTTTCAACGAATACGTACGCGCTGTCGACCTCTCAAGCGGACGTGAGGTATGGAGTTATCCGCCGGAAGCAGATCGCGCCCTCACGTTCTATGCCCCTCCGGCCATCGGGCCGGGTGGTATCGTCGTCATCGGGGGTTATAACAACGAAATCCTTGCATTGGCGGTGAATGACTCCTTCGTCAATATCCTCTGGTCATTCACTGAAGCTTCCGATCGCATAATCGGTGGACCGGTAATCATCGATGACCTGGTTCTCGTCCCCTCTGCTGACAAGCACCTATACGCGCTTGATCTTGCCAGCGGTGAACCAATATGGGACAAGCCATTCGAGGCGCAGCATGCACTTTGGTCCTCGCCGAAAATTCAAGATGACCGAATCTACCTATCATCCCTGGATCACCACATCTACGCTCTGGATCTTGAAACGGGCCGCGAGGTTTGGCGAGCAGATCTGAGTTCTGCTATTTCCGACTCCCCCTCTCTCACTGAAGATCTTGTCTTTGCCGGAACTGTTGAGGGGATACTCTACGCCCTCAGTAACAGCCATGGAGAGCTCATCTGGCAGTTCAAAGCAGAGGGCGCGATCTGGGGTGCCCCCGCAATCCTTGACGGTGTGGCAATCTTCGCAGACGTATCTGGTACAGCTTACGCGATAGAAACCGCCACCGGAAACGAACTGTGGCGCAAGGAATTGCCTGGCAGTTCCGCCGCCTCTCCCACGATCCTGGAGGACAGAGTCTTCTTCATAAGCGAAACGGGCGAGGTTACTGCGCTCCTGGTTGAAAACGGCAATCCAGTATGGCCAAGCAGCGCTACTATGGTAGGGCGGCTGCTCGCAGATTCGATCCCCACCGATTATGGCCTGCTCGTGCCGGCGATGGAGAGCGAATGTGTGGTTTTTAGTGTCGACCCGAGCACGGGCGCTGCCCGATGCATTATCGAACCTAAGTAAAAACAAAGGTGACCTTGTATGTGGAACACAATAATTCTTGAACCGATGATCAACGCACTGATTTTCATATATGGCCTACTCGGGCAGAACTTCGGCTGGGCGATCATCATTTTCACCGCCCTGGTGAGGCTCATTACTTTGCCTCTCACCATGCAGCAAATGCGCAGCACGATGGTGATGCAGGAAATCCAAAGCTCCAGCCGCTACAAGAAAATGCAAGAGAAGTACAAAAAAGACAAACAGAAACTCTCAGAAGAGCAAATGAAACTGTTCCGAGAAGTGGGCTACAACCCAATGAGTGGTTGCCTGGGGTTGATCATCCAATTCCCGATTATCATCGGTCTTTACCAGGCCGTGATCCGCACTCTTGCGGCTACGCCGGTGCAATTATTTGATCTCTCAAAACTCCTTTATCCATTCACTCCCACCCGCTTAATCCCAATGAACAGCGAATTCCTTTGGATGAATTTGGGCCAGCCGGAACGGCTTACACTGGATTTCCTGCCCTTTGCGATCCCTGTATTGACAATTCTCGTAGTTATCACCACCTATCTGCAAACAAAGCTAACCACGCCAGCATCCCCCGATGCTCAAAACCAGTCCATGACGAAGATGATGGGATTGTATATGCCTCTCCTGTTGGGTTACTTTGCCTACTCCCTGGCCTCCGGTCTTGCGTTGTACTTCTTCACATCTAACCTGCTCGGGATCATCCAGGGATATATCATGAGAAGAGTGCGAGAACGCCCTGCATCTTAGGCTGCATCAATTTGGAGTGATTACGAGGTCACTATTAATTGGAAGGTTGCGAGATGAATGAGACGAGAACGAGTATCGAAGCGATAGCACCCTCAATTGAAGAAGCCGTACTTAAGGGCGCCAAAGAGTGGGGCTTGCCTCCTGATAAATTTGATGTGGAAGTATTAGATGAAGGCACAAAAGGGCTGCTCGGCTTCGGTGTACGACAGGCGCGTGTACGCTTGACGATTCGAACATCCTCTGAATCCTTTGGCGCAGAGAGTAAACACGGGGAAACCATTCAAGAACCAGACCAGATTGAATCTCCAGTAGAGGGCGACGACGAGGGTGCGCTTCAGATCACCCGCGATAC
>JBARSI010000329.1:0-1982 GCA_049644665.1 Anaerolineales bacterium
GCTGTTAGGCGATGCATCAAAGACTAGATCATTTGGAGGGAAATTGAACCAACGGTTTCTTTCTATGTGCGGAGGGATCGCTCCCTTGTTATTTGTGTTCATAGCCATTCTGGGCGGTGCCATAAGACCGGGGTATAGTCACCTCTCAGATACTGTCAGTGAATTATTCTCGCCTGGGTCACCCAACAAACTCCTGCTGGACATTCTCAATGCAGTTTATGCTCTCCTCCTGGTATTGTTTGGCATCGGGGTGCTGCAATTGGTGCAGAGAAGCAAGCTGTTCGGGCAGATAGGAGTTGTTGGAGCATCGATGTTCATGGCTATGGGATTGTTGAGTGTGCTTACTGCGACCATTTTTCCCCAAGATGCCTGGGGTTCTCTTCCAACTTTTCCTGGCAAGATGCATATAATCTTGGGAGGCGTCATTACGTTACTTTCCATTCCCTCCATGGCACTCATAGGCATCTGGCTTAATCGGACAGGGCTTTTTCCGAGGTTTCGGACATATTCATTTATCACCGTCGGTGCAGTTGTTCTTTCAACAGGTTTTTTTCTTGCGAAGGCGGGAAGTCCGATCATGGGACTAACCGAAAGAATTGTGGTTTTGATTCAGTTTCAGTGGATATTTGTTCTTGCTCTTTGGATGTTTTCACGAAAAGGGAATGCAGGCGGATAGGCCTGCTGGATAGTGATACTTATGCATCGCCTACCGATGAGTTGGAGAGTCAAGCCCCAATCTGAGATTCATCGCGAAATTATTGATATGCAGCATTCGCCCGGCCCACCGCCGGGCCTATGTTTTGGCGGAGGGATGTTCAATCTTCTTGGGTTGTGGGTGGACTCAGATCAGTCCGCCGCTTGAAGATCAGGCAGCAACGCCTTGATCTCCTCATCAGGCGCGATTGGGTAGCGATTTCCACCGCGCATGATGTGCGTCAAATCCTCTCCAAGCTGCAACCGCATCAAGTGGTAACGAGCCCATTGCCGGGTGCTCATCCCCTGACGCTTCACGTCATCTAGCTTCCAGGACCACATTATGTACTTGAAAGCGACCTTGTCTGGATCAGCATGACGATCTGCAGTGCGCTCGGTCAGGATGTACCAGACGGCAACCAACATCTTGCGGGCGATTGCCACTGCTGCTTTTTTAGAGCCGATGCGCCGTTCCAGTCGCTCGTATTGATCTTTCCAGTAGGGGTGAGTGTCAGCGGCACGCCAGGCGGCTTCGACCAGGATCCAACGCAGCTCTTTGCGGCCTTGCTTGGTGATACGTCCTGTGCGGTGTTTATCCCCGCTGGAGTGGATGGATGCGCCCAGGCCGGCGTAGCCCACGAGCTTCTTGGGGCGGGAGAAGCGAGAGATATCGCCAATGGCAGCAAGAACCGTCAAGGTGACAATCAGACCAAAGCCGGGGAGTTGGAGCAGAAAGGGCACCTGATCAGCCCAGGGCTCTGAAGTACTGAGCCGATAGAGTTCCTTCTCGATCTCTGCGAGCAGTTCATCGACGTGATCGATGGTGGCTAGATCATGACGAACACGCATTCGCTGAGTGGGGGAGATATCGAGTTTATGCCACCACTCCCGATGCTTCTGGGTGAAGATCTTCCCTTGAGGGGGCTTGAGGTTGTACCGATGGAGCAGACTGTGCAGGTGATTGCGAGCCCGAGTGCTCATCTGGACCAGGCGACGACGGTGGGCCATGAGTGAGCGGAGTTCACGCACTTCGACGGGAGGAACCCAGACTTCAGGAATGAGATCGGCGGCGAGGAGATGAGCCAGCCGGAGGACGTCGTGCCGATCGGTCTTGACACGAGCTTCAGCGATCCACTTGACCTTTGGGGGATGAGCGACGATGGTTCTATCAACCAGAGGAGCGACCTGGTCATAGATCTCCCAGGCATTGGTGGTGGCTTCGAGAACGACGTCGTCAGTGGAGAGCAGGTTTTTCTTAGCCCAGGCTGGCCATTTTTGCAGGGATATTC
>JBARSI010000330.1:0-22218 GCA_049644665.1 Anaerolineales bacterium
GCCCGCGCTGCTCTAAGATTAGGTACACTTTCTGATCGCGACTACGAGAACTACCGTAAGGTCTTCGACCTCATCGTAGGAAAACTGCCGTCCCCAGACCTTCTAATACATTTGAAAGCGCCGATCCCCGTTCTGATGGAACGGATCCAGAAACGAGCCCGGGATATGGAGTTGGGTATCACACAGGAGTATCTCGAGCTGCTTGAATCTTTATATGTAGAGTGGATAGATCGTTTCGATATTTGTCCGGTGCTGACGATTCGCACGGATGATCTCGATTTCGTCCACCAACCCCGGCACCTCGACACCGTGATCAGCCGCATCCATGACAAGTTGACCGGTAAAGAGGAACTACAATTTCCCGAGGATTGATCCTCAAGGTTCTTTGAGCTCGATTGAGGCGATTGGATTTTCGATCAGGTAAGCACTTTTCCACCAAAATAGTGTGGACAAGACGCTACCGAGACACGGATATACCAAACAATTCCAATTTTCTAACTAATCGATATTGCCGAGGCCTTATTGTGTAATTCTCGGCCTTCTGTGTGGGCAGCACTTCTATGCACCCGCATTGATGTCCATCACAATTGGCAGATGGATTTGTCTTCTCCCCGGGTAGAACGCTTGCGCCATGCGGCTCTATCTTGCAGCATCCACTGTGCTCCATCTGTCGCTGTCTGATCCAGGTAGAAACCCGATCAAGAATCCCCCCAGGACTTTACAGCCTTTTTACAAGCTCGACATGATCTCTTCGCACCTTTCCTTGAAGCTATGAGTGTATATAAATACAAGGAGGTAAGTGATGTTCACAAAATGGATGCGAATCATTCTGGTTACCGCTGCTCTTACTCTGGTATTAACAGGGGTTGCTTATGCCGAGGGTGATGCACCGAATAATCAAATCCGGATTGCAGGGATTATTCTCAACGTGGATTTCCCCGGACAGACGTTTGCAGTCCGCACGCTTAGCGGCGGCGACGTTCATGTACAGGTCACGGGCAATACTAAGTATCGCAGCCGCGACGGTTCCGTTCAAGGATTTGAGGATTTAGTCGTTGACATGCGGACCGTCGTCATGGGTCAGGAGCGAGGGGACGGGACGATTAACGCCTCAGAAGTATTTGCTGCCACTCCTGAAGAATTACCCGAGTTAATGCGCTTGAAGGGCGAGGTTGGCAGTTTAGGCGATCGTTCCTTTACACTCCTCACTGAGGAGGGGCGCAATCTAAACATCCACGTCATCGACCGCACCCGTTTCCGCAGTCGTGATGGGGAAGTGACCGCGCTGAGCGATCTGGAGCCTGGAATGGTCGCCCTTGTCACGGCAGCGGATACAGAAGATAAGGGAATCGTTGCCCTCGTTGTGGCGGCTGGGACTCCAGGCGGAGATATCCGTGACCGCGTGTTTCGAACTACTGGCGAGATTACCCGTGTCGTCCCCGGGCAGGAGACCTTCACTGTCCAATCAAATGAAGGTGAAAGCATTACTTTCAGCACCAGGGAGCGGACGAAATTCAGAAGCCGCGATGGGTCGATAACCGGAATCCATGATCTCAAGCAGGGAATGCTTGCCATGGTAGGCGCGATTAAAATGGAAGATGGGACCAATCAGGCTTTAGTTGTGCTGGCTGGTAATCCTGAAGACCGTCCCGAACGCCCCAATGTAGTCACCGCTGCCGGGAAGATCGTCTCGCTCGGAAGCAACTCCTTTACGGTAGAAACCCGTTCCGGAGATCAGAAAACCTTCTCCGTGGATGATTCGACCAAATACAAATCCCGAGATGGAAGCGTGAATAGTTTCGGGGATCTCGAGATCGGCATGGCTGCAATCGTCGGGGCAAGGGATCTCGGGAATGGCGAATTGCTCGCCGTTGTTGTGGGTGCGGGCCATATCCCAGCACAGAGGCCGGAGCACTTGGGTAATGCCCGCCCGGAGGCGCTCCGGGACAGCCCACCGATCTCGCAGACGAATTAATGCATTAACCAGTATCCAGCTTTGCGCAGCTAATCGCATTGAAGATCCTGTGGGTGCAGACTCGCAGGATCTTTTATTTGTTAGGTGGTGGCTGACTGACCTAAGGTTGGTTAGATAGTGTGTTGTAATGTCCAGACCGCTTGGAGAGGCGGACGGCTTTTAGTCTGAGACTTCCTTCCAGGTCTTCATAATAAGCAGCGCGTCTTTATCCATATCTTTCCGGCTCTCGCACAGAATTCGCCCCCCGCAATTAAATGCATCGAGCGCCCGGAGTAGAGCAGTGAGCTCGAAATCGGACTCGTTCAGCATGAGGTGATTTCTCTCGCCCTTCTGGCCATACTCGATGCCAGAAAGGTGGCAGTGGAGGCGCGTGAGAGACTGCTCTCCAAGGAAATCCTTATACCGTTTTAGAATCTCTACCCATTCAGGGTAAGAGTTGATGGAGCCGTCACCGGCTCGTGCATGAAGGTGGGCGAAGTCGAGGCAGGGCTCAACGCCTGATATCTCTTTCGACAACAAGAGTGTGTCATCAAGTGATCCTAGTAAGGCGGCTTTCCCCATGGTTTCAGGCCGTAGTACAACCGGGTTTCCCTGACACCGGAGCTCATCTACACAATCTTGCAGCCTTTGGATCGCCGTTGGCAAGACATCCTTGGCATGTTGACCGAAATAGGAACCCGGATGAAAAACAATATCCGTCGCTCCAGCGAGGTTCCCATAGAAGGCGGCATCAATAATGCGCTTCCTGCTCTTGGGCCACTCCTCCTCATTGGCGTTTAAGTTGATGTAGTATGGAGCGTGTACGCTGAGGTGCACCCCCGATTCTTCAGCGGTTTTCTTTATTGCCGCGCATGTCTTCTCTGAAACTCTCACGGAGCGAACCCAGCCAATCTCGAAGGCAAGGAGTTCAATTTCAGAAAGGTACCGGATTGTACCGATTGTCCCTCCGGGCTTCTTAGGGGTGGAGCTGGGCGTGCCTACGGTTCCAAATGAAAAATCTGAAAATGCCAAGGTTACCCATCCTCAATTGATCTTTTGTGAGTTGGTATTCAGCTTACGTTTGCGGAATCTAATAGATGCTTGGATGTCGGCAAGATGCCTTTCCAAGGAAAGGATGTTCTTCCGGCGGAGGCGTAAATTACTCGGTTTCTCTGCGGAGTGAGCCAGTTTTCGGAGTAGGCTCGCGCGGTATGGTGAAACTGAACGTACTCCCCTCATCCTCCTGGCTCGTGACCCAAATCCGACCCCCGTGCTGCTCAACAACGGTTTTGGCGAGAGCCAGACCAAGACCTGTACCATCAATGGGGTTGTTCGGATCCATTACCGTCACCCGACCACGGAAGAGATGATCGAATACATGGGGTATTTCGTCCACGGGGATGCCAGGTCCATCATCGATTACGCTGATAACCACTTCATCGTCATCCCAACGAATCGTTATCTCGATCCGCGCCCCATCCTTGCAGTATTTAATCGAGTTGCTCAAGATGTTCGACATAACTGAGCTCAAGCGGCTAGCATGGCCGAAGATCATCAGCGATTCATCGGGCGGTTTATAAACCACCGTTTGTTTCTTGGCATCGAAGAGAGGTTTTAGATCCTCGATTGTGGTCCAAATTAAATCGTGAATTGGAAAGGGTTCATAGGCAATGTTCGAAGTTGACTCTACGCGGATCGTTTCGAGTAAGCCACTTATGAGGTTTGTCATGCTGTCAGTTGCGCGCTGCATCATGTTAAGCGCCTTGCGCTGCTGATCGCTCAATTCGGCATCATTGAGTAAATCTGCCCCTAAGCGGATTGCATTGAGAGGGTTTTTCAAATCATGGGCGGCGGTGCCAAGAAGTTGAGAGCGCATTCGATCGATCTGCTTGAGGGCAGTGATATCCTGCATAACCGCAACCCGCCCGACATCTGTGATTTCGCTGATTGTCGCATAGAGAACCCGTTCTGTGGGTGTTGTCACCTCGATACTTGTTGGAAAGGTGATCTCATCTTCCATCAGAAGTTCACCAAGCGGGTGATCGATGAAGATGTCAGACGCGAAGCGATCTTTGGCCAGGTCAGGGTTAATTCGAAAGACTTTCCCAGCAGTTTGATTGATCAGGATGATGCGACCGCTGATGTCCGTTAGAACCACCGCGTCAGCTGTTTCCATCAAGGTGGTTTCGAGGCGTGAGCGCTCATCCGTCACACCCTGGAACAAGCTGGCATTTTCGAGGGAAACTGCAGCCCAGGAAGCAATCGAAGTTAGAAGTTGTTGATCTGTTTCGGTGAATGCACCGCGAGGGTGATTGACGGCCTGGATGGCGCCCATGACCTCGCCACGTTGTTGAAGTGGAACGCAAAGTACTGATGTAGTCAGGATGCCAGTTTGGCCGTCGATCGCGCTTTGATATAGGGGGTTAGTACGAACATCATTCACAATCAGAGGGCTTTTGTTGCGTGTGACCCATCCGGCGATCCCCTCTTCGAGCCGAATAGCCACATCGCGAATTCTCATCCGCGCGCCACCACTGGCTTTTAATATCAATCTTTCCCGGTCGTCATCAAGCAGGAAGAGAACGACTGCTTCTGCTTTTAAAAGGTTTTGGGATTGCTCCATCGCTCTTTGAAGTGCGACTTCCAGGTCAAGCGTGGATGTCATCTCCTTGCCAATTATGCTCAATTCTTGTAACTGGACGGCACGGGCTTCCGCTGTTTCGAAATGGATCGCGTCCTGGATGCCGACGGTCCCGATATTGATAATCGCCTGAGCGAGTTCAAGTTCCTGCTCATCTACATCATGTCCTCCCTTGATGTAAATAAGGCGGACCAAGCCCAGGGTTTCTTTTCGCGTGGCTAATGGAAAAATAGCTGCAGTGGAGATCCCCTCCGCTTCGAGCATTGCGATATCTTTCGCAGATCCCCTGGGTGGAGTGAGGCTAATGATCTCGGGTTTAAGTCCTTTTTGAACCTTCTGGTGGACTGGGTAATCCGGCATTTTGTCAGCCACAAGAGAGACAACCGTTTGCTGCATCGATTTTCCTAGCTGTTGCCGGAAGCGGGATGTCTCGCCCTTGCCTTCATCGAAGGCGAATATTTCACAAGTGTCGGCTGATGTCGCTTTGAGCAGGTGAGCTGCAGTTTGCTTGATTGCTTCTTGCCGATCCAGTGTGCCAGTGATGGCATGACTGGCCTGGTAGAGCAGAGAAAGCTTATGCAGGAGGTAGCTCTGGCTGGTAGTTTGTTGGGCTAATGTAAAGACATCTGCCGCTCGCGAGGCAAGCACTTCGAGCGTTCCTAGATCTATTTCACCATACGGATTGGGTTGATCTCTTGCTGTAAAAAGTAGGCCGATGACCTTGTCGTCGCTCAAGCAAGGCGCACATGCGACGGTGCCGGGGGCAAGGGGTAAGCCGAGCGATCCGGTTTCCCCATTCGTGGAAATTGCGCGCTTTGAGGAGAAAACTTCCAGCAGGAGAGGGTGGTCGGAGCCGAGAGCAACCCGACCGAGATCGCGCAAGGGTAGTCCGTGGGCGATGCGAGGGGTATACCCCGAATCCGTCGTATCGATATCGTATAGCGCAGCTCGGTCTGCTGCGACCAATTCGCAAGTAAGGAGAAGCAGGCTAGTAAGAGCCCGCATTGGGTTGTGGATATCGAAAGAACTTGTAGCAGCTCGATAAAGTTTTCCGCGCAGTTCCGTTGATTCCATGTGTTGATGCCCTTGCTCCAAAGAAATTAGTCAGTTTATCTCGACATCACGAATTATGGCATAGAACAACAAGCCCTGCAATGAACTCAAAGTTCTATACAGGTAGGCATACCAGCGTGGACAGGGGGTTGGCCTAATAGAGCGAGGAGATTGTATCCAATAAGGGAGGACCCAGGATGAGGAGACCAACGATGATGGCGACAAGTGCGGAAATCAAGACTGCTGCTGCACCGACATCTTTTCCAACCCGAGCAAGAGGGTGGACATCAGGGCTCGCCAGGTCGACGATGGCCTCGAGTGCGGTATTTAGAAATTCCGAGATCCAGACTAATCCAACTGTAACAAGGAGCATTGCCCAAGAGAGTCTATCTAGACCCACCCACAATGCAATCACAAATACAATAAACGTTGCCAGCGCGTGAATCCAGGCATTTCGTTGAGTCCGAAGAACGTGCAGCCAGCCTGAAAAGGCGTGATGAAAAGAGGCAAGACGGGATTGAGCCCTTTTGGGAGATG
Organism: Anaerolineales bacterium; assembly: GCA_049644665.1. Classification (GTDB taxonomy): domain Bacteria; phylum Chloroflexota; class Anaerolineae; order Anaerolineales; family E44-bin32; genus E44-bin32. Next base: position 6,186 of record JBARSI010000330.1, read on the forward strand.
TCATTCGTTTCGTCCCTGTGATTGGATCGTGATTCCTAATTGCTTCAGGATGCTTTCTTGATGAGCCCACATCCGATCTTTTTCCTGGGGGAGCGCATGGTCAAATCCGAGTAAATGCAATGTGCCGTGTACAGTCAGCAACATCAGTTCATCGTTCAGGGAATGTTCTAAGCGTTTGGCCTGCTCTTGCGCGATTGGCACGGCTATGATGATGTCTCCGAAATACATCATGTTTAGATCTGGGTCAAGGGTGCCATCGGGGAAGGAGAGCACATCTGTGGAAATGTCTTTGCCGGAAAATTCCCGATTCAATGTCTGTATCTGAGCGCTATCGGTTAGAACGATTGTGAGAGCGCCGCTTTCAGCTTTCTCTGCATTCAGTGCACCTAACGCAGCGCGTTCTACGTCAGAAGCATGTTCAATGTATTCAGCGTTGGACTCAACTCGAGCCAGATGGGTCATGAGTGTTCCATCTATGTGGATTGCACAGGCAGTGTGTCTTCCAGGCTTTGGTTTTCCTCAGATGGTGTTTCTGGGTATTGGATTCGTGGATGATAGATGTTTGCTAGTGTCTTTACGATGGATCGCCGAATGGTTCTCAGATCCCGTAAAGTGAGATCTGTCTTGTCGAGCTGTCCTTTTTCTATGCGGTCGTTGATTAACCACTGGACGATCTGATTGATCTCTTCCTCACTTTGGGGTTTCTTGGCGCGGATAGCAGCTTCCGAGCCATCGGCGAGCATGAGCAGCGCGGTCTCTCGAGAAAGGGGGACAGGTCCTTTGTAGGTGAAATCCCGTTTATCTACTTTATCGGCATCTCCGCCGGCGGCTTCGAGTGCTTCGTTATATTGGAATGAGACCCCCAGCGTGCCATGGTGTTCGGCGATGAAGGCCTGGATGCTCTGCGGGATACGGTGTTTGCGCGCCAGAACTAAGCCTTCTGGAACGTGCGACAGGATGATATTGGCACTTGTTTTCGGGTCTAACTGGTCGTGGACGTTTTGTCCAGGCACCTGATTCTCAATGAAGAATTGTGGATGAAGAGTTTTCCCGACGTCATGATATTGAGCGCCAACGCGCGTGAGCAGGGCGTTCGCCCCAATCTCGTGCGCGGCTTGCTCCGCCAGGTTTGCTACCTGAAGACTATGCTGGTATGTGCCGGGGGCATCGCGTAGGATTTGCTGGAGCAGAGGATGATCCGGTCTAGATAGCTCAAGCAGCTGCAGGTTCGTTGTTATGCCAAGAAGATTGCCAATGATTAGCAGTAGACCAAAGCCCAGGCTTGCAGAAAGCAAACCGCTGATGATCGAAACCCCCAAAAGAGTTGTTTTGCCAATGATGTCCATAGCGGGATCAGGGATGCGGAAGATTACGATAACAAGGGCAGAACCCAGCGCGGCAGCTAAACCGGCAGAGATGAAGGAACTCAATCGCTCGGCTCGCTTGATCATCAATGACGCAAGGATCCCGCTGATGATGGCATATAGGGCAAGTTCGAGACCACGGGGTGCTAGATAACCCGCCAGGGTCCCGGTGAGAAGCGAGATCATCACTCCCAGGCTGGGGCTAAAAAAGACTGTGACCAGAATAGGAAGAGCGGCATAAGGGAAAATGTAGGGAAACACGGTTCGACCGGGGATTAAGGCTTGCATGCTAAGCGTAATGATGATAAAGAGCAGGCTAAGCGTAAACGCGAGACTGGCCCTGGTTATTTTCTTGGGATGTATGCGGTAGGCGAAGATCGCGAAAATGCCGATCAGGAGGATGACCAATAGAGAACGGATCGAGACTTCAAGCCAAGGGTTTGGGGGCCGGAGAAGGTCATATTTGGTCAGTGCTTCGATTTCAAGTGCCCCGACAACTTCTCCCCTGCTTATGATTGTCTCTCCTTCCGCGTATGATCTAATGACCGGTTCGACGGCTTCTCTGGCTTCATTTCGGGCGGCGTCTGTGGCATTGATGTTCAGAATCGCATTAGGAGTTACGAACGACGGAGCGAGTGCTTCGACGGTAGTTGCCTGATTTTCGGGAAGGGAAATGCTTACCAATGCAGGGATGGCTCTCCGCGCTTCCTCAATGCGACCTTCGCGGATTTCGTTGCGCATGACTTGCTCAACGACGGTGAGAGTTTCAGATTTGACCGCTTGCCAGTGCAAGTCTGACAGCGTTAAGATCAATAGCGCTATCTCGGCATCCAGGCGGATATCGGACATTGAGCTCAAATCGGAAAGCTTTACCTCCTCCGCGGCGTAAGAATCACTGCGGACAGAATCAATGAATGTGAGCGCGGCTTGGAGCCGTTCTAATTGCTGCCTCGTAACGTTCGTGTCTGGTTGGTCATACACCCGCGGTACGCTCTCGCTCGCTGTGGTTCGCTCTCGCTTAGTTAAAATATCGCTGACATAAGACAGATCATATAAAGCATGAATATCTTGCGGAGCGACGCCGTTCACCTGCAAGCCGTATGTTTGCGCGTTGTTGTTAACGGGAATCGAGATCGCGGCGATTGTTCCAATGACAGCGAAAAGTAGAATGAACCAAAGACGGGCTGCCGATAAGGCATTCCCTAAGCGCTCAGGCGTGGTTAGATTCGTGCTAAGACTGTCGTCCATTAATCCTTCTGTGGAGATGAGAGAAGCCCTCGAACGAGGTCACTGGCAGTTTTTCCGTCAGCCCGTCCTTGTATCTGAGGCATGATGGCTTTCATGACTTTGCCGATGTCCTGAGGAGTGGACGCGCCAACTTCCTCGATCACTCTTTGAATGAGCTCGGTAAGCTCATTTTCCCCGAGAGGCAGGGGAAGATAAACCTGTAGAACTTTGATCTCTTCAAGCGTGGAGGCGAGGAGCTTATCTCGTCCTGATTGCTTGGCTTCTTCAATTGTCTCTTGACGGGATTTAACCTCCCGCTGGATGATCCCCATGATGGTTGGCTCATCGAGACTGTCACGATGGTCGATCTCGACGAGTTTAATCGCGGAAAGCACCATGCGCAAAGTTCGTTTGCGCACATCATCCTTCGAACGCATCGCTTCCCTGAGGTCTGCCTCGAGAGTCTCTTTGTTCATAACGCGTCCATTATACCTATGGTTTTTCATCGCTGTGAAGGCAATTTGGGGATTCTCTTTTTTGTTTTCGCATAGCCACACCCAGGTTTCAGATGACTACAGTACGGCATTTTTCGGGTTGCACCGACGCCAGTTATCGCAGATTTGATGAATTAGTGTCTAAAAAGACGATATCATAGGGACAACCAAGCCATATCCTTCCAGGAGTACGCTCAGAACAATCGAGATTGATCTGGATTAAGACCCCTGTCAAGTTGGAGCTCTTCAACGAAAAGTTGATCACACACTGTGGTTCGTGATGATTCGTCCCTGTAGGACTCCTTTTAACGGATGTTTAATTTCCACATCTGAAATCTGGTTCCAGCGATCTTCGTCGCTGCTTGCGAAGACGCGCAGGTAGTTGTCCGTCAATCCTGATAGCTGCCATCCAGCCTCTCCGAGGTCGTTGGAGCTCTCCCAGAGAACAGGTAATATTTTTCCAATAAATGATCGGCGGTAATGGTCTGCCGATCGGGTGATTGCCGCCCTCATCACCTCGCTGCGTTCACGTCGAACGGCTGTCGGGACGGGATGATCGAAACCAGCAGCTGGGGTAGCCTCCCGTTCGGAGTAGGTAAACACATGTCCGCCAGCAAAGTCTATTGCCTCCACGAAGGCCAGACTCTCCTTGAATTCCTCTTCCGTTTCACCAGGAAAACCGACGATGATATCTGTTGTGATAGCAACATCTGGGATCTCTGCCCGTGCAGCCGTGATTAATGTCGAGAAATCATCTTGTGACGTTTTCCGGGCCATTCGACGAAGCGTGGTATTTGAACCTGATTGCAGAGGAAGATGCAGGTGACGGCAAAGCCGGGCGTTTTGCCAGAGGGCGAAGAAATTTGCATCCAAATTCCATGGCTCGAGAGAGGATAACCGCAGCCGAGGAATTTCCGTCTCTTTTAAAATGAGCTGGATGAGATCTCGTAAACTTCTGCCTTGGCTCAGGTCCTTTCCCCAAGATCCAAGATGTACACCGCAAAGCACAATCTCTTGGCTCCCCCCCTGGAGCGCGGCGTGAACCTCATTCAATACCGATTCCGAAGGGAGGCTCGAGCCTGAACCGCGCGCTACAGTTGTGATGCAAAAAGAACAATGATTGTTGCAGCCGTCCTGGACTTTAATGAAAGCCCGCGTACGCATTCTCGATCCTGGAAGGGGTTCGCGCTGAAGCGGCTTTTGATTAAATAGCTCCAGTGGCTGGCCAAGGAGATCTGCGACGAGGCGGCTCTTGTCGTCATTTTTTACAACCCGGGTGACTTTTGGAAGTCCAAGGGCGCTGCGTTCTTCCAGCGTTGCCCAGCATCCTGTGAGGATGATCTGATCGACTCCCGCCCTCGCGAGCTGGCGAGTTTTTTTTCTTGAATCGGATTCTGCTCGCTGAGTAACCGTACAGGTATTAATTACGGCAAGGTCGGCTTGCGCTGGGTCGCTTACAAGCTCATAGCCTGCCAGCCGGAAATCGCGGCCGATACGCTCAATCTCGCTTTGATTTAGACGACAACCAATACTGTCGAGAAACACTTTCATCGATGGTTTTGAGCAACCTCAGGGATGGACTGTGGAGAAATTATCAAAACGGATCTCGACGTCGGGATCGGCGTAAGTGCCAGCGATCAATCCTACATCGCCCGAGCGAATATCCTCAAGGACTACCTCAATCACGCGTGAGTTGTTCACGTACAAAGTCAGGCGATCCCCGACACACTTTGCCTGGATGAAAGTCCCCTCATTCCCCTTGTGCACGGCTTCTGTCGGAAGCAAGGATTCATCGCTTAACAATGTTTTCTCGCCATCTACATAGCGTCCAATGCCAGCGAAACCGTCGTTTGAGATGAGGAAGAAGATGAAATTTCCGGGATTTTCATATCTACAAATTACGCCGAAGGCATTATCTTCCGGTCCCTTTTCTCTCAAAGCCTCAACGCTTATCCAAACATCTTGGAAGGATAACTTGGGTAGGCTCCAGGCGACGGTCTCGGGCGTAAAAATCTCAATGCGGTATTCGCCATCCTGGTAATCTGCTCGATAGACATCATCCTGGTAGCGATCCCAGCCGCTTGCTGTCCGAGAGAAGTCGTCCTGGAAAAGGACGTCACCCGGACCGGTTGGAGGGTATAGCCAAGTGCACGATCCAAGGTAGATTGAGAAGACCGCGATCAGACTCGCGGGGATAGAAGTTCTGCGGATTATCTTCACTTTTCTTTCACCTAGCCGCATTCTAGCACAGCCTACTCAATCGGATTGATGTTGGAAAAAACTCTACGCGCCTGAATCCTGGAGCGAACAAAGTTTTCAGCGAGCAGCCCCTTCAAGCCAGCGTTCTGCCAGCGCTTGAAAACGTGCAGGTGTGTCCAGAGAGGAGGCTAGCTGCATGGCAGCCCAAGCTCCACTTCGGTCCCCTAGTGTGTCGAATAACAAGCCCAGATAATACTGAATTTGTGCATTAGATGGATCCAGCGCAACCGCTCGCCAGAGAAGGCGTTCTGCCAGTATGTTGTTGCCCAGGAGAAAATGGGCGTAGGCAAGTTCGGCAAGAGGGGCCGCTTCCCTCGTGCTCAAAACAATTGAATTTCGAGCGGCAGGAAGCGCAAGAGAACGGATATCTACTTCATATTGGTTGGAGAATCTCGCAAGCAGGAGCCAGAAGGCAGGATTCTTTGGATCGAGTTCTGCTGCATGGTGGTAGGCAACGGATGCAGTCGCGAGATCTCCAAGCCCGGCATATACCTCACCTAATTGTGCAGCTATTGCCGGGTTGAGCGGATCGAGTTGAGCAGCAACGAACAATGCCTCTCTCGCCATCTCTTCCTCGCCTGCTTTTAGCCAATGAAGAGCTAGAAAAACTTGCGGCAGGGCTTGGTCAGGCAGTCCGTCGGCAGCGGCGCGTAGATCATCCAACCCGTTCTGCCCAGCCTGGTCTTTGGATAAACCCAGATAGGCACGCGCCTCATGGAAATCGGGCTCTATTTCCAGCACTCTTTCAAGAGAGGATAGCGCCAATTTCCATCTGCCATGACGAGCGAAGGTTTGCCCCACCTGTGCCAGAAGGATTGTAGAAGAAGGTTCGCTGGAAGAACTCTCGATCGCAAGAATGAGGTCGATCGCAAGCGGAGGAGTTAGATCTGCCCTCCGTGCGAGCGTATGAAGGAGCGGCAGCGATTCCACAGGTGCCACTGCCGCTTTCAAATATGCGTAAGCCTCCTCGGTTTCAGCATTGAGCGAGGCCATTTTGGCCAGGGCGTCAAATATTGTTAGGTTCTCGTTGAGATCGTTTGAAGCAAGCAGTCCTAGTGCAAGCAGCTCGATCTCCGGGAGTGTTTCCGGGCAATCTAAAATCAGATCTTGCCAGGCATCGTCTAATCCAGCGAACTCTCCCACGCGGATGTTTACGCGCTGACGGAGGCAATAGGCCTCGTGGCTCTGCAATTTATGGAGATCTAGCGCATCTAAATGAGTGCTGGCTGTGCCTGTATCATCCATCTCGAAAGCCAAGCCAGCGACTTTCAGATGCAATCCCGCAAGTGCTTCCTCAAACTCTAGGGCATATTCGAGCTGCTCGATGGCCATCCCAGGATGGCCGATCTTAAGGGATGCCTGAGCCGTTTGAAGGGGATGGAGAAGGGGTAACGCCACCGGTGATGGTGCGAGGGCCAACAAAATAAGGACCGTGATCGTCACTGTTTGCCAGTGTCGGCGGATTTTTTCAGACATGATTATTTCCGGTGAACTGCGATTGAATTATAGACCTACATGGGGAGACCGGAAAATTCTTCGATATATCGATAGAGGTAGGAACCGATAGAGGGAAGCCCAAACCGGATGAATTTCCCCTCGTGGGATGATAATGGACACTAAAACCCACCGAATTCAGGAGATTGGTTGTCTCGCTCAGTTTGACCGTCTATAATCGAAGAACATTTCTGTGGAGGTAGCGTGGATGGATTTTAGTCTCACGTCGGAACATGAGATGGTCCAGAAAATGGTTCGCGACTTTGCACGTAAGGAGGTCGCCCCCATAATCAAAGATGCCGATCGGGAACAGGAGATGGCCCCTCACATCTTGCCCATGATGGGGGAGTTGGGAATCCTGGGCATTTGCATCCCTGAGCGTTATGGCGGACAAGGGATGGATTACATCTCATTGGGTTTGGCCAGCGAAGAACTTTAAGTGATAGATACCACTTTGCGGGTGGCAATGTCTGTTCATAATGGTTTAGTAAGTATGACCATCTTTCAATTGGGAACGGAAGAACAAAAAGAGAAATATCTTGTCCCTCTGGCGCGCGGGGCTATGATTTATGAGGGGAGCAACGAAATCCAGTCTCTAATCCAGGCGGATTATGCACTGGGGTATCGTAAAGATAAAGCAATTCGATGTGAGCTTCCGGCATATGACTCGCAGGCCTGGCAGTCATAGGCTCTCTGCAAGCTGCTGGTTAAGATGCGGGATTGTCGAAACATCTACAAGATAAGGAGGAACCCTTGAATATCGTTGTCTGTGTAAAACAAACTCCCGATACTGCCGCAACGGTCACCGTTGAAGACGGGAAAATCTCCTGGGGAGATGCACCCCTGGTGTTAAATCCCTGGGATGAATTTGCCGTCGAAGAGGCTTTGCGCTTGAAGGAGGCGCATGGTGGTGAAGTTACGGCGATCAGCCTTGGTCCTGAAGACGCCAAGGAAGCCCTTAAACAATCACTGGCGATGGGATGTGAGAATGCAATCCTCGTGAGTGATCCTTCATTTGCTGGTCTCGATTCGCTGCAGGTCTCCAAGGTCCTTGCCTCGGCAATCGAGAAAGTCGGCGAAGTGGACCTCGTCTTCTTCGGCCGCTCCTCAGTGGATACCGATACGGGAATAACAGGTTCGCAGGTCGCACGTCGACTGGGCTGGCCGGCGTTATCGCTCGTTGCGGTGATTAATTCCCTGGACCCCGAAAGTAAAAAGGTGGAAGTCGAGCGGATGTTGGATGAAGGTCGGCAGCAGGTCGCGGCCTCGTTCCCTGCCGTGATCTCCGTCGTCAAGGAGATCAACGAACCCCGATACCCATCCTTCATGGGGATTCGCAAAGCATCGAAGGCGGAGATTCCGATCTGGTCCGCCGCTGAGCTAGGCCTCGAAGGAGATTTGAAGTCGGCGGTCACCTGGCCTGAAGTCTGGGCGCCACCAAAGATCGAGACTGAATGTGAGTTCGTAGAGGGGGAAACCCCTGAGGAGATCGCTGCGAAGTTAGTTGATCGCCTAATAGAAGAGAAGGTGGTCTGATGACTAATAAAGTTCTTGTTTACGTAGATCACTTCAAGGGCGAAGCTTTGCCTGCTTCCTGGGAAGCGATTGGGGCTGCCCGAACGATCGCCGATTCCCTCGGTGTGGGAGTCACTGCAGTCATTGTTGGCCAGGATGTTCAACCGCTCGCCAAGCAGGCGATCGAGTATGGTGCAGATGACGCAGTCGTTGCCGATAACCCCGCGCTGGCAGATTTCCGGCCGGAACCCTATGCAGATGTGCTCTCAAAAGTAGCTGCTGATGCGGATGTACTTCTCCTGCCCACATCGGGACGGACACGTGAGCTCGCGGCAATGACCGCTGTGGATCTTGAGACGGGGCTTTCACCAGATGTGATCGATGTCGAAGTCGATGGTGGATTGGTGGTCGCCACTCGACCGATATACGCTGGAAAATTGCTCTCCAAGGTGGTTACGAAAGAACGCAAACCGCAGATTCTCACAGTGCGAAGCCGAGCTTTCCCAAAACCAGCGGCGGATGCAAGCCGAAGCGGGGAGGTCACGAGCCTCGAGGTTGAGGTCGGAGATATTCCCACTAAGGTTCTTGGTTACAAAGATGCAGAGGGGGGAGTTAATCTGACGGATGCGGCAGTCATTGTCTCCGGGGGGCGCGGGGTATCGAACAACCCCGGCCTGACACCTCCAGACGAGATTGCTGACGAAAAGGAGCAGGAAATCTGGCGTGCTCAACAGGGTTTTGGGCTAGTACGTGATCTGGCCGCAGTTCTCAACGCGGCTATGGGGGCGAGCCGTGCGGCGGTTGATGCGGGCTATATCCCTTATGCTAATCAAGTTGGGCAAACAGGGAAGGTCGTCTCACCCGATCTGTACATCGCCGCCGGGATTTCCGGCGCCATCCAGCATCTTGCCGGGATGCGCACATCCAAAACGATCGTTGCCGTCAATAAGGACCCCGAAGCGCCGATCTTCAAGCTGGCGCGTTTTGGTATTGTCGGAAACCTATTTGATGTGGTTCCAGCGCTCACCGCAGCCTTCAAGGAACGTTTAGGGAAATAGCATTGCTTGCGAATATGTGAGTGTGATCTCGCAGGGGCGCAGTTTGTGCGCCCCTGCGTTTATTAATTGCAGAATAACAGATCAACATCCTCCGTATTACGAGTGACCGAAATAGAACTGGAGAAGGAAATGAACATCGCTGTAATGAGTGACTCACACGACAACATATGGAAGTTGGAGGCGGCGATGCCGCACCTGCGCGCAGCGGACGCGGTCATACACTGTGGTGATCTTTGCGCGCCATTTGTAGTCAAGCGTCTTGGCGAAGGGCTCAGCGGGATACCTGTTCACATCGTCTGGGGAAACAATGATGGCGACCCCTGGAGAATCTCACGGGTGGCTGCGGAATATCCCAATATTCAGCTTCGAGGAGAGATTGCGCGCATCGAGATCGATGGTGTGAGAATCGGTGTGAATCATTATCCCGAGATCGCACGTGATTTAGCGCGCTCTGGCTCCTACGATCTTGTCTGCTTTGGTCATGACCATACTGCCTATGAGGGTATGGAGGGGTCATGCCATTTGCTCAACCCGGGCGAGTTAATGGGGATGAACGGGCGCAGCACGATTGCGACAGTCGATTTGCCGACCCTTCATGCGACCTGGATCGACTTGTAAAACGACGCCCTGACCAAATCGACCAGGCTCTGCAATAACCCATTTTGGATGTAATCCGTTTGAAACCCTTCCCTAATATGCAGGGGATTAAGTCATAGGGGTATACCATTTTTCAGAATCTTAGTCACCCGCATAAGCATATTCAAGAAATGGTGTTGTTACTTTTTATTGCGCATCAGGGCATTTCAGAAACTCATGCAAAGGCAAGTTGGCTGGTTTGAAGATTAGTCAAGTCTGGTCAATCGTAATGCAGCTTTATGAAAACAACAAAATAGAAAAAGCCAAAAAGAAGAAGCTGGGCTTTCCCGAAAGTTATTTACTGGTTAAAAAAAATAATTACCGAAAAGAAACAGCTCCAGGAAATGATCAAAGGTGGTTTTTTTGTGGTGTTTCAATCAACGCGGAGAGTATTTGATTTCTTTCTACTCATACCTGAGCGCTTCGACCACCTCCAAACGGGCGGCGCGAATGGCGGGAAGCAAACTGCTGACCACGGCAAGAAGCACCAGGATTGGGAGTAGCAGGCTCATTCCCCCCCAATGTATGATATAGAAATCCGGACCGGCACCGATTGCGATGCCGACCTGGCTAATAAACCATTCCATCAAACTCACCCCCAACGTGATACCGATCAGTAATGCGATCAAAACTATCATTACTGCTCCCACTACCACGCTCCCAGCGATCTGCGTGGGGGTAATTCCCAGAGCTTTCTGAATTCCAAAGTCTCGTATCCGTTCCCGAATGCTCAATAGGCTTGTGCTCATCAGATTAGTGCCCGCCACAATCATCAGGATTGCACCTAGACTCACAATCAAATTCGTCAATTGGACCACGGAAGCAAGCGGTTCTTCCGTGATCACAATGACATTGAGTAATCTCTGAGATTGGTCCAGCCAATCCTTTCGTAGTCCCTGTGCAGATTCATAATCTTTCAGTTGAACATAATACGTTTGTGTTTGGAGATCAGATTCCACTTGATCCTGGTAAGTCTCGAAACTTGTGATTAGCACGTTGTTTAACATGAAGTTCTCAGTGTGACGGCCAACGATGGCAAGTTTTATTGGATAACCATCAATCAGGATTTCTATTGTGTCGCCTACCTGAACTTCCAACATATCAAAGACTGCATAGCCCATGACGGCTTCGCCTGGGGCTGAGATCATACGGCCTTCTTTGATATGGAAGTCGAAGTTTTTATAGTTGCCTTTCAATATGCGGACAGCTATTGGCTGGTCGCTATGCCCTGACGCCTGACCAAAGAGAAGTATTTCTTCGTAATAATCGGCTACTTCCGGGGAACCCAAGATCTCATCTTCAATGATTGAAGGAAGAACAAAGTTGCGAATGACTTTCATATCTGCGGAAGTGCCATTAAAGTACACACGGTTATTGGCCAGGTACTCAGTTGTTGTCAATGCTCCAACCGCGGTTATGGCAACCAGTACAGTCAGAAATAAGCTGGAAATAGCCAGTACCGCTCTTAAAGGTCGAGAAAAGGTATCTTTTACCCCCAGTCTGACCACCGAAGGCATGCGCAGCCAGGCGGTCAATTTCGCCAGGAGTGAGGCGCGGCGATGGTGACTGCGATACCCCACGGAGATAGCCTGCACTGTGTTTATCCGTCCTCCCTGCCAGGCCGGTAATAAGGTAGCAAGTCCCACTGTCGCTTCAACTAACACCAATACGACCAACAGCGGCCCAGGAGCATAAATGTCGGGTGGCGTAGTGTTCAAGTTCTCCGCCAGACTGCTAACCAAATCAGGGGCTAAGACCAATCCGATGGCAATACCAGCAATTGCAGCGGTCAGACCAATCACCAGGTGTTCACCTAGAAACATCAACGTCACCTGCGAAGGTTTTACGCCAACTGCTTTGAGCAGCCCAATATTCCGGTATTGGCTCAAGACCTGTCCACCAATCGTGTTGAAAACAATCAGCCCCACAGCCGCCAAACCCAATATGCTGAACAGCCCCAAGAACATACCATTCAGCGTATTGGCCAGGCTTGCATTTTCTTTGACATATTGCCAATCGAGGACGGTTCGTAATTTACCAGGAAACACCCCAGGCAGTTGATCTCCAAATTCCTTGCTGTTTTCCGGCTCTTTGAGCCTGAGCCCTACAACAGAGTACCAGTAGGCTGAATCGGGCTGAATCACTTCCAAGGTCGCTTGGCTGATATAAGCCACACCGGGGGAGACATCCTTTGTAATCTCGTTATAAGGGAACCAGTGGGCGGTTACCGCCAAACCGACAATCGTCAAGGAGCGGTTGCCATCGGCTGCCAGGATTGTGATCTTATCTCCTATCTGGAACTCAAAGTAACGTGCCAGACTAAAATCCAACACGACTTCGCCAGGGTTGGCGGGATCCAACCACCGCCCCTCAGCTATCAGGGGGTGCGCCACTCGAGGTAAAACATCCATGGCATAAAGGAAGATATCTTGTTTTTCATCGCCCATCACCATGGGATTCTCTGCTAAGGCCAGGATCACCTCTGAGCTCTCGGTCACAGCGGGGTGTTCAGTAAGCGGAGTGAAATCCAAATCATATTGATGGCTAAGTATCCACAGATGAGGCCCGTTGGTCGCTTCGAAAGTTCGGTCCCAGGGCTCTTCGGTGCTGTCCAACATTAAAAGGGAAATCATGAGCAGCATCGCTGAGAGGGCCAGAACACCCCAAATCAAAGCAAATTGGAGTTTGTTGGATTTGAGATCAGCACGTAATTTGCGCCACAAAGCAGAAATCATCTCAAACCTCCATATCCAGCATTCCTGCGAGGAGGGTCTTGGCATCGTGCTGGTCTTCGAGGACAGTCTCATGGGTGATCTGACCATCCTTCATAAAGACCACTCGCTGGGCAATACTGGCGACATTGGGATCGTGTGTCACCATCAGGATAGTTTGTCCTTGCTCGTGGGTTTGACGCAGCAATCTCAGGACCTCAAAGGTGGTTTTACTATCCAGGTTCCCTGTTGGTTCATCTGCCAGCAGGATTACGGGTTGATTGACCAATGCTCGCGCCAAGGCCACTCGTTGTTTTTCCCCACCCGAAAGTTGTGCGGGGACATTACGATCCTTGTCGCTAACCCCAAGATCGGTCAATAATTCCTTCCGGCGTTCGCGTGCCTGGCTGGTGGATTCCCCAGCCACCAGGGCAGGAAGTTCTACATTATCAAGTACGCTCAAGTTTCCAATAAGGTTGAAGGCCTGGAAAACGAAACCCACATGTTTACGACGCAAAACGGAGCGCTGCCCCTCGCTCATGTTGTCTATCCGCCTTCCGTCCACAAAGACCTTGCCTGACGTAGGGCTGTCTAACCCGCCTAAGATATGCAACATGGTGGATTTTCCGCAACCGCTGGGGCCCATCACAGCCACCAGTTCTCCATGTTTCACGGTCAGGTTTACACCTCGAAGGGCGTGAACTTCACTACCGTTGTTGCGAAAAACTTTAGTTACTTCTTTGGTTTCCAGGATGAAAGATTCCATGGTCTGCTCCTATGCTGGTTGTGTCAGAGACCCTTTCGGGTTCGATAATTCGGGGTTTACGCAAATTCATCTTCGCACAAATCAAGCCATTCCAGATCCGCTTTTAGATGCAAAATGGCTCCCTGGATGAGCATCAACTTGGTTGGATCTCTGGAAATATCCGCTCCAATTGCCATATTATTCAAGTCATGCATGGATTGCAGGTATTGCTGGCGCTGGCCAACAATTAGGTGTTGGGTATCTGCAAGGCCACTTATCCGGGCGCTCATCAATTTCATATAGAAGTTATCTTTGATGCGCGGATTGGTGAGGGGTTCAGCAAACCAATCCAACAGAACCTGGTGACCCTGTTCGGTCAATTCATAAATTCGTTTGTCCGGCTTCCCTTCCTGCACCACCGCATGTTTTTGGACTAACCCATCCCGCTCCAATCGGGAGAGTGTGGTATAGATCTGTCCGGCATTGAGAGGTGAAAGGACAGAAGAAAACAGCGTTTCGTATTGCTGGAGTAGGTCATAACCGTGGGTAGGTTCCTTAGAGAGTAAGGAGAGAAAAAGGTATTTCATAAATATATACTCGTTATATATGACAAGTATATATAAGTGCAGGTATTCTGTCAAGAGAAAACGTGATCTAGCCAGGAACCACTCGACATTACTTGATGGAGGTTCGTGAGTTTTGAGTAGGGGACAAAAGACTCGGGCCTGATCTGGGCTCAGATATTTCTTTGCATAATCGACCTACGATTCGAACGAATAATTAATAATGAGAAGATAGGTTTTAATCAATCGATTAGCAAACCATCTAATTTTTTTACGAATGAACCGATCAATAGAAAAAACCGCTCAAGATCACCCTCAAGCGGTTTCTGTACCCCTGCGGCGACTCGAACGCCGGCATCTGCCTCCGGAGGGCAGCGCTCTATCCACTGAGCTACAGGGGCTTCACTCCCACCATTCTAACCGAACGGTGGAATTCACTCAAGCTCGATAGTCGTTCTTTGATTGTGGCTTGACTCCGGCCTTGAGAGTATGCTACGATAGAACTACCGAACGGTCGGTAGGGTAAGTATCGATGCAGCGTTCAGATATCATTCAGGCGGCTGCACAAATCTTTCGTCAGAAAGGGTATCACGGCACGTCAATGCAGGATATTGCCGATGCCGTTCACCTGCAGAAAGCCAGTCTTTACCACCATATTTCCGGAAAGCAAGAAATCCTCATCGACATCCTCGATCGCGCCCTCGATCTTCTCATCGAGGATATTGACGCAGTTGCGAAATCCGAAATCAAGCCTGAACAAAAAGTGCGGCAAGCGATGCAAGCATATGTCAGACGTCTCACCGAGGACACCGACCTTTCCGCTGTGCTCATGCAGGAGTATCGAAGCCTCGCGGATGATCTTCAAGCTGCGCATATCGCTCGCCGTGACCGATTGGAGTCCATCTGGCGCGAGATTCTTACGGAAGGCATTAAATCTGGAGACTTCCGTCACACGGATGAGGTAATTACTACCTTCGCAATATTGGGTGTTTTGAACTGGATGATTACCTGGTATCAACCAGGCGGAAGATTGTCTGCCCAGGAAATCGCAAACCAATTCGGGGACATCTTCCTTAAAGGACTATGGAATGGGAGGGATTCGATCTCATGAAGGATCGGGGGATTTCTCGTTTCGAAACCTCTGGAGGAGATCGGATTTACCGCATCCCGCTGGACATCTTCCCTGGAATGCACGCATACGCGCATCTGGTAATAGCGAAAGACCTCGTCGCCCTCTTCGATGTGGGGTCTGGATTTGGAGATGCGAACGCACAGCTCGATGCGGGTCTTGAGCATATTCGCGTGGAATTCAAGGAGAGGGTGGGGTGGGATCGGATAACTCACATCCTCATCTCCCATGCTCATATTGACCATTACGGTGGATTGCATTATGTCCGCGAGCAGACGAGTGCACCGATTGGGATCCACGAACTCGACCGGCGTGTGCTGACGAATTACGAGGAGCGATTGGAGCTAATCGAACCTCGTTTCCGCGTGTTCTTGGGTGAATCAGGCGTCCCTGAGTCTAAGGCTGAGGAGTTAGTGACGCTCTATCTCTTGCATAAACAGTTGTTTTCCTCAATCGAAGTAGATTTTTCATACGAAGCGATTGGCATGCGATTGAACGGTTTGGAGTTCGTACATGTTCCCGGGCACTGCTCCGGGCAGATCGTAGCCCGCGTTGGCGATATCTTGCTCTCGGCAGATCATATTTTGGACCAAACATCTCCGCATATGGCGCCCGAGAGCCTCAGCTTGAATACCGGCCTTGAGCATTATCTGGCCTCGCTTCAGAAAGTAGTTCCCCTTACACAACGAGTCCGGCTGGCCTTGGGTGGACATGAAGGTCCAATCGAGGACCCCGAGGCTAGAATCGAAGCGATTATAGCTGTCCACCGCGAACGATTGAATCAGATATTGGCTCTCCTGGAGACCCCGGCAACAGTTAACGAAGTAGCCCAAGAACT
>JBARSI010000331.1:0-13896 GCA_049644665.1 Anaerolineales bacterium
CGATGTCAATGACATCACCCCAGGTATCCAGATCCTGGATCTCAATCCGATCTCCAATTCGAAAAGGACGATCGATCATGATCACAAATCCTGCCAGTGTGTCTTCGAGGGTCTCCTTTGCCGCAAGAGCCACGGCGAGTGAACCCACACCCAAAGTTGCGACGAGCGCACTAACGTCTACATCAAAATGTCCCAGAAGCATGATTAACGCGATGAGCACCAACGCGATCTGAGCCACGCGGATGAAGAGGGGAATCATTTGCTCATCAAGCTTTGTCTCAGTCTTTGGGGCGATCTCGCGGCTATACCATTTTGTGACGAGAATGATGATCCGCCATAGAGCAATGAAGGCAATCAGGAAATAAGAAACATAGAAAATATCGCCCATCCTTCCGTGCCAGGCACCAGGGATGAAGTCAAGGCGGTTGACGCCGATGTTCAATGCAATAACGATGGCAAGCAAATACATCGATGGGAGGAGCGCCTGAATGAAGACATCGTCCAGCGACGATTCGGTTCGCTTCACCAGAGCTCGGAAAACTCGTCGTAATATAAACCCGACCAACCATCTGCCGAGAAGTACGGTAACCAAGACGATCAGCGCTGAGATACCTATCTGACTCCATTGTTCTACAGTTAAACTCAAGAACTGCATCTACATGCCTCCTTCCAGGATTTGCTTGGACCTACAAAAACCTATGGAGCGGGTTAAAACAACGTCAGCCATAGGCCTGCTAGCTTCATTCGAAACAAAGACGCCCCTCAATGCTCATTCAGTTCGATCGGCCGTTGAAATGAATGTGCTATTTATCACAACTTAGTGACTCTTGAGCTGAATTCCTGAGATTGCCTCCAGGGCACCAATCACTGCCGAGTTATCAAGATCGCGCATCCCTAATTGAAGCATCGCCTCATAGAGCTGCTGATTAACAGCCGTCGCCGGGAGTGGCATTCCGTAAGACCGCGCCGTATCCAGCACGATCCCCAGGTCTTTGTGCTGCATGTAAGCCTTGAATCCCGGTGACCGATTTCCATCAAAGAGACGCGGCGGCTTATTGTCCAGGGTCCAGCACTGCGCTGCCCCCCCCTTGATCGCGTCGATCACACGCTCTGGATTAACGCCGGTCTTCTCTGCCAGCAGGAGAAGCTCGCCCATTGCGACCATCTGGGCTGCGACCATAATTTGGTTGCATGCCTTCGCGACCTGTCCGGCGCCGCTTTCACCTACGTAGGTGATCGTCTTTCCCATCGCCTCCAAGATCGGCCTGGCTTCCTTGAAAGCGGATTCGGACCCACCGACCATGATCGCCAGCGTCCCTGCCTTCGCGCCGACATCACCGCCTGAAACAGGCGCATCCAGCGCGTGCGCACCCTGCTCCGCCATCGCCTTGGCAATTTCGCGCGCTGTCTCTGGTTTGATCGTGCTGTTGTCGATATAGATCATCCCCTCTTTGCAGCCCTCGATGATCCCGTTCTCCCCGAAGACGACATGCTCGACATCTGGTGTGTCAGGCAGGTTTGTGAAGACAACATCACTCGCCTCAGCGATTGCGCGGGGTGAATCCGCGCGTTCGGCGCCCTCTTTTACTAACGCCTCGACTGCAGCCTGGCTGCGGTTATGTACGATGAGTGGATAGCCAGCGTTCATCAAATTCCTGGCGATCGGTTTTCCCATTAGTCCAAGTCCGATGTATCCGATTCGTTTAACCATTTCAGCCTCCTCGGCCGCAGAGAAATGTAATTTCTTCTTTAACTGTTAAAAATGTCATCATTACAGTATTTTGGAACCTGTCATGCTGAATGAAGTGAAGCATCTCGTTCTCCGTTCAGAAGGGTGCTTCTTGCCAGGAACGAGATTCTTCGTCGCTCTGCTCCTCAGAATGACATTACGAAGGAGCCTGTCATGCTGAACGAAGTGAAGCATCTCGTTCTTCGTCATGAAGGGCGCTTATTATCAGGAACGAGATTCTTCGTCGCTCTGCTCCTCAGAATGAAATTACGAAGGAGCCTGTCATGCTGAATGAAGTGAAGCATCTCGTTCTCCGTTCAGAAGGGTGCTTCTTGCCAGGAACGAGATTCTTCGTCGAGGAGTTCATCCTGCGCAGTCCCCGACCGAAGGGAGTGGGAAGCGAAGCCGAACGGATACTCAGAATGACATTGTCAGGCGGGATTTGGGTAGTTGTGTTTTCCTAACCAAATCTCTCTGCGCTCCGATTTTCATCACAAGTCCAAAACTCTGACAAACCTAACCCCCCGAACAACAAGGGGAAAGGTGCTGGTGCGTCACTCTCATCTCTAGCAACGATCGCTGGAG
This sequence comes from Anaerolineales bacterium, assembly GCA_049644665.1. Lineage (GTDB taxonomy): Bacteria > Chloroflexota > Anaerolineae > Anaerolineales > E44-bin32 > E44-bin32. The sequence goes on from JBARSI010000331.1 coordinate 2,315, forward strand.
TCAAAATCTAAGTTCACTCTTCATCCATGTTTTCGGCAGCAATATCATCCTCTGGCTGCCCCTTTATATGGATATCAAGCTTCTGATTGATGGTCTGCAGCAGGCTCACCAATTCATCGTTAATCTTTTTTCCAACCTCGCCGCTCTGGATTCTCTCACCTAAATCGTCCACCTCTTCACGTACTCGCTGCACACCCGGGTTTTCAGCGATCTCTTCTCCAAGGCGTGTAAAGGCTGCGCCTATTTCGACCAGGCCATCATTTATCTCTTTACTAATTCGTTTCCTCTCTTCGCTCTCCCAAGCACCGTGAACCGCCTGACGGATATTCTCGCCGAGCTTCTCGAACTCGTGACCAATATCATCCTTTGATTTCTTCTCTTCAGTCATGACCACCTCTCCTTTGCATTATTTGAAACTTGCCTGGATTAGCGTATGGATCTGTCGTCTAGGATATTATTTCCAACGAGCGATAACTAGGAGCGCAAACACTCCCCCAGCGCAGCCAGCAGCAGGGTCACATTTTCCAACCGAGAGGAATATCCCATTAACCCGATGCGCCAGACCTTTCCTTTAAGTTCCCCCAACCCGCCCGCTATTTCGATGTTGTAATCCTTCATCAATCGGCTTTGTATCTGGGCACCATCAACACCTTCGGGGATGCGCACAGTCGTTAAAGACGGGAGGCGATCCGCGAGCGGAACATAGAGTTCCAGTCCGAGGTTTTCAACCCCCTGCCATAAGACCTCCGCGTTCCGGCGATGCCGCGCCCAACGAGCTTCCAGCCCCTCCTCGGCGATGATGCGCAATCCCTCGTAGAGCGCGAAATTGGCGCTGATCGGAGCCGTATGATGATAGGACCTTTCGCTCCCCCAATACTTCTGGATCATTGTCAAATCGAGGTACCAATTGGCGACCTGGCTCTTACGATCGGAAAGAACCTGCTCGGCACGCGGGGAGAGCGTGATCGGTCCCAACCCAGGAGGGCAGCTTAAGCACTTCTGGCTTCCGCTGTAGCAGATATCGATCTCCCTCTCATCGGCCTGAACGGGAATACCTCCTAACGACGTCACCGCGTCGACCAGCAGAAGACCGCCATTCTCATGCACAACCCGGGAGATGTCTCCAAGCGGCTGTAGAGCCCCCGTCGATGTCTCGGCATGCACGATGGCTACGATTTTGGCGGGTTTCTGGGCAAGCGCATCTCGCACTTCATCTGCTGTGAAAACCTCACCCCAGGGTCGGTTGATTGTACGGATCTCAGCGCCGTACCGCTGAGCCATATCCACGAGGCGCATTCCGAAATAGCCGTTGATGCAGATGAAGATCTCATCACCGGGTTCGATCAAATTGGCAAGCGAGGCTTCCATCGATGCGCTGCCTGTCCCAGAGATGGGGATGGTTAATTGATTCTGTGTCTCAAATACCATGCGCAGCAGATCCTGGGTGCGCTCCATAACCTCCAAGAAGTAGGGATCGAGATGGCCAACAAGCGGACTGGCCATCGCTCGCAGTACTCTTGGATGGACCATGCTCGGTCCAGGACCGAGCAAAATGCGCGGCGGATTCTGAAGTTCGGGGTAAGAATCTGGATCAAATATTGCGTCTGAGCCCATCGAGTGACTTCCTTTCAGAGAAGTGAGATTTGAGATTGAATACTAATTCTAACGTATTTCGGCTAAGCAAAAGAAATTAAATCTCTATGTGAATGTACTTTTTACATGTGCATTTACAATATTCTGAGTCGTAAATTATGTCTTTTTTAAGTACACTGGTCTAAACTGTGAATAATCCGACCGTAAACGTACTCAAAAAGCATAGATATATAAAGGAGGATTTGAAAATGTCTGCAGCGCGCGTGGGAAAGGAAGCGCCTGATTTCAAGAGTGCAGCTTATGTCCGCGGAGTTGGATTCAAAGAGATCAAGCTTTCTGATTATCGGGGAAAATGGCTTGTCCTCTGCTTCTACCCGGGTGATTTCACCTTCGTTTGACCGACCGAGCTGGCGGCAGTTGCCGTCATGTATCCTGAACTCCAGAAGCTCGGCGTTGATGTCCTTTCCGTGAGCACAGATAGCAAATTCAGCCATAAAATTTGGGACGAAACCGAGCTTGAGAAAATGGTTGAAGGGGGCATCCCCTTCCCGATGCTTTCCGATCAAGGCGGGCAAATTGGTTCGTTGTATGGCGTGTATGATGAGGACTCAGGCACAGAGCTGCGAGGCCGTTTCATCATGGACCCGGACGGCGTGATCCAGGGAATGGAAGTGCTCACACCTCCCGTCGGACGCAATACGGATGAGCTTCTACGACAGGTGCAAGCATTCCAGCTTGTCCGTGAATCTGGCGGGAAAGAAGCGACGCCATCGGGCTGGACGCCAGGTGAGCCAACGCTAAAGCCAGACCCAAGCATGGTCGGGAAAGTCTGGGAGGTCTGGAAACCCTAAGTGGTTAACGAAACCTGATTACAACGTCCTTCTGTTATCTTCCGAAGGGTCATAAATCCAGAATACAGTTAATGGGGGCTTCCCTGATGCCATTAGGGGACGCCCCTTTTCGCACACACCGATGTTCAAGGTTCAATGCGAAGCTTAATTGTTCTATCAGGAAAATCCAATAAAGCGATCTCCCACATCCAGTCACAAGCATTTGCAAGCCAAGTGAAGCAATCTCATCCTGAATTTCAGGGAGATTGCTGCTTGGATATTCCGGTCTTCTGCAAAGATGGGGTTTTAGGTAATATTTCTCCCGCACGAACTTCGACTGCGACATTGTGTCGCTATGCTCCATAACCATCCCATTGGTTTCCCCAAGATCGAGATACAGGATTGTCTCTATCGACAACACCCACAGTCTTCCTTCATCCCAATTAAAGATGGGTATTATCGACGCCGCTCCCCATTCTTCTATCAGAGCACCTCAACTCAGAATTTTTTTGCGCATATTGTCCTATGCGAAGCGCATTGATCAATCGAGATCTTCTATAGTGCGTGATAGATAAGCCCCATACGGTTTGTGACACAATTCACTAACTCCTTCATGCCGCTCCCGCTATATTAGTGCAGGACCGCTAGCAATCTGTGTTAACACGGTCCGGAATTCGCGGGACCAGGCGGCGATTCCTTGTAGTGGGACTCGTAACCTGATCTCATAAGTCGATGAGGAGAAAATCATGTCTGAGATGAATCTGGAAGAAATTCAAGCCGCGAAAGTTGTTGATGCTCGCGGCAGCGCCTGCCCCGGCCCCCTCCTGGAGGCGAAGAAAGGTATTGGCGCAGTCAAAGTAGATGAGATCCTCGAGATTTGGTCTGGAGACGAGAGAACGAAAGAGGATATCCCTCGTTGGGCAACAAAGGTCGGCCAGGAATACCTTGGTGCTCTCCAAGCCGAGGGATATGACCGCATCTTCCTGCGCCGCTTGAAGTAGAGGCGATCATCATGGGATCGGATGCGAAGACAAAGATTCTCATCCTGGCAACGCTATCCGGAGGCTATGCTGGCGCCGATTCAGTCGGCCAACTGCATACGGACTATGCGTCGAACACATACGTCCTCCCGGTTCTTTCTCCAGCGATGTTTGCAGAGAGCTTTTACCTGGACGCTTTCGAGCGCGGGATCGATGCAATCATCGTAATGTACAGCGGTACCGACTGCCCTTACAAGGGAGCGGCTGAGCGAACAGCGAAGCTTATCAACCAAACCTACGTTTTAATGAAGGAGCGCGGCATCGATACTCGGCGCCTCCGGCTTGTCGCTATTTGCACGGTATGCACCGTTCCCTTCCTGAAAGAAATCCGGAGGGCAAACGACCTGCTGGATGAAATTGGACCGATCAAAGGGGAACTGTCTCAAAAATCAACCCCTCAGGAACAGCCAGCATGATGAATGAGGTTGGAGGTATCAAATAATGGCTTCAAAGCGTATCCAGGTTGATGCCATGGTTGTCGGTGGCGGTATTGCAGGCATGCAATCGGCGCTTGACCTGGCCGATCAAGGGTATCAAGTCGCTCTGGTAGAAAAGAAACCGAGCATTGGCGGCAAGATGATCGCACTCAGCAAAGTCTTCCCGACGCTCGATTGCTGCAGCTGCATCACCACACCGAAGATGTCAGCCGTGGCACATCACGACAATATTCAGCTTTTCACGTATTGTGAACTTCAGTCCGTCGATAAAAACGGCAGCAGCTATACCGCTCTTCTTCAGCAAAAACCCCGCTATGTTGACGCGGATATTTGCACTGGCTGTCGGCAGTGCGAGTATGCCTGTCCTGTCATCCTTCCAGCCGAGTTCGATCTCAACTATGGCTCCCACGCCACTATCCGTGTGCCTTTCTCGACAGCGATCCCACAAATTGCTGTTCTAGATATGGAACAATGCATTCTCTGTGGAAAGTGTCAGACAGTTTGCCCGGTCGAAGGCTGTATCGATTTCACCCAAGAACCCGAAGATTTCGAGATTGATGCCAACGCCATCGTCCTGGCGACAGGTTTCGAGAGTACACCTATAGACGCCAAGAAGGAATATGGCGGTGGGAAACTCGAGAACGTCGTCGATGCTCTCTTTATGGAGAGGCTTCTAGCGCCCACAGGACCTTACGGTCATGTGATTCGTCCCAGCGACGGCAAAGAGCCCGACTCAGTCGCCTACATACAGTGCGCAGGTTCACGAGATGCGACCCTGGGGGTGGAGTATTGTTCTCGGGTCTGCTGCATGTACGCGATTAAACAAGCCCAATTGCTATCCGGTGCGCTGCCCTTGGTCGACATTACCATTTACTACATGGATATCCGCACCTTCGGAAAGGGCTACGAGCAGTTCTATAAAAATGCCGAGGCGATGGGAATCGAATTTGTAAAAGGCAAAGTAGCCAGTATCACGGAAGACGAAAATCAGAATCCTATCGTGCGGGTAGAGTACGTCGATGTGACTCCGCGTATTTTTGAACGCACCCATGACCTGGTAGTTCTTTCCACAGGCATGCTTCCTGGAGAGAACCCTGAGCCCATGTTCGGAGTGCCGATCGCAGAGGATGGTTTCGCAAGCATTCCCCATCCCAACATCTCACCCTGCGCAACCGACCTACCTGGCATCTTCATCGCGGGGACTGCATCAGGACCCATGGACATCGTAGACAGCATCGTAATGTCAGGCGCAGCTGCAGTCGATGCTTCGGCCTACCTGCATGCGCTTGATTCAGGCTCGCCAACGACCGCTGATGAAGAGATGGAGACGGCTCATGCCTGAAAAAGACAAGATTGAAAAAAACATCGAAGCACAACCCTCCGCTCCAAGCGAGGAAGTCCGCATCGGTGTCTACACTTGCTACTGCGGCGGCAACATCAGCGATGTGGTCGAATGTGAAAGTGTCGCTAAAGCCTTAAGCAGTATGTCGAACGTAGTCGCCTCGCGAACACATATGTCAATGTGTTCGGATGCCGGCCAGGCGATGATCGAAGATGACATCAAGAACAATAACGTTAACCGGGTCATCATCGGTGCTTGCGCCCCCTCTCTTCACGAAAAAACTTTTCGGGCTACCGTCGAGCGAGCCGGTCTCAACCCATATCTATACCACCATGTCGGATTGCGTGAGCAGGATAGCTGGATTCACGGTGATGATCCTGAGGGGGCAACCGAAAAAGCGGTCCGTCTCATGACCACCGGTCTAGCTAAGGCCCGCCTGCTCAAACAGCTAGACTCCATCAAACTGGTCGCCGAGAAACACGCCCTTGTGATCGGGGGTGGCGTGGCAGGTTTGCGAAGTGCACTGGATATCGCTCGCAGCGGCATCCAGGTCACGCTTATCGAGAAATCCCCATTCCTCGGCGGACGTATGGCTCAACTCGAGACCCTATTTCCAACCGAAGAGCAAGCCCGTGATACGCTTCACACGTTAATTGAACAAGTTGCAGCCCATCCAAAAATCACAGTTCACACTTTGGCGCAGCTCGTCGATGTCAGTGGATACGTGGGAGATTTCCGGATCAAGATCCGGCAGGATTCTCGCGGGGTGACCGATGAGACCGCGGATGCCGCTATCGCTGCATGCGATCAGGAAGTCGCGGATGACTACAACTATGGACTCACAAAGCGGAAGGTGATCTATCGGGCTTACCCCGGATGCTATCCATCAACCCCGGCAGTGGATTGGGCTAACTGCCCCGACGGAAAACTAAAACTCAAAGTCGATGGCCAGAACCTCACTCTGAATAATGAACCCAAAATCTTCGAGCTAAAGGTTGGGGCATTTGTCATTGCCACTGGATTTAACCCATACGTTCCACGTTCTGGTGAATATGGTTACGAAGAAATTCCCGAAGTGATCACCATGGCCCAGTTAATCCGCATCCTGACCCTTGTTGAGAAGGACCAGGAACTGGAATGGAATGGGCATCCTGTCCGCGACATTGCCCTCATTCACTGTGTGGGCAGCCGGCAAATCGATGGTGTCAACGAACCTCAAGATGATGGTCAGGTCAATCCCTATTGCTCCCGCGTATGCTGTACTGCTTCGCTGCACATGCTGAACCTATTGCATGAGCGCTTCCCCAATATCAACCTGTTTGATATCTATCAAGATATACGCACATATGGCCGAGGCCATGAACAGTACTATTCTGAAGCCTTGGAGAATATGGTCCGTTTCGTGCGTGTCACCGGCACCAGTCTCCCAGAAGTCAACTCTGCCCCTCAGGATGATACGCACCCCGTATTGGTGAAAGCTATAGATTACCTCACACAGGGTGTGGAACTTGAAATACCAGTGGACCTGGTCGTCCTGGCGGGAGGCGTCATGCCCAGGCAGATCGACGATCTGGTCAAGATGCTGAAGATATCACCAGGCACCGACCGTTTCTTGCTGGAAGTGCACCCGAAATTACGCCCAGTTGAAACCGCAGTTCCCGGCGTCGTCCTTGCCGGTACTGCACAAGGGCCGATGAACATCCAGGAAAGCTGCGCCTCGGCTGCCGCCGCCGCATCGAAGGTTGTCATCCTGCTCGGGCAAGGTTTGGTCGAGTTAGAACCCTTTGTAGCTTGGGTTAATCCAGAGCTTTGTACTGGCAGCGGAGGATGCGTGGAAGTTTGCTCCTATGAGGATGCCATCGCTCTCGAGACCTTCACTGACAACGGGAAACAAGTTACGAAGGCCATCGTCACTCCTGCTAACTGTGTAGGCTGTGGCGCATGCGTCAGCGCCTGTCCGAATCAAGCCGTCGATGTCCAGGGTTGGACATTGAAACAATACGAGTCGATGGTCGACGCCATCGTGGCCGATCTACCAGAAATAGAGGTAGTAGCATGAGCGATAAGGAAAAAGCCAAGGAACGCATAGAAATCCTCAAGCGCGTGCGCGAAGAGCGTAAAGAGTCAGTCGAGAGGACCCAGGCTTACTTGAAAGAACAGCAATCTATCCGCAAGCAACTTCGCCAGGCGATGAAGGGCGGACCGAAAACCATTCTCGAAATCGCCGAGACAGCCCAATTGCCATCTAGCAAGGTCCTCTGGCACGTGATGTCCATGAAGAAGTATGACCTGGTCCGTGAGATGGGTATGGAAGCCGAGTATTACCAGTATCAGCTTGCTAAGGAAGTTGAAAAATGAGCTATCGAGTTGACACAAATATACTGAAGGAACTGAAGGAATATGGTGACGTCAATATCGAGGCGTGCTTCAACTGCGGAAACTGCACAGCCATATGTCCCTTGACTGACGATGGTCATCCCTTCCCGCGCAATATGCTCCGGCTCGTTCAGATGGGCTTGAAGGATCGTTTGCTGCAAAGCGTAGACCCCTGGCTTTGCTATTATTGCGGCGATTGCAGTCAAACATGCCCCAAGAAAGCGGAACCTGCGGAAGCGATGATGTCCATCCGCCGCTGGATGACTGCCCAGTATGATCAATCCGGTCATGGAGCGAAGTTCTACAAGTCGGAAAGTGCTGTATTGAAGGCGAGTCTTCTTTACGCGCTGATTCCACTTGTGCTTCTGCTGATCTACCATGCCGTAACGGGTTTTAGACATATCGATAGCAACCAGGTCGCGTTGAACGCTTTCGCCCCGGTCCTTTGGGTCTGGGCGGTAGTCTTAATCGACTTTGCTCTGCTTGGGAGCCGCTTGATGTCTAATGTCATCCGCATGTTTCGACTCGTCATGAGACCAAACGAGGAGACGCCGAAGATCCCCCTCACGGTTTACCTGCAAGAACTAAAGACTCTCGCAGTCCACACCATTACCCAAAAACGTTGGTTGGATTGCGGCGAGGATCGCAGCCGCTGGCTAAAGCATCTGCTGATGATCTCGGGCTATGGCATCATGCTTGTACTGGTTGTGGGTTTACTCCTCTGGTTCCAAACCGATAATCTTTACCCTCTCTACCATCCACAGCGCTGGCTGGGCTACTATGCAACATTTGTGCTGTTGATCTTCTCGGGAGAGGCACTTATCAGCCGCATTCGTAAACGTGAGGAGATTCACCGCTTCTCCCACCCAAGCGATTGGCTCTTCCCGGCATTTCTCTTCGTGGGGACCCTGACGGGGATCCTGGTGCACATCTTCCGCTACGTAGCTTTGCCATGGCCAACCTACATCATGTACACCATCCACGTCATGGTCATGATCGCCATGCTCGATACCGAGGTTGGGATCGGCAAATGGACCCACTTTATCTATCGACCCTTTGCAGTCTACCTCGACGCGGTTAAGGCCAGAGCCTTAGAACAGCAATCCGTTCCCGATCTCGCTTCCGCAGGAGCTGACTGAAATCCCACTTTAAATCGACACTAAGGAGAGAAAATCGTGAGCGACGAAGCAATGGGAAAGACAATCATCATGTGCAACCACGACGATGCCAACAGCATGCTGGCGGCACTCGTCATGGGCGCTGCCGCCGCAGCAACCGGTGAGCAGGTCCTGATGTTCTTTCAACCGGGAGCCGCAAAAGCTCTCGTCAAAGGCGAATTGGAGAAATTTCAAGACATGAAGGGTCAACCCGATCCCATCATGCTCTACGAATCCATCGAAATTCTCGACGGCCGGATCATCCTCTGTGAGCTCGGTCTGCCGATTCACGACATCAAAGAAGAAGACCTGCGCGAGGGTGTAGAGATCATGATGGCCTCGAGCTTCCTGTTTGAAGCAGAAGGCGCGGGCTTGGTTTTCTCATACTAATCGACAAACTCCTGCCGGAGGTCTTCTTCGATACTTTCTCGAGAGGCCTCGCAAGGAGGTCTCTAATACAAATTAGATTTCATGAGCAACGGAATTTGAAAACCATACACAAATTAACACTAAGGAGCATAGCTAATGAATGAAGAAATCAAGGCAACAAAAACACTCGATGTCTGCGGCGAGATCTGCCCGTATCCCGACGTCAAATCCATGGCGACATTAAAAAAGATGGAGAAAGGAGAAGTGCTTGAGATACTGCTCGATTATCCGCTTTCCGTGGAGCGACTTCCCCGCAACGCGGCGAAGTGGGGACACAAAGTGCTGGCGGTCGAGCAAATGGAAGGTCCAAATCACCGCATCTTGATCGAGGCATTCGGCCTGAAATAACTTGCGGTCTGTAACAGAACAGATCCCAAGTCTTATCGAAATCATCATATTGAGGAGAAAATCATGACATTTCCAATCCTGACCGGGTTGCTTGTAGGACTGGCCTTTGGTTTTGCTTTGCAGCGAGGCCGCTTCTGCATGAATTCTGCCTTTCGTGACATCGTCACGATGAAGGATTACACCCTGTTAAAAACCGTAGCCATTGCGCTGCTTGTGAGCATGCTCGGCTTCGGAATTATGGCCATGACGAACATCATCACGCCCAATCCAAAACCGATTCTCTGGGGCGGTAACATCATCGGCAGTTTCATTTTCGGTATTGGCATGGTGCTCGCCGGCGGCTGTGCAAGCGGCATCACCTACCGTGTCGGTGAAGGAATGGTCGGAGCGATGACAGCCGTTCTCGGCCTGATCCTGGCAGCCATCGCCACCGCAATGAGCTTCCTTAAACCGGTCAGAGATGCACTCCAAGCCGTAAAAGTCCCCGCGGAAGGCTCCAGCCTCACGGTTGCCAGCATCCTAAATTTACCGTATGCAACTGTCGCCATCGTCCTCGCTATTGTCCTGGGAATCGTCTGGTGGTTTTTCGCCCGAAAGAACAAGGGCGGAGATGTATTCAATGCACATAAAGATGCGTCCCTAACGGATAAGATTTTCAAGCACGGATGGTCATGGGTTCCGACGGGGGTCGTCATCGGCCTGGTCGGGATCGCCGCTTTCCCGCTTTCCGCGTGGGCCGGTCGCAACTACCCGCTCGGGATCACCTCCGGCTGGCTCAAAATTGGGCAAATGTTCATGCCTTCCGTACCGTTTGCGGATTCCCTGAAATGGGATATGTGGCTGATCGTGGGCATCGTTGTAGGTGCTGCTATCGCCGCTCTCATCGCCAAGGAATTCAAACTGCGCATGCCTGCAGGACGCGTGCTTGTCCAGACCTTCGTCGGTGGCGCCCTGATGGGCTTCGGTGCGGTCTGCTCGACGGGTTGTAACATCGGTCACATCTTGAGTGGTGTCCCCCAACTATCCATCGGATCGTTGATCGCCGGCACTTCCATAATTCTCGGCGCCTGGCTGGCAGCCTATCTGATGTTCGTCCGGCCTATGGCTAAAGACTAGAAAAGAAGGCAAAAACATTCAGAAATTGTTGGGCGAGGAGGATTTGAAATGAGCAATCAGAATGGACCAATGGTTATCGTCTGCAATAGCGATTCAACAGGCGTCATGCCAACCTTTATCTTCGGTGCTTCAGGTGTGGGGATTGGCGAAAACGTCATAATCTTCTTCTGCCCTTCTGCTGCGAATGTGCTCCTGAAGGGTGAACTGGAGAAATTCCAGGGCAAGAAAGGTCTCCCTGATCCAGTCGAGCTCTTCAACACGATCCTAGATGAGGGCGGCAGGATCATCCTTTGTGAGTTGGCTCTCGAAGCCAAGGATATCAAGGTAGAGGACATTCGGGACGAGAGGATCGAGATCCTGAAGGCGCCGCCCTTCCTGCTCGATGCCCAAGGAGCGGGTCTAACCTTCACCTTCTAGAGACGCGTTCCTCTTCCTCGACCACGTCCGTGATCGAGGGGAGCACATCAAAAAAACATCGGTCGACGTAGCACGGCTTCACCATTGCGTGACCGTTTATGTCGACCGATGTTCTATTTAAACCCTAAATTGCTGTGCAAACCAACGAAATTTCTTGGGTGGAGTTTGAAATGAGCGCGGATCTTGCGGGGTTATTCTTTCGCCATTGCCAGCAGGTCCGTATTCGTGGGGTCATGCACGAATCCCCAGAAGGCGTCCACGGCTCGGTTCGCCGGGCGGAGCTTCTTGCGGATCATATAGATCTTCCTTCGTAGATCAAACCCCGTGACGGGCACTTCTGCAATAAGACCCATTGCCAGGGGGCAAGATGCAGCGATGCGCGAGACAAAAGACACACCAAATCCAGCTTCGACCGTCATCACGATAGCCTCAGAGTTTCCAAGCTCAAGAAAGGTATCCAGGTCATCCAATCCGATATCGTGTTTGCCGAGCTCTGC
>JBARSI010000332.1:0-5170 GCA_049644665.1 Anaerolineales bacterium
AGAATATAAACATTCGGCACGCTCTCGGCAATCAGAACCTTCCACGCCTCTGTCGCCTCGATTTCATCGTTGCTCATCAACACAAAAACAGTCTCTGGCGGCTCCAGATGAAATTCTGACACAAACAAGTTGAGCTCATCAACAGTGGCACGTTGTGCGTCCGCTAAGTGGAAAAGATTGTAGTCCGGCTCTTCGCGTATATCCAACATCACCAGGTTAAGGTCATGATCGTGCATGACGTGGAGAAGCTCCCCTGGCTCAATCTGGACCGAACGGTCTATCAAGAGCGCCTCTTTCTCAGGCGCGATCTTCAACCATCGGTCAAGCGTTGTTGGTTGGCCGATAAGAAGCACTGCAACCGCACCAGCCACGAGTACAGCTGCTCCAGCATATCGGGCTTTCGGTTCCTTCGAGAGATCACGCTTACCGAAAATTCGCTCTAACTGCTCTCCACCCCAGAACATAAACAGCGCCATGAGTACAACCCCAAGGACAACCACTCCTGTGTCCAAGCCCAGCCACTCGGGCAGCATAAGCCGCCCATGATAGGAGGAGTTCCAGAAGATGTAGAACCAATCAACTGTCTCGCCGAACAGGAAAATACCAAATGCGGCGCCCAAGACGAAGAACAACCCATCGATTTTCATGGTCGCCATGGCAACAAGCGAAGTGCCTGGACAGAAGCCCCCGATGATAAAGCCGAAGCCCATAATCAAACCGCCAACGATTCCGGGCCACAAGTAAGTCGGGTTGATCCAGAGCAGGTTAATATCCAGCCAACCCAGCGCCGAAGCAGCAAAGATCAGAACCATCGCTACAACGATGGCGGTGAACATCACTTTGAGCACCGTCATCTCGGACAGGTAGAACTGCGCCGCTAGTTTGCGTGAGTTTCCGAAACCGGCAATCTCAAGCACATAGCCAAATGCAAAACCTATCAATAAAAAGAGAAGATATGCGCCGTACTTGCCGAGGACCTCTGTTATTACAAGCGGAAAAGGTGCCATAGAATATCTCCTCTGCCTACGTCCACAATTTGCGGACGAAATACGCCAACGCATACCCGCCCCCAAAAATCGCGAACATCAATGCCCAGCTTCCTGCAGCCAGTGTTGCTCCCCCTGATAGCGCCTGGCCGGAAGTGCATCCTCGGGCAAATCGCGCACCATAGCCCATAACCGTCCCGCCGATAAATGCCATTAACCACCGTTTCCGGTTGGAGATTCGCGGGCCTTTACCAGTCTCAACACGTACCCTGCCGTTAATCCAGCCGGAGATAAAACCACCCAAGACCACTCCCACGGCAACGAAAACAATCCAGCTATCGAGAGGATTCCTATCACCGCCGGCCATCGTTAGCAGGTATCTGGTTCTATCGATATGCCCCGGTGCAATCAGGTCTTCGAAGAATACAATCACACGGTTCAAGCCCCCTGAGGCACCAAGCCCGTTTCCTGTCAAGAAGAACGAAATAAACATTACGAGTCCCAGTAAGGCTCCTGCGAGATAGGGATCAACATACGGTTTGGACTCGCGCCGCTGAAAGATGGTGCGCAATGTGAAACCGCGCTTATCCTTAATTCCTGTCGATTCCGTCATTTGCTGGCTTCCTCCTCTTCTGGCTCATGTACTTCAATATCCTCCCAGCCCATGATCATCGCCTTGATGTCTGCGAGAGGGGTGGAGCCGGTCGTCGTCAGATAGACGTGCATAACAATAAAGGCCGCGAAGAGCCATGCCAGGAAACTATGAAGCGGTCCCAAGAAGGGTAGACCACCCAGACCTGAAACGATCTCCGGCCATCGCTGCGCTCCCCATATCAAGATCCCTGTAAGGCCCTGGAGTGGTATAAGGACGTTGAGAATCCCAAAGTACGTAATTTGCTGTAGTGGATTTAGCTTTTTCTGAGGGTTTTTTTCGAATGGGTGTCTTTCCCTGAGGAAGATCCCTCGCAAATAGTAGATAGCCTGAGTTATAGCCTGGTCGAAAAAACCTCTCGGCCGGGGAATGAATTGACGAATCTCTCCGCTCGTAATGTGGTAGAAGAGAGCAAGTACAGCATTCACGAGCAGGATAGCCGCCAAGACGTTATGCACTAAGACGACGTATCGAAAGCTGAATATTCCAAAGATGTCCGGCTTGTGGATGATTAAACCCGTGGAGAGTAGTGTTACGATGACAATCGTCTGCAGCCAGTGCCAAAGACGTTCGTAAACACCATACATATAGATGCTCTTGACCTCAGGTCCTGGTCTTGGTTTGCGTATTGAATCAATAACCCGAGCTCCACCATGAAATGCAATTCCCAGGAGCACGCTGAGGAAGGCGAATCCACCAAGTCTGTCCGCCCAGACAGAGTTGTCGAGACCCAATACATATAACCCCTGTTTCCCTGTGCTCGGTTGGTAGAAGAGTCTTCCACTTTCTTCGGCAATGAGATCACCGCCAAAGTTCGTATTACTGTTTGCCACAAATTCCGGCATTACGCCGCCCGGCATATATGCAGCAAGCAGGAAAGGTTGTGTGACGCGCGAGGAATCGCTGTGACATGCCTGACAGTCTTTTATAGCCCATTCGCCTGTGGTTACCGTGTGGTTGATACTATACGGCTGGATCTCGCCCTTGATATGTGGATTCTCTAGTCCAAGGTCTTCCAGGCGTCCTGCGATCAAAGTTTCCTTCTCGGCAGAATCGATGACCAGCTCCTCTTTGTTGAGCTCGCCATCTCCATTCTGATCAAAGAGGCTCAGAACCTCCGCGCGATAGCCATTCTCATCGAACCATGCAGCCTCCAAGTCGACCAACCGAACGGGTCGTTCGGGGTTCTCAGACACCCAAAACCAGGAAGAGACCAGGTTGAAGGGCGCAATCTCCTCTTGACCGTCGACATTCATGCGCGGAAGCCAGACCGGTTCAAAACCGACGACCAGCGCAGCTGTGGACTGCACATCTCCCAGTACTCCTCGGCATTGTCCACTTGGTTCACTGTCCAGCGTCAATACAGTCCAATCCTGCTGCTTCAATGCATTGGAATACATTTGAGGGATGTGACACGTCTCACAGCTCAACGCTTCAACATGTCGCTCTTGATACGGCAACCACTCATGGGTGGATGCGATAGTATGGCATGACTCACAACGCCGCATGGTGTCCTTTAAACCCGGGGCCACCGTGCTCTGCGCGCTATCCCCTCGTGCGAACTGATGCAGTGGTTGGTAGAGGTATTCGCCAAGTTCAATGCGCCGAGGGTCGAAAGTTAAATGTTCGGGTTGAGTCAATTCGTCTTCACGAAAGTAAACGGGGTCATTGAGTGAGAAGTGGCAGTCTGTACAATCCAACAACCTTTCGGCGTGGATGTCCCAGGTTCGCGATAGTTCATCCTTATTGGCCAGGTTCATTCCTGTATCTGAAAGACGCTGAGAGGAGATGATTTGACCTGTCGTAACCGTCCGGAATCGCTGCGGAGAGCAACCAACAACGGTGAGTGGTCCCGAGAGATCATCGTGTACCAGACCATGACATAAGCCGCAATTCTCGTTTCGCGGATCCTGAATCTTTACATACTCGGAGCGGAGGTTGCCATCATCGTCGAACGCCCCTGCAGACCAAACGTAGCGGTCGCTTACGCTTTGGACAATGCCACTGTCCAAGAGCGTAGCTGTGTTGGCCCACTTGAAGTTTCCCTGCTGTAACGCCTCAACACGCGCCTCGTTATTCGGTTCCGATGTATGGCACAGGAAGCAATTCATCTCAACAACACCGGATTTTTGCCAATCCCAGGGGACAACTTCCCCCGTTTCCAGATCTAATACATGTGTCTCTGGATCTCCCGGCACTATCTCTTTCTGGTCGAGACGTTCACCGTCCCGGCTATAAACTGCTGGACCGCCACCAACGTGACGCTCTCCGAGAGACATAATCCATGCTGCAGTTCCAAGGTCCAGACGTTCATCGCTCTCCGGAGAGAGGTATCGATAATAAAACGGTGTCCACTTACCGAAAATACCGGGACTCGAATCCCAGGGCCGTGAATTCGGGGCTTCGCCAGGCGCGCTGAAATCATCTAAACCCGCGTTGGCGTGGAAGCTGTGCCCCTCGATGAAACCTGTATCGTGACAGGCGCCGCACGTATTCATCGTCGACACCGCACCCCCGGACTCGAGCACATTCTCGCCATGGTCATCCAGGAGCGGGAAAGCGGGGTGGATAGGGGAAGCTTGCATTGGTTCTGGACCGGCGGCTCGCGCCGCGGCGGCCCGCCCGACAACGACACCTCCCATTACAAGGATCACCAGTAGAGGAATACTGGCTATGTAAATCAATGATTTCGACTTTTGGTAATTTGTAATCCGTTGCATCGTGTCGACATCCCTCACTCGGATACGTGGCCTTCCTGGAAGCGGTTTCCCCATTCGATCGGATCCCCGTGATAACCCAGCGCCAGCCAATCCAAACGACCACCTTCAGCATGGCAATCTACGCAATTAAGTGCACGTCCTACGGGCGCAACCATATGTGATATCGGCCAATACATCTCCGTATCGGCAAAGTCATACTCCCCACTGAATTCCATGCCGACGACTTCAGACCCAAGCTGTAAGGCTTGTTCCCAGTCAAATTCAGTCCAGTAACCACCTTCGCCAACCGTCTTCGGCTGCAGAAGGTAGTTATAGACGGTATCGTACGGTTGTGTGGCGCGGTGGACTTTGAAGGGAAAGATCAGTGCGTTTGCGTTGCCAATGTCACCTTCAGGGGGATTCATGATGGTCGAAATGGTCGGGTCGATGATGTCACCAAGGAGATAGCGATCACGGATGCCGGCATACCAGTAATACTCTGGCGTGAAATCGCTTTCGTATACGAAGGCTCCCTTTATCTTTAGATACGTGTGCTCATCTTCTTCAATATCCTGCCCTGCAGCTGACCAATCCCAGAACATTTTTGTTGGATCCTTCACAGCTCCCTCTGGGATATGGCAGGTCTGGCATGCAACGGCCGAGACATGGGCATTAAGACGTTCATCTTCATGCAAATCCTCTGTATGACAATCCGTGCAGTAGACTTGGTTCTCAAAGTCCAGACTTACGGAGATTGATCGACCGCTGATCACATGATCTTCGGATTTATGACAGTCGATGCAGATGAAATCATAGCGCCCCATGTGCACATC
>JBARSI010000333.1:0-1976 GCA_049644665.1 Anaerolineales bacterium
GTCATGTTCTTATCGTCGCGATAAACATGTTTCTCAAAGGTCACCGTGCAGCCTGTGCCTACTGAATGGTAACCCAGTACAGAGTGTTTCGAGAAATCAACGTCGGGAAACACATTACAGGTCACCAGAAATTCCTCATAACTTAACTCCGGAATTGATTGATACATGTCGGGATTCTCCATACGATCATATTGATATGCTAGAAACCCTTCTTGATACAATGACCCGATGCGGATTGCATAATACTCAGGAGTACGAATATCAACAATCCCGGAATTCACTTCTTTCCAACCAAAAGGCGGTAGGTCGAATAAGCGACATCCAGGTATCCCAGGTTCGGTGAGAATGTCTTGATCAAGTTCCTTAAGAACTAGTTCCGCATATGGTATCTCCACGTAATTTAAGAGCAGTATTGGTCCTCCGCCCTGTGTCACAATACAGGAACCAAGCAGGATCATTCCACTTATCAGGCAGCAAGCCAGAACTATCTTAAGCACCGTCATCCTCCTACGGCCGTTCTTCATCAAAACCCTTAAAAAAGATTGGATTGATTGGCTGTGAATCTCTGTTTGAGTGATAAACGTTCCTATCTAGTGCCATATCCGAAAAAAGGCGTGAGTTGTCGTAGGCTGCAGTCTTTCTATCAGGTAGTCAGCGCTCATCCAGCCGACGGTCTCATTTGCAGGCCGGAGTTATTACCAAGCTGCTGCCTAGGGCGAGAAAGGATCTGGGATTCCCCACACCAGAATCGTCCCGTCCAGCGAGCCGGAGACCAGGTTAGTTCCATCGGGCGTGAACACCAAACGTTGGATCTGTCCATAGTGTCTACTGGCTTCCATGAGTAGCCTGCCTCCAGCGATCTCCCACAGGCGCAGAGTCCCGTCGAGACAGCCTGTGGCCAAAACCCGGCTGTCCGGAGAGAAAGCGATGCTGACCGCGTCTTCCACCTCCAGCCGGGCGAGTTCTTTCCCGTCCGAAGCGCTCCATAACTGTACAAAACCGGCCCGCCACCCATATTGATCGTATTCTTCGTTAGCCACAACCGTCGCCAGGGTGCGCCCATCCGCCGAGTAGGTGACCTGCGTGAAATGTCCGCCGGTACGTATGAAGGAAGGCTCTCCTTCCGGCAGCTGCCAAACCTGGACGAGGTAATCTGGGCCGCCATAAGCAACCGCAAGATATTCCCCGTCCGGAGAATATGCCAAGTCCTCAACCCAACTGTCATAGCCATCGATGCTTACCAGTAATTCACCATCGGGAATACTCCACAAATCGAGCTGGCCATCGAAACAGCCGGTTGCCAGGACGCTCTCTTCCGGGGCGAAGGATACGCTGATAGGCCAGCAGGAGGTCTTTTCACCGATAGCCTGTTCCACACCGTTCAGTTGTCTACCGGTTGCCAGATCCCAAAGGTCTCCACCCACCGCAACGTATTTTCCATCCGGGCTGTATGCAGCTTCCACGTTTGAGAGGTTGGGAGCCTGTTGGCTCTGGAGCGTATACGACACTTGGCCTGTCTTGAGATTCCACAGGCGCAGAGTGTACGGTTCCGTCGCATGAGCTGCAGCGATCGTCTTTCCGTCAGGTGAGAGTGTCATACCGACGATTGGGGTAGTAAAGCCTTCTATCCGAGCTACAACCGAACCATCAGCAGGCTTGATGATCTGCACATATTCCGACTGCACAACAGCCAACTGACTACCATCCGGCGAGTACCCCATCCAACCAGCTTGATCCTGATGTTCTAACTTGGCAATGATAGAACCATCCGTCGCCCGCCATAGAACCAGTGATCGGTTTAAGCCGTCCATTTCCGAGCAAGTGGGGCAATGTAGTGTGTATACATCGCCTGCCAGAGTCTGCTTATCCGGGGAGAACAGCACGCCGTCTATTTGCACGTAGCTCCCTTCCAGCATCTGAACGCGTCGCCCTTGTTGATGCTCGTAAAGTGATATTTGCCCGTTGGCGAACAAGGC
>JBARSI010000334.1:0-1982 GCA_049644665.1 Anaerolineales bacterium
CGCTTTCGCGAGAGCCAGAGTGCCAGGTAGGATCCACCCGCGCCGATCACGATTAACGCGCCCCAATAACGAACCAATGGGTCGTTCACCGAGAGTGCGACCCGCGCCAAGGCAGTCAATGATGCAAACGCAGCCATACTGCGCACTGAGGGTTTTCGGGCCAGAATCCCGGGCGCAAGCAACGCCCCCACGACGAGTAAATTACTCACCACAAGCCAGGCATTCATAGGACCCTCGAACACCTGATCATAGATGAAGCCGAACATCGTTGAGAAGATCACCCGCAGCGCCTGGATAAAGAAGACGACAACCCAGGACGCGATCATCACCTGCAAAGTCATGTGACTACCCTCCGATTAAGTTGGTACCCTTTTTAATCTGCGATCCGGAAAACGATCGAATCACGCTGAATTCCAATATTCGATCAGGGCACTTCGATCTGCAGCGATTCCAGCATCTCATCCAGCGCGGTGAGCTCCGGGAAGAAACTCTCTTGATCTTCGAAATCTAGCTGGCTCTCAACTTCCAGTATGTAAGCATCATAGGCGTTGATGAACGCCTCGTATTCATCGCCGATGAAGGTCTCGCCATCCACAGGTAAACTGGGATGGGTTACGGGTAGGACCGCCGAAATAATGTAGTTACCGTCGTCCGTCAGACCTTGAAATGCGTAGAAAATGTCCTGGTTGTTGATCGGCCAGACCGCCTGACCGTACTGGCTCACGAAGCGCACGCCGGATCCGCCTTCGAATGGGAGATATTCCACCTGCACGGTGAGTAACTGCCCGGCGTTGAAGATCGGCAGCACGAAGGGTACATTCTCGGGACCATCCGGCTTTTCCGCGAGAAAAGACTCCAACTCTGCCACCATCTCCTCTGCAGCCGGGTTCACCTCGAGGAATTCCGCTACCTCGTAGATGGCGATATGTGCTTTATGAAAGGTGTCGCTGAGAGGGTAATCATAGAAAGTGAAATCGTCATGTTCCGGAATCGCCCACCACTCCATCTCAAGCTCGGCGGGGAGAACAGATGGATGAGCGCCGTAGTCCTCTCCCTCTGGGTAGGAGAAACACAAGACATTGAAGCACACATCTGGCTCAAGGGCTTCAGCAGGTTCTAGTGTAGCCGGCAGATCAAGCAGGTCTTGTTCAAGATCGCCTATCTCTGAAAACTCGACTACAGCCGTTGCCAGAGCTTCAATGTCCGTGAGATCAATGCCCTGCAGCAGAGAACTCACCAATGGATAAGCGAATGCCAAGACCAAACAGAGCGTTATCGCCATCAATCCCGCGCACCCAATTCCTATCCACAGACATGTATGGCCGGTACTTCGCCCAGATGTCTCTGCTGGCTGAGCAGGGTGCTCGATAACCACCGGTTCCGGTGCCGCTTCTTGCACGGGTTGGGCTCCCGGTGTGACCTCGCTCATTGATGGCGGCGCGGGTTTCGGCGCGCCGCACTGCCCGCAAAAACTACTCTCTTCAGGTATGTCTGCCCCACAGCGTTCACATTGCATTTTTCGCCTCCTCCCTCTGCGTCACGGCATGATTTGAGTGATTCTAGATCCGCTTTCAAGATCCCTTACCAAGAAATGGTCTATTGCGCCGGCCGCCATGCGGCGTCGAAATCCAGCGCCGGATCGATTGTCAATTCCTGATAGTCCGTGCAGCTTGCACTCAATATTGCAATGTTGTGATTTGCACCGTCCGGCCAGGTCTCGAAGGCGATCCACTGACCATCCGGCGACCAGGCTGGCTCACCCATTGGTTGGAGTGAGAGCCGGCCCTCCTGGCAAACCTGGATCTCGCGCACACCACCATCCGCGACGGGTGCAGTGACCAGTCGGGGGATATTACCGACCACCTTCTCGAAGAGAATCGTGACGCCAGCGGGTGACCAATCGGGTCGGGCAATATCTTTGCCATCACTGTGCGTATATCTTGTCTCCTCCCCACCATCATCGGGGACAAGCCAGATCTCCT
>JBARSI010000335.1:0-20505 GCA_049644665.1 Anaerolineales bacterium
GTCTGGGGACGGCAGTTTTCCTACGATGAGGTCGAAGACCTTACGGTAGTTCTCGTAGTCGCGATCAGAAAGTGTACCTAATCTTAGAGCAGCGCGGGCGAAAATCTCCGCGTCCTCATATATTGAGCGGTCGATAATCGTTGAAGCAGGAGCGATAGCCAGAGTAAGATGCTGGTCCGCGCGGTGGCCAAGGAAAAAGACATTAAGGTGAAAAGCCCAGACTGCCATGTCGGCGTAGAAATCGGCGAGGTAGGGATTATCGACCACGGATTCATACGCAGTATCCCAACCCAAACGCTCCCCCAGCCGCTCTGTGAGAGATGTTTTCCCAGTCCCAATGTTCCCGGCGACGAGCACGAAATGTTTAGCCATAGACACCTACTCCTTGACAGTGAGTATTATCGTGATAACTACCAAAGGTGATAGTTTCTGTAGAAACCATTTACACGAGTGGTCATTTTAGATTTTCTAATCAAGATGAGCAAACCAAGGAAGCTAATCTCGATGGCATATAGAGGTTTTCAATAACCACCAGGATCAGAAGCAAGTTGCGCGGTTGAACAATGTAACCGACGGTGTGTGCTCGGAAAGCAGCCTTAGTCTCGGTCTTCGAGACATCTTGCCCTCAATTTAAACCGAACTTCTTGTGGACTTATCAAACGCGCCAATAACCTCCCCAGCGTTATTGCCGATCAATTTCGATATCAACAAAAGCCGTCATCCCCCACCTGACTTTCTCTGGAATTTCATTCAATTCGAGGATCACTTTATAATTGACACCCGAACCCTCATCAGATTTGCTGGCGATGTACACAACCTTTCCCTCAATCAAAATATCTGGCAAGGCGTCAAATGTGGTGATTGCGAAGTCGCCAATCTCGATTAGTGCAGCGTCGATCTCGTTCAGATCCGTCGTTTCCACCCTAAGTGTCTGCAAATCTGCCAACACAATCAAGGGCTGCCCGGGCGCGACCCACTCCTTTTCTTGTGTGTATACCTCACTGATCGTCCCGGCGAATGGCGCTTCTAAGACGAGCATCGATAGGGCGGCTTCAGCCGCTTTTACTTGAGCATTCGCAGTGGCTACCCGCGCTTCGGCTTGCTCGAGGGTTTCCGGATCAGGCCCATCCATAACCCGGGCCCAATTCTCTTCAGCAACGCCGAGTTCCGCCTCGGTGATAGAAAGCTTGGCATCGAGAATGGCTTGATCTGTCTCGGTTGGATGGCCTAAATACCAGTTGAGATTTCTGAGTGCGGAATCTCGCGCACTTCGTGCGGAAGATAGTGCGATCAAGGCCATCGCCCGTTGGGCATCGTCCTCGGGTCGACCGGATAAGTTGTCGTAATTGGTTTTTGCTCGATCGACTTCCTCCTCCGCAATCACGAGGCTGGCTTTCGCAGCATCTATCGTGGATTGGCTGGCACGATAACCTTCCTGCTGAACGCGCCAGTTGTACTCTGCATCTTCAAGCGCATCCTGGGCATTGGCCAAGGCAAGCTGCGTCTGCGCACTTACAAGCCCAGAAGTGCGGTGTACCGCATTCAGGTTCTGGTTTGCCAGGATGAGTTCGAAGCGAGCGGCTTCCATAGCAGCTTGAGCTTGCTCTCTTCCCTCCAAAGCCATCAGGGTTTCTCCCTCCTGAACCACATCCCCCTCTTCAACCATGATTACATCCACAACACCTGCGGTCGGGAAACTCAATACAACCTTTTTTGAAGGGAGCACAATTCCCGTGGCACTGATAACGGATTGAAATTCCTCTAGAAAGACGTTGTCAGATTCCTCGGTTGGATCGGGCGTGCTTTGACTGCACGCAGGAAGAACCAGAACCGCAGCAATCAATAAAACATGCAAAGCTCGCAATGCCATTTTGTTATTCATATTCAGCCATCCTTGAATTCAATTTCCGATCCATATTATTCACCAGGTGCAATCATCAATCATAGCGCAGCGCCTCAACTGCACTTGATTCGATTATTTTGACCACTTCAGGTTTGCGCTCGAGATTTACTCAGAATCCAAACACGGATTATCGGGCGGAACAGTCGGATGAAAAAGAGACGAAAGCCAGCACGTTTTCTAACATCCTCGATGTAATCCGACAATGTCCGCCGTTGAAAATTCAGTATCCTCTGACTTTCCTTGGTATCTAACCAATCTGTGGGATACGGTTCATCCGTGAAAGTTTCTTCTGGCAGCATTCCAACCCCGACTGCTTCCAGCACCCCTTCCACAAGCTCGCGCTGATAGAGCTGACAGTCAGGTCCACCGCCGATATGCCAGATCTTTCCCCAGACTTCATCCGTCTCCAGACCATTCGCTATCGCAATACCCACATCTCTTCTGTGGACAAATTCGATGCGATTATTCAGCGGGACTTCAAACATTTCTGGGTCCATCACCAGGCGTGTAGGCAGGGACGCACCCAATCGAAAGATTGTCCAGGTGAATCCCGAGCGCTGGATCATCTCCTCGCATTCGACCTTGTGCTTTGCATAGTGCTCGATGGGATGTGGAATATCGGATATTGTCCGCGGCGGCGACAGGTGCTGGGTCTTCCCATAGATATGGAGCGAGGAAGAGAACAGGATCTTTGGAGGCAGTGGCTGCTGTTTCATAGCCTCAAGCAAGTTCTTCATACCCCCGACATTGATCTCCCGCGCCCATTCAGGATCTGCCTCGCTGCTGACTCCGGTCACGGAAAGTGTGGGAATTACAAATGCCAAATGGACAACCACTTGAACATCTCGAAGAGCTTCTATTAGATCTTCTGTTCGGCGCAAATCTCCCCAGAAGATCTGCGCTCTTTTCCCATATGCTCTTGCAACACTTACGTTCGCCTTCGTTTTGAGATCAAAGCAGCGCACCTGATGCCCGCGTTTGAGGAGCACATCCAACGCGCTCTGGCCGATATTTCCAAAAGCCCCAGTGAGAAGTACTTTCATTATTTTACCTCGCAGCGATTCCCTGAAGCAGAAATTGCAACGCTTCATGGGTTACATCCCGCCAGTCCTCTCCCCCTGGATCCAGAAGGCCCTGAACAAGCATTCCAACCGCCAGAGCAATGATGACGCGAGCCGCGCAGTGAGGTGCAATTTCTCTAAGACTCTCATCATCTATCCCCTGCTGAATCAGGATGGCGAAAAATTCACGATAACGTTGAAACGGCTCGACCGTAGCCTCCCAAACATCCGGGTCGCGAACAGCTCTGCTCATAAATTCAAGAAAGATCGGAAGCTGTGGGCCACCAACATCGAGCACCTGCCCTACGATCTTGCCCATGGAGAGCAATCCCTCTGTGACATCATCGGTAGACTCATTGATTAGAACAAGCTGCTCATCCAAGCCCATAAGCCAGCGCTGCATAAGCTCTAGAAACACTGACTGTTTGGTTTTGTGATGATGATAGAAAGCCCCTTTGCTCACACCTGCGGCGTCGCAGATCATTGAAACAGTCGTCGCCTCGTAGCCCTGCGCGGCGAACAATTGCTCTGCCGCCTTCAGAATGCTTTCTTTCGTTTGTGTTGCCCGATCTTGCTGTTTCATCATCACCTCACTATCATACCGACCGGTCGGTATGTTAATCAAAATAGCGCCTCCAGGCAATGGGTATAAACTCCTAGCTTGGTTTTGGGCCCGGGAAAACCCTGCGGATAAACACCTGCATGAGCGCTGCAACCTGGAATAATCATCGTTTGCGGCAGGAAATTGAAAACCGGACTCGAAAGATGAGTCCGGTTTTACTAACTACTTAGACGTCAGTATCCCCCCAACCTGGGGGTTCGCAATTTCCGGCAAAGCAATGATTCCCTGTGGAAGCCAGCAACCCTTCAGTAGATTTCAGATTTACCGCAGCACGGTTGTTATTGATTGGTAATGGTGGTCTCTCATTCTCCGATGATCTTTACCAGCACCCTTTTCCTTCTCCCTCCATCAAATTCGCCATAGAAGATCTGTTCCCAGGGTCCGAAGTCGAGGCGTCCATTGGTTGCAGCAACGACTACTTCTCTCCCCATGATCTGCCGCTTCATATGTGCGTCCGCGTTGTCCTCACCTGTTCGATTATGGAGGTATTGACCGGTTGGCGCGTGCGGTGCAAGTTTCTCAAGCCACACCTCGTAATCGGCGTGAAGACCGGACTCATCATCGTTAATAAAGACAGACGCCGTGATATGCATCGCGTTGATGAGCACGAGACCTTCCTGAATCCCACTCTCACGCAGGCAAGCATCTACCTCTGGAGTTATGTTGATCATCGCTCGACGGGCAGGGGTTTTGAACCACAGTTCTTTTCGATAGGATTGCATCTCGATTCCTCCATTTCCGAAGCCAGGCCGAAAACTTAATTCCATCCACCCGATAACGCCTGGCTCCATCAACATCGACCAAAACCCGATCTGGTTGAGCCAAGAAAACTGACTTCGCATAATAAAGCTCAACAACTCTATTCTACGTTGAATGATGAGAAGGTCATACCGGTGGCGGATCGAAAAAGGATAAAATCCAGCGCCAAACCAATCATCACGCTGGATTTCTATTTTGAGTCAATCTCATTTGCGAGGATTAATACTACTCTCAGCACTCACTGAAACCGCACGCGTAGCACTTCCGGCACCCTTCTTCATTAACCAGTGCTGCTGCGCCGCACTCAGGGCAGAGATCTCCAATCCGCATCGTCAGCTGGGCCTCTTGGGAGACATCTTGGACGAGATGGCCCGGAATAATTTCCGGCGTCTCTTCGAGATACGCGGCGAGTGCACGCGCTAAACCATCGGGCAGCGAAAGGACCCGGTTGGGGCCAAAGCCCGTAGGGCGCCCGCCTCCGATTCCGGCAAGTTGTCTAACCACCTCTCCAAGCCGATCTCGTGGTGGAACAGGTGAGGCAACACGCAATAAATAGGAGATCAATCGCCCGATTGCCTCAGACACTGCCGCGGTTTCAGATCCAGCTTTGGCTGTGGTAATAAATATTTCAAACGGCTGTCCTGCTCCGCCCCCGTTTTCATTGATCGTCACAAATGCTTTGCCGAGAGGGGTTGTTATTTGATAGGTACAGCCATCGAGGCGTTGTTCGCGCGGCTTTTTCCCTTCCAGCCAGAGATGGATTTGGCGCGGTGCGCCTTCCTTCGGGGTTTTCGCCTCCGCCGTCCCTTTTGTCTCGAGGACGACCTTCTGTCGTGAACCCGTGACATAAACCGTTAGGCCTTTGCAGCCAAGTTCCCAAGCCAAAATGTAGGCCTGGGCGACGTCTTCCACAGTGGCATCCTTGTGGAAGTTGCACGTCTTACTCATACTATTGTCGACGAATGCCTGCAAGGTAGCCTGCATCCGCACGTGCTCATCTGCGGAAATATCCTGCGAGACGACGAACACATCACGGATCTCCTCTGGTACGGCTTCAATATTCTTGCATGAGCCGTGTTTCATCACCGCTTCAATGATCATCTCTCGTGTTAAATCATCAATCCCGTCTTCAATCAGAGCTTGCTCAAACATCGGGCTGGTATACGTGAGCCGCAGATCATCGCCCCCATCGTCGACATGGCGGTAATACGCAAGCGCGAATACCGGCTCGCAGCCATATCCCTCACATCCAGCGACTGTGGCGATTGTCCCCGTCGGCGCGACAGTTGTCTGAGCAGCGTTTCGTATTCCTGTTTGTCGGATCCCTTCGAGAACGTCCTGCCAGTCAATCTCCGGCCGTCCGTAATCGCGCGAGTAAGGACGCAGAGGTTTAGGCGGCTCCCATGTGATTCGATCTGGATCGTAGATGCTGCCTTCGATTACCGAGAATGGCCCGCGCTCTCGTGCCAATTCGACGCTCGATAACATGCAGTGAAAGCGGATGAACTCCATCACCTGACCGGAAAATTCCTGGGCTTCCTCCGAGCCGTATCGGATCCCAACGTGATACAGTAAATCGCCGAGCCCCATAATGCCCAAACCGATTCGCCGTGCCCGCAGGGCAGCCTCTTTCAGCTGCGGAACTGCTGGAACATAAGCGTTTGCGCTCACAACATCGTCGAGGAAGCGGGTTGCTAGTTGGACGCTTTCGCGCAGTTTCGACCAATCGATAGATCGATTCGTCCCAAAATGTTCTGCGAGGTTGATCGAACCCAGGCAGCAGTTTTCATAGGGGCCTAACCATTGCTCTCCGCAAGGGTTTGTCGCTTCCAGATCGTACAGATGTGGTAGCGGGTTACTCCGGTTTGCGGCGTCAAGGAAAAGGACACCCGGTTCTCCATTATGATGCGCTTGACGAACAATTTTATTAAAGAGTTCGCGTGCGCGAACCCGCTCATAGATAATGATCTCGGTATTCGATTCGAGAAGGTCGCCATACGTTCCAGTGAATTCGCGATACTCCGTTGAAGATACATCCGGGAAGCGCAGCTCCCACCAATCGTCGTTTTTAACGGCCTCCATGAACGCATCAGTAACGCCAATCGAAATGTTGAAATTCGTAATCGCATTCTCGTCCGTCTTGCTGCGGATAAATGATTCGATGTCGGGGTGGTCGACTCTCAAGACAGCCATGTTAGCCCCGCGTCGGGTGCCTCCCTGAGCGATAACACCAAAAGCGCGGTCGTATACCCTTAGAAAACCAACCGGACCCGTCGCCTCGCCCCCAGAAGTGTTGACTAAGTCACCGTTTGGGCGCAATCGTGAAAATGAGAATCCGTTGCCTCCACCGGTTTGTTGAACTAAGGCTGCATCGCGCAGAGTCTGGAAGATACCCTCTGACTCACGACCCATGTCATCAGAAATAGGCAGGACAAAGCATGCAGCGAGCTGGCCCAGAGGCGTGCCCGCGCCGGTGAAGGTCGGTGAATTCGGAAAAAAACACTTGCTGGCGAGGAGCTCAAAAAATTCACGTGCGACTGGTTCAACTTCGACGTCCCATTCCTCTTCGACCAATGCAACGTTGAAGGCAACCCGCCAGAACATCTCCTCCACTGTCTCGATCGTTTGCCCATCCTCCCCGCGTCGAATGAACCGCTTTCCCAAGACTGTCTTTGCATTATCGGATAATTCAACAGCACGTAAGCCATCTGGGAGCGAAGGAGTTATTGCTATTTTATTATTTACTTCTACGTCTACTCCTTTTTGATCCGTTTCCAACGTCCTCTCCCTCCAGACAAACCATCACCGATCGAACCTGCCGCATAACCTCTGGGCAGGTCGCACACGAAACGATCACATTTCGAGCAAGAAATCTATTTCATCGCGAACGGCTTGAAGATCGTCAAGGCCGAGGTAGACAATCGCGTATCGAATGTAGGCAACATGATCGAGGTCTTTTAATCCTGCGATAACCATGTCACCGACAACTCTTGAGGAGACTTCCGCCTTTCCCATCGCCTGGAGCGTTGATTCAACCTCACCTACAAGGCGCTCAATATTTGCTGCCGAAACTGGCCGCTTTACACAAGCGATGCGGATCCCCTGGTGAAGCTTCTCCCGGTCGAATTCTTCCCGGGCTCCATCCTGTTTGGCGATCAGAGGAGACGCAAGAACAGCCCGCTCATACGTACTGAAGCGTTGACTGCATCCTATGCACTCCCTGCGCCGCCGGACACCACCCCGCGAGTCATGCGTTGTATCGATCACGCGGGTTCGTTCTCCCTCACAGTACGGACAACGCATTTATGCCTCGCTTATGGCACAGTTGTTCCACGCCAGATGTAGGTGCATCGAACTTGTCATCCCCAAGCGATTGGGGTTAGGGGGTAAATTCTAGCATAATGAGGAACACCACAACAAGGTAATAAGCACCATCTAAACCTTAAAATAATTGGTACTTTAGTCCCCCCCACACACAAAAAAAACACAACAGACCGTTACCGGGAGGAGGATACCGGCGACGGTCTGTGTGTATGAATGCCCTTAGAAGGAACCGTGCGGCAAACGGTCCTCAAGGGCGATTAGGGGTAGGAGTCGACTGGCCGAGCCGAGAGCCCACCCACCTTAACGTCTACGTAAGAAAGCCGGTATGTCTAAATCGTTCATGTCAAAAGCCTGCGGCTGGAATTCTTCGGCGGCGATAGCCGCCTGCCCTTCTTGCGCACGAACTTCCGTTCGACTGCGCGGCTTGCGCATCGCATGTCGAAGTCCACCAGCACGCTCAAAACCGGTTGCGATAACAGTCACTCGCAGTTCATCGCCCATACTCGGGTCGATGACTGCGCCGAAGATCAAGTTGACATCTGGGTGAGCCGTTTCCTTGATGATCGCCGCGGCTTGGTTGACCTCGTACAGGCTCAAATCATGCCCGCCGGTAACATTGAAAAGGATGCCGCGCGCGCCATCGATGGTGATATCCAGCAGATGACTTGAAATTGCCTGCTCGGCAGCTACGCGGGAACGATCCTCACCCGAAGCCCTGCCGACCGCCATCAATGCTGCGCCTCCTTCGGACATGATAGTGCGCACATCCGCGAAGTCGAGATTGATAAGACCGGGGACGGTGATCAGCTCACTGATACCCTGAATACCCTGGTGGAGAACATCGTCGGCAATTTTGAACGCGTCATGCAAGCTGGCTTTTTTATCCGCTATCTGCAGCAGACGGTCGTTCGGAATTACGATTAGGGTATCGACTTTTTCCTTCAATTGTGAAATGCCAGACTCAGCAGTTTGCGCCCGCTTCGCCCCCTCAAAGGTGAAAGGTCTCGTGACCACGCCGATGGTCAGTGCTCCAATCTCCCTTGCGATCTGGGCGATGATCGGTGCAGCACCAGTCCCTGTACCGCCACCGATGCCCGCGGCGATGAAGACCATGTCACTGCCTTTGAGGACCTCATAAAGATCCTCGGCTGACTCTTCGGCAGCTTTCTGGCCCACTTCGGGGTTGCCCCCTGCACCGAGTCCGCGAGTTAGTTTATCGCCAACGCGAACCCTGGTATTGGCATTTGAAAGAAGGAGTGCCTGAGCGTCGGTGTTTACGGCAACGAACTCGATGCCGGCCAAGCCCTCTTCAATCATGCGGTTGACGGCGTTACTTCCGCCGCCACCAACTCCAACGACTTTTATCCGTGCAAATGACTCCGTCTGTGGTATTGGTTTCATCTTCTTCCTCCTCTAAACAATGTTTCGTCGTTTTATCCACTCCAGTCCTGTCAAGAGTTTCAGGCTGGAGCAATGGATTTATCCAGGCAGTAACCGTTTGAAAAAATCTACTGTTTTCTCCAAGCTAAACCTTGGCAGCGTGAAACCAGCGTATGTATAACCATCAACCCCCGTCTGTTCTCCCAGCACCTGGGCCCAATAAAGTAAACCCAGGGTGGTTGCGTAAGCCGGTGACTGTAAACGATCGACTAATCCAAGCATGCGTTCCGGCTTAGCGGTTCGAACAGGTAAACGAAGGACGTCATTCGCAACATCACGTACGCCTGGCAGCTGGCTTGTCCCTCCCGCCAAAACAATTCCTGCGGGTAACAATCCATCATATCCACTGCGTTTCATTTCCTGTCTTACTAAACTGAATAATTCCTCGATCCGCGGCTCGATGATTACAGCCATGTCTTTACATTTGATTCGGATCGACTGCTCCTCGCCGAAAGGTCGGACAGCGAAGGCTTGATTGGGATCAAAGCCTGAAGGTCGAGCATATCCATGCCGTCTTTTCGCCGACTCGGCAGTCTCTTGTGGTAGATGTAGAACCTGGGCGATGTCGTTTGAAAGATGCTCGCCGCCCACGGGGATGACCGCGGTATGCCAGACTGCCCCCTCAATGTATATTGCGATGTCTGTCGTTCCAGCACCGATGTCGCAAATCATCACGCCCATTTCTTGTTCGGTCTCGCTCAGGGTAACCCCTGCTGAAGCGAGTGATCCGAGCACCCAGCCATCAACATCGATCCCGGCAGCTTCGATACATTTCTCAAGATTGCGCAGCGCAGTGCTGCTAGCTGTGACGATGTGGGCTTCCACTTCAAGTCGGTAACCGTGCATGCCGATGGCAGATTTAATCCCATCCTGTCCATCGACGACGAAGGAACGTGGAATTACGTGCACGATGGCCCGATCATAGGGGATCACAATCGAACGGGCGGCATCGATTGCTCTACCGACATCATCAGCATTGATCGTCCGGCCCGTCACACCGGTCATACCCTTGCTGTTGAGCGAGGAAATATGAGATCCGGAGAGACTGACCATTGCGGAAGTTATCTCATAACCCGAAGTCCGCTCGGCCTTATCCTTTGATATCCGGATCGCCTGAGCCAAAGCCTCCAGGTTAACGACGCCGCCTTTGCGCATACCCTTCGAGGGCGCTTCGCCGACGCCAATCACCCGCAATTTCCCATCAGGCGTGGAATGTCCCACAAGCATACATATTTTGCTCGTGCCGATATCCAACCCGACGAAGATCGTCTCTTCCAAACCGAGAATCGTTGCCACCTAATTTCTCACTCCACTGCGTAAAACGGTGCGTGTTGATCCTCAACGCTCACCATTGCTACCGGGATGTTTTCCGCAAATAACTTCTCAGTTATCGTGTTATAGATTTGCACCTTCATGCGCATATCGCCCCCTTCGCCGAAGTATGCCTGCCACCCGCGCACATCCATGAAACTTAGCCCATGATCGGCATCAAACTGCCATGAACTAACTTCAGGCAGGTGCCTGGACAAAACATCCACAGCGCCCAGCAGACGCGGATCAATGACGGGATCGTTCGCATTCCCTTCGAGGTTCAGGACCGGTTCCGCACTCGAAATCTGCACCAAATCCGAATGGACGCCGTGCTGTATGTAGGCGGTGCCGTCCGCACTCAGCCACCATATCCGACCATCATCATTCCACTCCACGGTTGGTTTGCGTTCCTCAAGTAAGATCTCAACCCGATTTGGCCATTTCAACATAACGGTTGCTTCACTCACCTCAGCTGCCTCCTTTAGTCTGTCTTCAACGACCCCCGGGTCGACGAGAAAGGCAGACTGCCCTTCAACTCCTGCCAACGATCGGACTTGCGCCAAACTGAGCATCTGCAAGCCGTTGACCACGGGCATGCCGGTTTTATAGGTTGGTGCTTGTACAAATCTGGCAATCATCCAGAGACTGACTCCCAACAATACGATCGAGAAAACCCTCGAGCTATAATGTGCCCCTGAAATCCCTGTTAGTTGGATCTCCGTCCCGACATCTGCACTTACGAGTACGTCATAACGACGCCTTGCCCGTTTATTCGCGCGCGGTTTTGTCTTCTTAATACGACCTGCTCGTTCAACTTTCCGGGTTTTTTGCACCCGTCGGGCGCGCACCTTGTCCGCCCTGTTTTCAGGAATGCCAAATGCCCTCTCACTGACGCTCATAGCGTCCCCTCTTCCTCATAACTGCGGAGAAGGCCGCTCTTCTGCGCGTGGCGCATAAATGCCAGTTCAATCAGCCGATCAAGAAGCTCCACATAAGGCAACGCGCTCGCCTCCCACAGCTTTGGAAACATGCTGATTTGTGTGAAGCCAGGGATGGTGTTGATTTCATTTAGGTATAGATCTCCCGTAACCTTATCGAGGAGGAAGTCGACCCGCGCCATACCCGCACCATCGATTGCCCGATATGCCTGTATTGCCAGCTGCTGCGCCTTCTTCGCTGTCTCCTCGTCTATCTCAGCCGGGATCATCAGTTCGGAAGCATCATCGATGTACTTTGCCTTGTAAGAATAAAAATCATCACTCGGGACGATCTCACCCGGAACCGAGGCTTTTACTTCTTCATTTCCGAGCACACTCACTTCGATCTCTCGAGCATCCAACCCCCGCTCAACAAGGATCCTTCGATCATACTGTGCGGCCTCCATGAGGCCCTCATGCAGCGTTGATCGTTCCATGCAGCGCGTAATTCCCACGGAAGATCCCATATTTGCCGGTTTAGTAAAGAGTGGATAATCTCCCAGGCGCTCTGCTTTTTCAAGCAACCCATCGAGGTCCACTTGTAGTTCTGAAGTATCAAGCACAATCCAATCTAAAACCGGTATGGCGTGCGCCCGCATGACGTCCTTGAACAACCCTTTATCCATCGCCACCGAGGAAGCGAGCACCCCCGCACCGACATAGGGAAGTTCTGCAAGCTCAAACAGACCCTGTATCGCCCCGTCCTCGCCGAAAGTGCCGTGCAACACGGGGAAAATGACGTCCAGTTCTAATAATATTTCGAGAGCGTCTCCTATTTCCTGGCGGAAAAGCGCAGCCCTCTCGGGTTCTGGGATCAACATTACTGAATGTAAAGATTCATGCGCTCCAGACTCAAAGGCTCGAAGTGCACCGTCTCCATACAACCAACGTCCCTCTTTCGTAATTCCGATCTCTATCACTTCGTACTTCGCTTTATTCAAGGCGTCGACCACCGAACGTGCGGACATGAGGGACACCTCATGTTCACCGGATCGACCTCCAAAGAGAACCCCCAAACGCAGTTGATTGCTCATGAAGACCCTTTCCCTCGTTTGGAAAGAACGGCTTCATTCTCCGGCCACTCGCCGATGAGTTCGATCTCTAGTTCTAGTGAAATCCCGAACTTATCCATGACCTTCTCGCGTGCGGTTTGGATCAATGTCCATACCTGAGCTGCAGTGCCACCGCCTTCATTTATGAAGAAATTAGCGTGTTTTGGGCTGATCGTAATTTCTCCATGCTTGAAACCTTTCAAGCCAACAGCATCGATCAACTGACCGGCGAATTCGTTGGGAGGATTTTTAAACATCGAACCCATACTCGCCCCCGACGGCTGTGATTGCACGCGCTGTTCCGAATATTCGCCCATCTTTGTTTTACAAGCATCCACGGTGGAGGCTGACAGCTCTAGGACCGTCGACAGTACCAAAGGACCTGGATTGCGCTTCAAAATACTGTCGCGATAGCCGAATTCCAGGCGTTCCAACGGCCATTCCTCCACACATCCATCTTGTTGCAAGATTTCGGCCATCTTCAGCACGCTGGCCATGTCTCCACCATACGCACCGGCGTTCCCTGCAACTGCTCCCCCAATCGTTCCCGGCACAGTCACTCCCCATTCCAACCCAGACCAGCCGCGATCCCCGGCCAGCCGGGCAATCGTTCCTAAAACAGCGCCTGATTCGGCTTTTACGCAGCGCGCCTCGCCTTCCTGGAAGAAGTGGATCTTGCGTGCACGATTCAAGACCACCACCTCGCGCACCCCCAGGTCGGAGACCAGGATATTTGAGCCACCCCCCAGGATCCTGAATGAAACTTCCTCATCCCATAACTGGCGCGAAACATCTGCCAAATCCTCCGCAGAGCGAACCTCAAGGAGGAAGTCCGCTAGCCCTCCAATGCGTGCGGAGGTGTATGGAGCCATCGGCACGGATTCACCCAGCCGATCATCAAAAAGCTCTCTCAGCCTGATTACGGTCTCAGGTGAGATAATGATGTCACTCACAGATGTCGCACCCTATCAATGATGCGATTCAAGAGCTCAAGCTCCGGAATCTCTACCGGAAGGTGTTCCTTTGGTCCGGCATACGCGAGTTGTGCAGCTTTTTTCGCGGCCAGACGCATGCGGAGCTCCATCCTTCTATCGGCTTCGAAGATGCCCTTTTTCTTCTTGGCCATGCTATTCATCTCCCTCGCTTGCCTTGAGTTTTTCCAATAACAAACTGCCGACCCGATTCCCATCTCCTGCGCTAAGAGTAATCACAACTGATTTTTCGCGAACATTATCAAAAAGCACCTGCGCCGCCCCATTCAAGTCTGGGATAAAGCGGACATCACCGTGATCAATACTTTCAGCGATGACCTTCCCGGAAAGAGCAGGATCCTCTACTTCTCGGGCTGCGAAGACATCCAAAATAAGCACTCGATCCGCATCCGCAAATGCCTGACCGAATTCATCCAGCATGGACCGGATGCGGGAATAGGTGTGGGGTTGAAAGACCGCCCACACTTCTTGCTTCGGGAAACGCGCCCGCGCTGCCTGCAGCGTGGCGCGAATTTCGGTCGGGTGGTGCGCATAATCGTCGATGACCGTCACGCCCTTCGCCTCACCCAGCAACTCAAAACGTCGCTCTACCCCATGAAATTCGGTTAACGCTTCATTAGCCTGCTTGAAGGCAACGCCAAGGTGATCTACGACTGCCAATGCGGCCAAGGTGTTCTTCACATTGTGATTACCTGGCAGACGCGTCCGGGTTAAACCCAATGTCTCCTCATTTCTAATGACGAGGAAATCAGAGCCGCCCGCGGGATTCGAACGGACCTGCTCTGCTCGCCAATCCAATTCCTCGGAAAATCCGTAGGTAACTTTCCGGGCAGACCCCGACTTTAAACTCTGAGCTCCTTCGTCATCTCCACATACGATGAGGCAATCCTCAACCTGGTCAACGAAGGATTGAAATGCGGTGTGAAAGTCTGCTTTGGTGGGATAACAATCCGGATGATCATGCTCCACGTTCGTCACCACGGCCACTTTGGGCTGCAGTCCCAAGAAAGTCCGGTCATATTCATCCGCTTCAATCACAAAGTGAGGTCCCTGACCGACATGTGCGTTTTCCTTGAAATCAGTCACCATTCCACCGACCATGAAGGTAGGATCCTGACCTGCCTGCACCAGAAGCCAGGCGATCAAAGCCGTCGTCGTTGTTTTTCCATGTGTCCCTGCTATCGCAATGGTCTCGCTCCCGGCAGTTAATTCGCGGAGGAAAGAATCGCGCCGGAGAACAGGAATACCGAGTTCCAATGCGTGAACGAGTTCCACGTTGCCATCTGGAATGGCGGAGGAAGCGACGACCAGCGAGGCCCCGACTACGTTCTCGGCACTGTGGCCGTACGCGATCCTGATGCCCTCCTTTTTAAGCGCATCTGCATATACAGATCGAACTCGGTCTGAACCCGTCACCTCATCTCCTCGTCCATGAAGCACCTTTGCGATGGCCGACATCCCTGCTCCGCCAATTCCTACCAAATGCACCTTTTGACTCATACGAACACCACGATGATGAAGACAAACACAATCCCCACCGCGAAGTAAAGCTGTGGGATGGGCAAGATCGCTGGAGGCAGGTAAGCAACAAGGTTTAATATCTGCTCATATAGTTCAGACCCTACGGGAGGCATCTGAATCCATGTCGTCGGGTAATTTAAATCGTGCAGGAAAAACCAGATTGATCCAAAGAGCAGATACCCATTTAGAGCACCCAGCGCGATCCCTAGAATGACATCCTGGAGCCGCTCGCGCACCAGCTTTGGCTGCAAGGCGCGAATATGCGGCGTCTGATAACCAAAGAATGCCAGCAAACCCAGGAAGCCGGCGCGAATGATGAATTGCGTTATCGGCGGCTGCATCACCAATGCCGTGTAATAAGGTCGAATGTGGGTCTCCAGAATCTGGATGATAAAAAGCGCAAGGACGATGGCGCTTGTTACGAGCAGTTCCTTTGCCCAACCGCGAACTGCGCCAATAATGGCAAATAGCGAGATCAAAATCCCGAATAGGACGACAAGGCTTATCATGTGTCCCGCCCCCTCTTCATCGCCAGAGACTCAATCTCACCAGCGATCCTCTTCGCCGCGCCGGGCATTGATAAATTGCGCATTGCCGCCCCCATCTCTTCAAGACGGGATTGATCTTGCATGAGTTCACTGATCATCGGCAGCAGATCCCTGCGAAGATCTTCATCACGAAGCACAATTGCCCCGCCGTTATCCTCGAGATATGCCGCATTCATTTCTTGATATCGCCAAGCGTGTGGGTACGGAACGAGCACCGCTGGCAGCCCGAAGAGTGGATATTCCCCGATCGTGGCCGCGCCCGAGCGTGAGACAACCAAATCTGCTGCTCCCAGCGCTTGATCCATCCCCTCATGCAAATACGGATGCGGATAATACCGGCGCGCATAAGTCGCGTTCAGGATCTCAGTCACGGCCGGTACTCTCGGCCAATCGAGTTCCCCGGTGATGTGCACCACCTGTGCAAATTCGAGTAATTCAGGCAGAATCTCCCATACTGCCTCATTGATCGAGCGCGCCCCCCGGCTGCCGCCAAAGATCAATAAGGTCCGTGTGCTTTCATCCAAACCGAAGATCCGCCTCGCTTCGGCTTTGCCCCTCATTACAAAGTCTGCCTGTGTCGGATATCCCGTTACGACAACATGCTTTTGGTCAGAATAGAAGCGTTCCGAGGCTGTCGTAGAGACGTTGATAACCCTGGCAAAGCGGCTGATCAGCCTCAAGGCCAGCGCCGGTTCGATATCCGGGACGAACACAGCCTGAGGCAGGCGTTGACCCGCAAGCGCCACAGGCACTCCCACATAACCTCCGGTAAAAAAGAGCACATCAGGTCGGAAGCGGCGGATGATCCTTCTCGCCGCAGGGATGCCTTGGAGCAACCGGGATGCATTAACAGGCAGAGAGCGTAAACCCACCCCATGCAGCCCCGCTGCTGGGATCGCTTCAAATGGGACGCCCGCTCGTTTAACAAGCTCGGCTTCCATGCCTCCCTGCCCTCCTACCCAGAGCACTTCAGCCTTCTCGCTGAGCTCGGCGATCACGGCCAAGGCGGGATACACGCCGCCCCCCGTCCCTCCGGCTGACACTATAAGTCGCAACATAGCCTCGCTTCTTGGTCTCAGCTCTCTCCAGCCGGGATACGTTCAGGAGAAAGCCCACTCCGGTTAATATCGTGACCAAACTGGAGCCGCCATAACTAAAAAATGGTAGAGCATTGCCCGCAAACGGCAGCAGGCCTAAAAGAACCGACATATTGATTAGCGCTTCTGCTCCAATCCAGAAAGTTATCCCGCTGGCGAGCAGCAAACCCAGTCGATCCTGCGTGCTGACTGCGACCCGGAAACCTCGCCACATGAAAACGCAAAAAAGCGCCAATATCAACAACGCGCCTATCAAACCAAGTTCCTCACCAATGACTGCGTATACACTGTCGGTATGCGGTGCCGGCAGGAAACCGAACTTACCGCGACTTGCCCCTAATCCTCGACCTAAAATGCCGCCGGAGTAGAACGATTGCAGGGATTGCTGGACGTGATAATGCGCTTTTTCAATGTCCACTAACCCTTCTTTGAACTGCAGCCAGCGTTGTGCACCAGTTGAGTGAAGTCGGACGAGCAAATAACCAACCGAACCTCCACCCAGCGCGAGCCCTAAAGTCTGAAACGTCCGTGCTCCAGCGAGAAAGAACATCGTCAGAGCGACCAATCCAATCGTCAGCCCAGCACTCAAATCGGGCTGAGCGACGATTAAACCGCCGACGACGCCAACGATGACAATCATCGGCCAAAAGCCATAACCCATTTCACTCAGACGATCCCCCTTTGATTCCATCCAGACCGCCAGGTAAATAACGAGTGCCAGCTTCGCCAACTCAGACGGCTGAACCGAGGCGCCAAGAAAGGCGCGTTTATATTCCCCGCCGAAGTTGATGACTAGCACAGCAAATAGGATCAAAATCGTTCCCGCTATCAGAGGCAGCGCAATTCTTCGCAGCCAACCCAATGGGAACCAGGCAGACACGGCCATCGCCCCCAGACCGGCGAGCAAGTGCAGGACCTGACGGTTGAATATGTAATTATTGTCCCCATAAAGCCGCCACGACACATCCCAGCTGGCGGAGTACACCATCACAAGACCCAGCGCGATCATGATGCCCGTGATAATTAGGAGCCACGGATCGACGTTAAGATGGAAACGCCGCTGGCTCAATTTAGACTCCGCAGCTGGTGCTTGGATCACAATGCCTCCACCAAGGCACGGAATGTATCTCCGCGCACTTCGTAATTCGAGAATTCGTCAAAACTCGTCCCACCAGGCGAAAGCACAACCACATCGCCCTCTTCAGCAAGGGCTGCAGCTGCCTGAACAGCGTCCGCCAGCCTCTCGCAGATAACCAGAGTCGGCGTGGCACCATCCTTGATCGCCTCTTGGATATGACACTCGATTTTTTTTGCCGCTTCTCCAAATAGGACCAGATGGTCCACCCGCCGGACAACTTCGCTAGCGAATGTCTCCCAGGGGAGATCTTTATCTTGTCCGCCGGCCAGCAGAATCTTTGGCTCTTCAAATGCCCGCACGGCCGCCAACGCGCGATCAGGAGTTGTTGCGATCGAATCGTTGTACCATTCGGCACCTCGCACCCGTCTCACAAACTGCAATCGATGTGGTATCCCTTGAAAATTACGAGCCGTTTCAACCATCGCCTCGATGGGCAGCCCGGCCGCTGAGGCGAGCGCGCTTGCCGCGAGAAGATTCAATAGGTTGTGCGTTCCCCGTAGAGCAACCTCTTCCACGCCACAGATCTCTTGCTCACCACTTCCAGACCTCAAGCGAAGAACCCCATCTCGCACATAGACAGATTCTTTCTCTTCGGTGGCTTGTTCCCACCCGAAAGCAATCAGCCTGCCCTGGACCAGACTGCGCATCTCCCAGGTGAGTGGGTCATCATGACGGACCACGGCGATGTCCTCTTTTGATTGGTTGGCGAGAATACGTTTCTTCGCTGCGGCATAAACTTCCATCGATCCGTGCCGATCGAGGTGATCAGGTGTCAGATTAAGCACCGCGGCGATGTGTGGACTCAAAGTCATAAGTTCCAGTTGGAACGAGGAAAGCTCCATGATAACGAGGTCATCAGGTTTGATCTCATCCAGGTCGTTCAGCAATGGTCGGCCGATATTTCCGCCAACCCAAGCGCGCCTCTCCGAGCCCTTGAATGCGATTTCCGCCATGCGGCCAACCAGCGATGTAGTCGTCGTCTTTCCTGCAGAACCAGTGATGCCGATAACCGGCGCACAGCATGCCTCCAGGAATAGCTGCGTGTCGTTTGCCAACTCGATCTCTCGCTTACGAGCTTCGACTGCAATTGGCAAATCGACGGGTACGCCTCCTGACAGGAAAAGAACATCCGTCCCCTCAAGCAGGGAATTTGGATGGCTGCCAAGTAGGTACGTCAGCTCATATACCGCCAGTTCTTCGATTGCCGGTCCAAGCTGCTCCGCGCTCTTCTGATCACTCACGACGACTTCAGCGCCTTTCTGAGACAGGAATTGCGCCAACGCTTTTCCCTGTCGAGCGAGTCCGATGATGACGGCACGCTTTCCTTTCCAATCTCTCACAACAGTCTTCCCTGGATGGCTTCCCACAGGTTAGGCAGCGATTTCCTGGATTGCCGGTTCGCTCTGCTTCACCCTTTTCTTCTTGCGTGGTTTCTTGACTTCCTCCACACCAATCCAGTAGTGGTTTGGCATGACATTTCGTGCCTTCCGTACCTTTACGCCACCGACCAGTCCTTCCTGGTTTCCATCCAATGTGGCAGGGTGTACCAGGCAATGTGTTGGAGTCTCGCCGAACTTACCCACGTAGAATGTAACCGCCTGGTTCACCTTCTCCTGCATCGAACTCTTGCTATCGTCGAACCACAGCATTCCGATATCCATAGCAACACCCTCCATAGATGTTATTAGATGAGTGCCAAAGTCACTCCGAACATGCCCGAGAGCAGCGCGACCAGCCAGAAGCGCTGCACAATCTGAGTTTCACTCCAGCCACTCAATTCGAAGTGGTAGTGCAAAGGAGCCATCTTGAAAAACCGCCGGCCTTTCGTGATTTTGAAATATGCCACCTGGATGATCACGCTCAAGGTCACACTGAATGGGATAATGGCAATAACCGGCAACAAAGCCCAATGACCTGTCATGAGAGCGATGACAGCGAGCGTGGCACCTAGCGCCAACGATCCTGTATCGCCCATGAAAAGTTCCGCGGGGTAGGCGTTGTACCAAAGGAAGGCGAAAAGGGCGCCGACCATCGTGAAACAGAAGCGGACGAGGAATACCTGTCCTTGAAGTGCCGCGACCGCGCCAAAAGCAGCAAATGCTGTCGCAGCTATCAAACCCGCCAATCCATCTAATCCATCGGTCAAATTTACGGCGTTGCTCCAACCTACGATCCAGATCATCGCAATCGGCACATACCAGATCCCCAGTTCGATAACTTCCGGATAATTTGGCAGAATCATTTCCGGCGGTCTCAACCCATATTTCAAGACCAAAGAGGCCCCGAGTGCGATTACGCATTGCAGTAAGAACTTATAGCGCGCCCGCATCCCTCCGCCACCTCGGGGCCTCTTGATCCCAAGCCAATCATCCCAGGCGCCCACCAACGCGAAGAGCAGGAGTGTTATCATCGGCAAGAGTATCGAGTTGCCGAAGACATTCAACTCACTCGCGATGGACACCAGGTTAAGAACACCGGTGATCAAGAGCACCGGAATGATGAACAACCACCCACCCATGGTCGGGGTGCCAAGCTTCATGGTATGCCGCTGGGGACCCTCAATCGAGATCTGCTCTCCAATTTTTAGAGCACGCATAATACGAATCAGTGGACCACCCCAAATCACCGCCAACAGGAACGTAATTCCTCCTAGCGCCAAAGCGCTGGCTGTATGTGTCATTCGATTTCCTCCAGCGCAGTTACGATTCGATCCAGGCGCATCCCATGAGAGCCTTTCACCAGCACGACATCTCCCTCTCC
>JBARSI010000336.1:0-17518 GCA_049644665.1 Anaerolineales bacterium
AACAAACAATCGCCCCTGAGACGCAAGGGGGATGCGCACCCAGGGGCTAGCAACCTCTAATCACCCTCTAATCTGAAACCCCCGCTGTCAGGCTATATCATATTAATGAAGTAGGCCACATTTCGTGGCCTGCATTGATTCTAGGGAGGTGAAATGCTAACAGGATATTCTAAAAGCGATTATAGATGCTTCGAGGTCGTCACCGCAAGGTACGGATGGCATACTGCAGGGGTTCGACGTACGATCCTTGGTGAAATGAGAGCGGTAGGTTATGGGCATTTCCGCGGGAACTCATGGGAAATGCGTGATCTACCGGAGTCTCATCCTAATTCTCCGCACAAAATGGAAAGAGAAAAACCCCCGACCCTGGCGAGGCGGGAGTCTCTTTACGAGTCCTTCTAGCAAACCAGAAGCTGGATTTCCGGCATAACCTTGCTGGTGGAGGCGACTGTCACGGATATCATGGAACAGTACATGAACAGGAGTTACCACAATCAACAATTGGGAAGCAGTTTCCACCACTCAAACATTCTGCCACACAAGCATCATTACCACAGTTCAATAACGTGCTAGAACAGGCCACTGCTTCGCAAACCAAAGAACACATGCCCTCAGATGAACAATTAATCGTTAGGTCTTCACATCCCCAATAACCTCCATCACAAAAAACCTGACAAGTAAATAAGTCAGGACAATTAATAGTTGTCCTTCGACAATCATCGAATGCACATATGACTTCACACTCAAACCCTGAGGGGCAATTTATAGTGCTATCTCTGCAGGTACTAGAAACGCACTCGATAATACATTTCCCACCAACACAACTGCTGCATTCGCTCGGGCATGCGCCGCCAGGGGGTATCGGATCATCCCCACACTGGAATGGTCTGCATATTAACGGTAGGAACAAATTGTAATCCCCATTTGCTTGTGCGGTCGAGGCAAGCCCAGAGAATGCACCCATTTCTGCATTTCCCACTATGACCATAAGGACGAGGACTCCCACCATTAATACGCTGCGTTTAGACATATTGCACTCCTCTTGGCATAAAAAAGCCCAACCTCGATTGATATCGGGCACGAATGCAAGTGAGATCAGTTCCCGTTTCAAGGTTAGTAAGTGACGTACTTCACATATTACGTCAAATATATGAGCACTTCAATAGAATAAACAAACACCCCCGGTCGGGGGGTCAAGTTGAGAAAGGAAAACCTAAACCCTTGCGACATTCGTGGCTGGCAGCGCATTCAACGACCCTTGGGTCTCTCGAAGACACCGCTTTCCCACCACTGGTTATACCAAATCTCAAAGGCATCAATCACTGCCTGCGACTCGGAATCCCAGGACTTAGACTGCAATACTCTAAGGACCTTCGGGAATCCATGTAACCAGTTTCGAATTACATCAGTCTCAGCAAAGGTCAAGGTTTGTTTATAAATTAGCCGACGAAGGCTCCACCACATTTCATGGTCGTTCATGGCTGCACCTCACTCGTACGTATGGAGGGACGCTAATCATCACTATACAACACAATCCGCACTCGATGGGAGAGGGAATGAGCAGGGGTCTTATACTTTAATCCCTCTCTTTCTGAGACCCCCGCTGTCTGGCATCCTCCAATAAATAAAGGAGGCCACACCTCGTGGCCTGCGTTTTTCCTGATGATGTGAAGTGTAAACAGGATATTCGAACGGGAAATATCGATGGTTCTCGGTTGTCACCGCAAGGTACGGATGGCATACTGCAGAGGCTCGACGTACAATGTTCGGGGATGAAGATGCCCAATTCATGGAAACGCGCCGCCGGCTGGATCTTAGCCGCGCTGACGCTCAGCCTGATCCCAACGATCCTCGCCTATTCAGCCGCCCCTTCTGGGACGGTCTTCACGGGGTTCTTGCTGAACCCGCTCGACGGTTTCTCGTATCTCGCCAAAATGAAACAGGGCGCGGACGGCTCCTGGCTGTTCACTCTGCCCTACGCCGCTGAGCCGGGACCAGGCACATTCCTGTTTGTCTACCATCTTTTCCTTGGCAATCTTTCGCGCTGGACGGGAATTTCCACGATAGTCCTTTTTCACGCAGTCAGAGTACTCGCGGCTGCCGTTATGTTCACCCTGGCTTATGTGCTATTGCAGACAATGATCCCGGATAACAGAGCGAGGCGCAGCGCGCTCCTGCTCACCCTTTTCGGGTCTGGTCTGGGTTGGCTGACAGCCCCGCTGTTTAATCTGCAGCCCAGCGATCTAATGATCCCCGAATCGATCCCATTTCTCATCGTCTATGGCAATGCCCACTTCCCACTCGCCGCGGCCGCACTCCTGGGAGGGATCCTGGTCATTCTTCGGCTGCAAGATCGGCCCGGACTTAGACTGACACTTGCCCTTCTATGCGGGACGGTTATCGGGGCGGTGCTGCCTTTCTCCGCGCTGAGCCTTTTCGCGGTAGGTTTCTCCTGGTACCTCTGGGAAGCGATATTACTTTTTCGTAAGTACGGTTCGGGTGCGCTAAACCAATGGGCGCTTCCCAATCTCGCCCCGATCCTGGGGTTGGCTGCCGGAGCGGCCCCATGGCTCCTCTATGATTTCTGGGTTAGCCGTATACATCCGCTGATCTCAGCCTGGAATACTCAAAACCAGACGCTCTCCCCGCCGCCTTTGAATTACATCTTAGGGTATGGTTTGGTCTTAATCCTTGCGATAGTCGGAATCTGGCGTACGAAACCCGCAGAAAAGAAGGAAGGGCGCCTGCTATTATCGTGGCTTTTGACCGGTGTGATCCTGCTATACATCCCTGTCCCGTTTCAAAGGCGCTTATCGCTCGGACTTTTCTTTCCCATGGCGGCGTTAGCGGGGCTGGGATGGCATTCACTCACTTCGAAGCTTTCCCGCTCTCGTCTTCTAACGTTGATTCTCATTCTGCTCGTCCTGCCATCCAATCTGCTCGTTGTGTCATCCGGGCTGCTCGGTGTAACACAGGGCCAGCCAGCCGTAGTCCATTACGCGGATGAGCTAACGGCGTACCAATGGGCGGCGGAGAATCTGCCGCAGGGGGCGCTCATCCTGGCGGCGCCGGAGACAGGAAATCGAATACCGGCGTTCGCCACACTGCGCGTTCTCTATGGCCATCCCTTCGAGACGCCGGATGCGGACGCCCAAAAACAGAAGGTGGAAGACCTTTTTAACACGGGTGGACCTGCATCCTCGGGCATGCAAACGCTGCTCGAGGGTGGGATTGAGTACGTCTTCTACGGCCCACGCGAGCAGGAGATCGGGAATCCGGCTTGGCTTGCGGAACTCGAACTGATCGGGGAGTTTGGCATGGTTCGACTCTACAAGGTAAATTCCCAATGAGCACTAGATCGCGTGAGTGGTTGTTGGCCCTTCTCGTGATGGCAATTGCCGGCGCGTTGTGGATCCTTCCGCTCACATTGCGGCCTCAGCAAGTGCCCTTCTGGCCGGGTGCGGCTTTCAGCGATCTGCTGATTTCTCACTGGCCGAATGCCGAATGGATCCAGCAATCGATCGCTGAGTGGGGGCAGATCCCTCTCTGGAATCCAAACATCCTGTCAGGCATTCCTTTCGCGGCGGACCCGCTTTCCGGTCTCTGGTACCCTCCAA
The DNA here is from genome assembly GCA_049644665.1 of Anaerolineales bacterium. Classification (GTDB taxonomy): domain Bacteria; phylum Chloroflexota; class Anaerolineae; order Anaerolineales; family E44-bin32; genus E44-bin32. The sequence goes on from JBARSI010000336.1 coordinate 3,618, forward strand.
ATTGGTTGGCGGTGGCTTTTCCTGGAGCTATTGCTTTCAATACCCTCTTCTGGATACATCTCATCTGGGCGGGTTTGGGGGCTTGGGCGCTAGCCCGAGAGGAGGGGTTGAGCAAGTGGGGGGCCGTACTCGTAGGTATTGTGTTTGGCGGCGCGCCGAAGTTCGTCGCCCACATCGCCCTAGGGCATGTCGGGCTGGTTAGTGCGGTTAGCTGGACACCCTGGGTTCTCCTGCTTACATCAAAAACCCTGCATCAGATACGGGCCGAGGGTAGGTGGCTGAAATGGAGCGCCCTGACAGGTGCGGTGCTGGGTCTCGTTTTCCGCGCTGATCCTCGTTGGTCGATCCCTTTGATCGGATTTGCTGCGGCATATGGAATACGCAACACGCTTCGTGACCGGCAGACTGAGTTGAAGAACTTGCGCAGGATCGCGCTCGCTGGAGTGGTGGTAGGCATATTTGCGGCAGCGATCGCTGCGTGTTTGGGTCTGCCATTGTGGGAATTCCTGCGGGAATCAACGCGCAGTGGCATCAGTGCGAGCGAGCAGGCGATCTTCTCACTCCCACTAGAAGGGCTGTTAGGGACGATTTCGATTCTGGAGGGTACGCCCGAGTGGCTGGCGTATTTCGGGGCAAGCGCTTTAGTCATCTCCGTCCTTTCAATGCTCAATTCGGATCGTCGTCCTTGGTTCTGGATCGGTGTTTCGGTTTTCTCAACCTTACTAGCGCTGGGACCTGCAACTCCACTTTTCAACCTTGTCAGTGCCATCCCGGGGGCGGATGTTCTACGTGTACCTGCCCGTTTCCTATTTATCAGCGCGCTCGGGTGGGCTTTCCTCGCTGGCAACGGCCTAGATACTTTAATTTCCAACACAGATGTCATAAAAACCAAAGGCGTGAAGATCTGGCTGTTTGCGATAACTAGTCTCATCCTGGCTGTAAATATTGGGACAGGGATCATCGGCGGGATTAACTCCATCCGTCAATTTGGACCCGTGTTCACAGCTATCCTTGCCTTCATGCTGATAAGCATCTTCTTGGCAGATCGAATCTCCCTGCGGAGGTTCATTCCCCTGGTTCTCGGGATCGTGGTTGTTGATCTTCTCTGGGTCAATATCGGACTCATCGAGCCAAAGCCGGTGAAAGCAATCCTTTCCGACCGTTCCGGAGTGGCCAGTTCCCTTCAATCGAATCATGGTGCCTCTCGTGTTTTTTCGCCGTCTTATAGTGTGCCCCAGCCTCAGGCTGTATTACACGGGGTGGAACTCGCCGACGGCGTCAACCCGCTGCAGCTTTCTGTATATCGCCAATACATGGAAACTGCTGTAGGACTGGATGCTGGAGCCTATGATGTCACCCTGCCATCCTTCCCGGAAGGCGATCCAAGTACCCCGTGGGGTTTCCAGGCGGACATAGAAGCGCTTGGTCGGCTGAACGTCGAATGGATCGCCGCTGATTATCCCCTCGAAGACGACTCGCTCACCTCTTTCGGGATTACCGACGGAGTTTATCTCTACCGGCTTGAGGGATCGAGGACCAGATCCTGGATAGAGAGGGGGAGTGCTGAAAACGACCAGGACTGGCAGCCGATTGCGATCTCACTCTGGACTCCGAACTGGATCCGGCTGCAGGCGGCGGGTCCGGGCGTCGTCGTTTTAAGTGAGGTAGCATATCCTGGCTGGCGGGTGTTCGTCGATGGAGAACCATCTACGCTCACCACGGTGAATGGATTGTTCCGAGCGGTTGCATTAGATTCGGGAGAACACGAAGTTATCTTCCAGTTCTATCCGATGACGCTCATTTTCGGAATCGCGATTTCCAGCATTGGATTGCTGCTCCTGCTTTTCCTATGGTTTAGACGATGACAAGACAAGAAAGGCGCTGGTGCTTATGGTATGGAGTGATGCTGGCCGGGATCACAACTCTCCCATATTTGATCGGGATGGCTGTTCAAGGTGATGAATGGTATTTTACAGGTTTTGTCTTCGGTGTTGAAGATGGAAATTCATACATCGCAAAAATGCTCCTGGGACAGATAGGTGATTGGTTATTCCGCACCCCGTATAGCAACGAAATCCAAAATGGCGTTATTGCCTTTCTCCCATACTTGCTGCTGGGAAAATTGGCTGCCCCTCCCGAATTGCATATTCAACTCGTCGTACAGTTTCACATCTTTCGAGTGTTCTGCATACCCTTCACCGTATGGGTGATGTACCAATTTTTCAGCATTTATCTAGACGACCTCCGCTGGCGGAGGTGGGCGACGATCCTGGCTACGATCGGCGGTGGGTTAGGATGGGTGGTTCTTTCCACGGGCGGCAGCAGTTGGATGGGGAGTCTGCCGCTGGAATGGATCTCGCCTGAATCGTTTGGGTTTCTCTCATTTTACGGATTGCCGCATCTTATCCTCGCCCGCGGGCTGCTATTTCTGGCAGTGATTTTATTCCTGCGCGCCGACGACAACCCAAAATGGTCATGGCTTGCTGGATGTGTGATTTTGCTGCTCCTCTTGGTCCAGCCTCTATACGTACTCACGTTCGCCGCGGTGATCGGAGCGTATAATCTTCTGGTCCTCGTTTTAAGTCTGCTCCAGAAAAAGTCCCATGTCTACCGGTCTCTCTTTTTCAACACTTTACGAATGATGGTTCCGCCGCTGCCGTTATTTGTTTACTTCGTATATTCCTTCTCGGCCGACCCATTTTTAACGGCGTGGACAGGACAGAACCAGATCCTCTCGCCACATCCACTTCATTATCTCCTGGCGTATGGCTTGATAGTTCCATTCTTGATTGCGTATTTCCGAAAGAGAGTTTGGCGCGATCGAATTCAATGGCTCCTGCCAATTGGATGGCTTGCGACAGGTCCATTGTTAGCATACTTTCCCCATAATCTGCAGCGCCGCCTTCCGGAGGGTATCTGGGTTGCGATCATTGCCCTTGCCGCGCTGGGGATGGCGGAGTTATGGCGCCGCCGCCCATGGGGCAGGATGTTCGTAAGTGTCTCCATAGCATTTGCCATCATTTCGAGCGCGCTGCTCCTGATCAGCGGCATGCAAGCAGCCGCCAGACCGGATCTCCCCATGTTTCGCCCCGAGGAGGAGGTGAGAGCCTTCCAGGAATTAGAGAGGATATCAGCGCTGGATAGTATCATCCTGGCTTCATATAACACTGGAAATGCGCTGCCGGCGTGGGTCCCGGTGCGGGTCCTTATTGGGCATGGGCCGGAAAGCGCAAACCTGGAGGCGATAATGCCTGAGGTTTCAGCGTTCTTCAACGAGGAGTGGGATGAGGATCAGCGCGAGAAGTTCTTGGAAGAGCAGCAGGTTGAATATGTTTTCTATGGACCTTCCGAGCGGGAGTTGGGAGATTGGGATCCTGATTTATCATCAGGCTTAATCCGTCGTTACAACGAGCGAGGATATCGCATTTATGAGGTCTCATTAACACCGTGAAGATCCAGCGTAATCATCTGGCTTGGCTCTTGATTGTCGGCGGACCAATTCTGCTCTTTGGCCCGATGCTCGTCAGAGGTGAAGTCCTCTACTGGGGAACGCCGATGCTCCAGTTTGTTCCATGGCGTCAGTTTGCGTTTGAGGTCCTCAAGTCGGGCAATCTTCCTCTCTGGAACCCACTGCTCGGGATGGGCGCTCCGCTGCTCGCGAATTACCAATCTGCTCTACTTTACCCGCCGAATTTACTGCTCTTCCTCTTCGGCCCGGAGTACGGGCATGGCGTTCTCGTAACACTTCACTTGATTTGGGCGGGGGCTGGGATGGCTTTGCTCGTGCGGCGGCTCGGACTGGGACGCCTCTCTCAGGTCATCGCCGGCTTGAGTTACAGCCTCTCGGGTTACCTTGTTGCCAGGACCTGGTTCATCAGTATTAACCACGCGGCGGCATGGCTGCCCTGGATCATCTACGCGACGGACAGGCTATTTGAGTCTGTTTCCCGGAAGAATTTCCGCCAACTTTATCCATTGGTCTTCCTTTTAGCGGCAACTTTTGGTTTCCAGTGGTTGGCGGGACATGCACAGACGGCCTGGTACAGCCTATGCCTGAGTGCTGCCTGGATTATCTGGCGCGCAATTTCTCTCGATACTTGGCGAGATCGACTTCGAGCTGCGTCGGCGTATCTATCAGCCGGCGTTCTGGGTTTCGTGCTGACTGCTGCTCAATTGCTCCCAACCCTGGAATATTTACAAAACACAGCGCGGGCGACCGCCGTGGATCCTGAGTTGGCGCTGACATATTCTTTCTGGCCATGGCGTGCCTTCGGCCTCCTCTTGCCCGACTTATTCGGAAACCCCTCCCGGGGGAATTACTGGGGATATGCTAATTTCTGGGAGGATGCGATCTATATTGGCATCTTTCCCCTTATTTTCGCAATTGTCGGGATTGTGATAAGCCTGCGAGGCAAGGGTTCTCGTTCCAGCTTGGGGAGATTCCTGACGCTTATTTCCGTTGTGACCATGGTCCTCGCATTGGGTAAGAACACGCCTGTCTTCCCCTTCCTCTTTGATTATGTGCCTACCTTTGACTTGTTTCACGCACCTGCGCGCTGGAATCTGCTCCTGGTCTTCTCACTCGCTCTCCTGGCTGCGATGGGTGCGGATCGATGGAGGACTCCTTCTGGAAGAGCACTCTACTGGATCCGTCTTGGAACAGCGGGTGCGGCGATCATCGGTTTAGCGGGATATTTTGGGGCGCTCTGGTTAGGAGGAGTCGAGCCGACTTTCGTCCGCTCATTTGCGATAGCCGGTGTCGGGCTGGCATTTGCCGGTCTGCTTACGCTCTTCGTCGACAAATCCCGGATGAGATTAACTATGTTTCTTGCAGGAGGGATCCTGCTTATAGACTTACTCATCGCCGGAAGTGGCTTGAACCCATCAATTTCACAGGAAGTATATGAGGGAGATGCAGCATCCGCGGCCACATTTGGTCGCACCCATCGCCTGTACATGACTGCTGATTTGGAGTATGCGCTGAAATTCTCTCAAACCCACCGCTTCGACACATTTGACCCGGGTATTGACTGGCGGGTAGTCCGTGAAATCGGCTTGCCAAACACAACTTTGCTTAACAATATCCCCTCGGCGAATAACTTCGATCCCTTTGTGCCAGAACGATATCAGACATGGATTGATGCTCTCGAATCCCTGCCCGCATCGGATCAACCGCGCCTCTTCCAACTAATGGATGTCGCCTGGCTGGCATCAGATGTGTCCGGAGATTTACAGGCGGTTCACTACGAACCCATTGAGGGATCAACCCGGGTGAGGTTGATCGCGAACGCCGTCTCAGCTTCGAGCGCTGAAGAAGCCCTTCAACTAGTCATTAAGCCATCCTTCAACTTCGATGAACAAGTCGTCATTGAAACTAGCTCTGCATCCCTCTCTCAAGGAGAGGTTGGTGGCACTTATCGCATCCTTGAAGGGCAGAACCCAAATCGGGTAGAGATCGAAGTGACGACGCCAGGCGGCGCCTGGCTTGTCCTATCGGATGTTATGTATCCGGGTTGGCGCGTTTATGTGGACAACGCAGAGGCTGAGCTCTTCCATGCAGATTATCTATTCCGTGGAGTATGGGTGCCGCAAGGGTCTCATGCAGTGGACTTTTCATATCAACCAAGCTCGTTCTGGCTTGGAGCAGCAATGAGCCTTCCCGCCTGGGTTCTCGCATTGTTTCTCTATATACGATGGCGCGACGAGTAAAGACGTTCTGGCCTGCGGCCCTCACACTCATCATTTCCGGCGCCTATATCCTGTGGCGCCTGACTTCATTCAATATGGACGCCGCGGCCTTAGCGGAGATCGGTACTCGTTACGCCGATCTCGATCAGGATGGAAGCTCTGGTTACGACGGACAATTCGCATTATTTGTTGCCCGCGACCCAAATCCGCAGAGCGTCGCCAAGCATCTTGATGTCCCCGCGTATCGCTATCAAAGAATCCTCTACCCGGTTCTGTCGCGTTTCCTTGTTGGCGGCAGCCCGACTCTCATCCCCTGGTCTCTTCTGCTCGTAAACCTGAGCGCTCTTGCCGCGGCTACGGGGCTGCTTGCCGCATTCATCTTCGAGCGAGGTTACCCCTCGCACTATGCGTTGATATATGGATTGTGGGTGGGGCTCGTCGCCGCGGTGGGTTTGGACCTTCATGAACCACTGGCGTATGGGTTGGTGATCCTCGGCTGGTTCTGGCGCTTTCGAAATCGACCTGTACTGGGGGCAATTGCATTGGGTTTGGCGCTCTTTGCAAAAGAAACAACAGTGCTTTTCTGGATCGCAGCCTTGATCAGTGATCTTATGCTGAGCGGGTTGAAGTCGTCTAAATGGACATTGATCGCGGGAGGAGCGCTGTTTGCACTCTGGCAAGCCTGGTTGTGGTGGACGTTTGGATCGCCGGGGATCGGCAGCGGCGGCGATATGGCTACGGGGTTTGAGTGGATCCCATTGATGGGATTGCTGCGAGTTGGTACGGAAAGCCTCCCGGCGCTGATCTTATTCCTGATTATTCTCGGTCCGTCAGTTGTATTTCCAACGCTATGGGGTTTAGTCAGCTCGTTGAAAACTCTCTGGGATGGAGCAAAAGACGCGACGGCAATGGCGTTGTTCACAAACAGCATAGCCATTCTATTTATTCCCTTCTCGACCTTTAGAGAACCGTTGGGCATTGTTCGTGTTGCCACCGGTCTTGTATTGGCATTGGTCCTTTTCTCGGTACAGTATAAGCGTAGAAAACCATTGAACTACGCGATGTTCTGGATTGCATTGCTGGCAATGTTACTTAACGCATAAACTTGATAAGCGGATGATTAGCGCCGTCGGCGACAAGAGGTGGTAAACATGCGCAGGTACAAGGTAAAATCGATAACGCCCAATAATACTGGACCACATTCATAACCTCGCAGAGGAGAATTATGGCTGAGATACAAGATGTCACCAATCAATTGCTCGAGAATGTCGAAAAAGTGATCGTGGGGAAAACAGATGCGATCCGCTTGACGATCACAGGGCTGCTCTGCCAGGGGCATATCCTCATCGAGGATGTTCCGGGGACGGGAAAGACAATGCTGGCTAAAAGCATCGCCCGATCAATCGGCGGTACATTCAACCGCATTCAGTTCACCCCTGATATGCTTCCGAGCGATGTGACCGGCGTGTCGATGTTCAACCAGAAAACGAATGAATTTGAATATCGTCAAGGACCGATCGTTGCTCAGATTGTTCTTACGGATGAAATCAATCGGGCTACACCTAAAACACAAGCTGCATTGCTGGAGGCGATGGAGGAACATCAGATCACAGTTGATGGAAAGACCTACCCTCTGCCGGAGCCTTTCCTTGTTCTGGCTACGCAGAATCCGATTGAATATGAAGGGACGTTTCCGCTTCCCGAAGCCCAGATGGATCGCTTTCTATTAAGGATAGGCTTGGGATACCCGGGGATGAATTTTGAGGTGCAAATGCTCTCGAATCAGCAGCTCCACCACCCAATCGATGACCTGGAGCAGGTTATCGAAGTTGCAGAATTGCTTAAGGCGCAGGAGGCGGTGAAGCGCATAACGGTTACAGACGAGATCAAGCGCTACATCGTGGATTTGGTCGAGACGACTCGAGCGCACGGGGAAATATATCTCGGTGCGAGCCCCCGCGGGAGTCTGGCGTTATTCCGCACTTCTCAGGCACGGGCAGCGATCCTTGGACGAGAATACGTCCTGCCGGATGATGTTAAGGCATTGGCCGTCCCTGCGCTCGCTCACCGGTTGATTGTTGGATCTGCAGCACGCATCCGTGAGGTAGACGCAGTAGACGTGATCGAGGAAGTACTCGAGAAAGTTCCTGTGCCCGGGGGTGAGGTTGGTTGATGGTATCGCGTGCACGTGTCGTCTTCGCCCTTTTCGTTATCAGCCTTATTGGGGCAAGAGTTACTGGGCGAGATCTTTTTTATAGCCTGACTTACCTCTGGGGAAGTTTGCTTATCGTTACCTATATCTGGTCGCGGACAACATTGAGTGGCGTGACGATCCTCCGCGAGCCACGTTCAACCCGCTCCCAGGTAGGGCAGCTTTTCATCGAACGCTTCACACTTTCCAACCTAAGCCGAATTCCAAAGCTATGGGTGGAAACGAAAGACACCTCCGACCTTCCGGGTTTCAGAGTTACCACCGTGGCGATCGGATTGGGTTTGGGAGACGCATCCGATGTCGGCAATCATCAATCGGTGACTGTGGCTTCCGGGTTTGGAAAAGGGCAAACCAGGCGCTGGCTGACCAGGACTCTTTGCACACGCCGAGGCCGTTACCGCTTAGGACCCATGACGCTGCGTTCTGGTGACCCTTTCGGAATTTTTCCGCGCGTGCACGAGATCCCTGCCGTCCATCATGTCGTTGTATTGCCGATGACTGTGCCGCTGGAGGGATTCCCCATCCCGAGTGGACGACTGCCCGGGGGTGAAGCATTGAGACGCCGTACACATCAGATCACACCGAATGCAGCGGGAGTGCGGGATTATGTGCCCGGTGACAGTTTCGGCCGCATTCACTGGCGTTCAACAGCACGACTTCAGAAATTGATCGTTAAGGAATTTGAACTCGATCCACTGGCCGAAATCTGGATCATTGTAGATGCAGCGTTGAGTCCGCATTTCGAACTTCAGCAAATTAATGAGCGTGCCAAGCTAAGAGATGATGGCGTATTCCAACTTCCCCCTTCAACCATCGAATACGGGGTGACAGCTGCCGCCTCGCTAGCGATGCATTTTTTGCAGCTCAATCGGGCAGTGGGGTTCATCGCCTATGGAGCGGTGCGACAGGTAATCCAGCCAGAGCCTGGCGAAGCACAGCGAGTACGGTTGCTTGAGTCGATGGCGGTACTGAATGCCGAAGGAAACAATTCTCTGCAAGATGTGGTCAAAATCGAAGGACCAAGAATCCCTCAGGGAGCTACCGCTATTTTCATTACACCATCAGTCAGCACCGATATGCTCGCAGGCATCCGCAGGCTGAGACATACTGGACGCCAGCCCGTGCTTGTGCTGCTAGACGCTGCTAGTTTCGGTGGGCCCGAAGGTTCGCATACAATCGCTGATGCCGCGCGGCGGTCGGGGATAACATCACGAATTCTAAGCTATGGTGATGATCTCGGAGATGTCCTTGGATCTCCATCGCCTTTTCTTCGCGCCCCGCGCATCGCCTAACCAAATCAAACGATCATGGAGAGCAATAGGATGCGACGGACTCTATTATTGATCGCAGTTTTTATTTCTGGGATGACCACATTGGGCATCGAGCTCACTGCTTCGCGCCTGCTGGGAAATGTCTACGGGACGAGCAACATCGTCTGGGCTAATATTATTGGCCTCATCCTCATCTACCTCACGGCGGGGTACTTCCTCGGAGGGCGCTGGGCCGACCGCTGGCCGTATCCGACACCCTTCTACCGTCTGATTCTCTGGGCATCCTTTACCGCAGGATTGGTTCCGATCATCGCTCGCCCCGTCTTGCTGAAAGCGGCGATGGCAGTTGAACATTTAGAGACCGGGCTTATGCTGGGCTCGTTTCTGTCGATCCTCGTTCTTTTCAGTGTACCCATTACGTTGTTGGGGTGTATTTCCCCATATGCAATTCGCCTGTCTATTGAGGATGCGGAGCATGCCGGGCGCGTTTCAGGCAAGATCTACGCTCTCTCGACGATGGGTTCGATACTCGGAACTTTTGTGCCTGTCCTTTTCCTGATTCCAACCATTGGAACGGCTCGAACATTCCTTGTTTTCAGCTTCGTGTTGATGGCCATAGCCTACCTGGGACTGGGGTTGCACGACCGCCGCCAGGCGCTAATTCACTTGTGGATGCCTATTACCCTCGCGGGGTTGGCGTTTTTTACGCTTGACGGCCCGATTAAGGCGGGTTCGGGTCAAATATTTGAATCAGAATCTTCTTACAACTACATCCAGGTGATAGAAAAGGATGGAGTTCGTGAGCTGCTGTTGAATGAAGGGCAGGGGATTCATTCGGTGTATGCACCCGACCTGACCGCCACATACGGAACATGGGATTATTTCTTGGCGGCGCCCTATTTCAATCCGCCCGGTGAGGGTACAGAGGTAAAAAGGCTGGGCCTTATTGGCCTGGCAGCGGGGACGATTTCGAAACTGTACAGCGAGGTTATTGGTCCAGTGCCCATCGATGGTTGGGAAATCGATCCGGAGATCATAGAAGTGGGGCGCACCTTATTTGATATGACGGAACCAAACCTCAACCCTATCGCCGCCGATGGTCGTTGGGGACTTACACATAGCCCGCACCAATATACGGTGATCGGCATCGATGCCTACCGGCTTCCGTATATCCCCTGGCACCTGACGACGCGTGAATTCTTCGAAGAAGTTCGAGCTCATCTTGAGCCGAATGGCGTTGTTGTTATTAACATCGGGAGGACGCTGGATGACCGGCGCTTGATCGATGCATTTTCAGGAACGATGGGCGTTGTTTTTCCGAGCGTACACGTCGTGGATGTGCCGCATACATTCAATACCATCGTATTTGCGACCATGATGGAAACTGATCCTGAGAACCTTGTCGCCAATGAACTCGCGCTGGTTACTAATGAGGCTCATCCCCTGCTGTTGGATATCCTGCAGCGGACGATCCAAAATTTGAAGCCTACACCAGTATCCAGTATGGTTTTCACAGATGACCTGGCACCGGTCGAGAAAATTACCAATTCCATCGCCCTGCGCTTCATCCTGGGGGGAAGCGTGGAAAGCCTTCGTTAAGGAGATTATCTTGAATTCCGAGAAACAATCCATACTCTCTAGAGTTATTTTTCGGCTTATCCAAGTTCTACTGCCAATTCTCATTATCCTGACGAGCGTGCGCCTGGTCCTTTACACGGCCAACGCTTGGGTCAAAATTGAGTACCGCATGCCCGGTTTTCCCGCGGATCTATATGGTTTCAGCCTGGAGGATCGGATATTCTGGTCATCCATCGATATCGATTATCTGTTAACAGACGTAGAAATAAATTACTTCGAAGATTTCACGCTCGATGACGGTTCGCCCATGCATAATGAGCGCGAACTCAAGCACATGCAGGACGTGAAAAACCTGCTTGATACGGTCTGGATGGCGTGGGGTTCAGGAATCTTCGCCTGGTTGATACTCGCCGTGGTGCTGTGGCGGCTGGATGGCCGAGGTACCGCCCTTCGCGCGGTGATCGCCGGCTCAAAACTGACAATCTTGCTGATGATTTTCCTTGTTATTTTTCTGATAGTCGCATTTGGCATTCTGTTCGTCGCCTTCCACCGTATATTCTTTGAGGGCAGTACGTGGCTTTTCCCGCTCTCTGATACCTTCATCCGTCTCTACCCAGAACGATTTTGGCGCGATATATTTGCTCTCCTCGCTGGCGTTACTGTGCTTCTTTCAGGGTTGATTGGCGGCGTCGCACGTTGGAGTTTGCGAGGAAAATAATACAGGAATTCTTCGGTGGAGGAACCGGTCCAGCTGAACGAAGTGAAGCGACTCGTTCCTTGGCCCAGAGGGTAGTTATTAGAGGACTGATATTCTTCTTCATTTGCGCTCCTCAGACAGTTAGGTGGATGAGCCTGGCATATCACACTTGTCTGGGCACTACGCTCCGAATTTCCGCAGCCTCTTGGCATGTGCCATCAGCAAGGGCATGATATCCGTGGCGGGGAAAGTCCCCAAGCCTCCCAACTGGCAGGAGCGCTCACCAAAGGTATTCTGCGAGTCCACTCGAACTGTGTCTGGTGCCCAAAGCAGGAACGGGACTGGATGCCAGGAGTGAGTCTTAAGTTTAGCCGGGGTGGAGTGGTCTCCGGTCACTGCAAGCACATCGGGGTTGAGGTTAAGCAGTGTCGGCAGAGCTTTATCAACGTCTTCAATGACTTTGGCTTTCTTTATGATATCGCCATCTTCCCCGCTAGAATCAGTCTTCTTGATATGGATAAAGAAGAAGTCGAACGCATCCCAGTGCTTTTCCGCTGTCTCAAATTCCTGTTCGGGCGAGTCACCGTCAAAGAGGATCACATCCATGCCTACCAGGCGGGAGACGCCTCGATACATCGGATAGACTGCGATACAGGCTGAGCGGAGCCCATAAATTTCGGTGAACTGCGGCAATCGAGGATCGCTTGAAAAACCGCGCAGGGTCAATCCGTTCGCTTTCTTCTCACCAGACAGCAATTCACCTGCACGTTCGATCCAACGATTGAAATGCTCCGCGGCTTTCTCAGCAGAGGGTTTATCGGCACGGGCGGAGAGCGGCGGGACGCCGGTGGCTTGAGGATCGGTATCGGCTATATCGGGGTTTAGATTCGCGCCGCGCATCACAGCTGCGAAGCGATATTCACGCACATGGCGTACATCGAGCGATACATCGGGGAGCTCGATGCCATCAAGCTTCTGCACTAAGGGTATTGCTTCGTCAGAGGAGATCCGGCCGGCTCTGCGATCTGTGATATTGCCGCTTGAATCCAGAGTGCAGAAATTTCCCCGTGCGGCGACGTCTTCAACTCCAATCTCCATGCCAATCCCGGTGGCTTCCAGTACACCACGCCCAACCTCGTATTCCAGAGGGTCGTAGCCGAAGAGCGCCAGGTGGGCTGGCCCTGACCCGGGGGTGATGCCTGGTCGGATCGAGACGAACTGACCAAGGGATCCCTCCCCGGCGAGTCGATCTAAGTTAGGAGTCTTCGCTGCTTCCAGTGCAGAGTGACCACCTGGATTGAGCGGTAGGCCCCCCAGGCCGTCCATGACGAGCAGTACGATCTTGGACGTGTTCTGCTGCGATAATTCCCGCATAAGCTCAAAATGTGTCATGGGTCTCACTCTCTGGTGACAGGATAAAGCCCCGTGCTGGTGACGACGGGGCTTTATGCATGCATACCTGGTTACTATTGGATCCGGAGCTTCTCACCTTCTGTTTGAAAGAGATGCATGTTGTCCATGTTGAACACAACTTGAGCCTGATCCCCTGTATTGTACTTTGTTCGTGGGTCGATTCGGGCGACAAAGTTGTCCTCTTCACTAAGAAGATAGGCGAAAATCTCATTCCCCATACGCTCGGTCACATCCACCGTCACTTCAACCGGTGCGGCCTCGATGCCGGGAGGGGTGAAATCGGGATCATGGATATCGTCGGGTCGGATGCCGAATGTGACTTCCTTCCCGGCGTGCGCTTGATACATACTGGTTCTACTTGCAGGTACGGGCACCTTGAAGGATCCTGCATCGACTATTAATTCGCCGTTCGCACGCGTGAGCTTGGCGTTAAAGAAATTCATCGCCGGCGACCCGATGAAACCGGCGACGAAGGCATTGTACGGGGAGTCATAAAGAGTCTGCGGCGAATCGGTCTGCTGCAGAATGCCGTCCTTCATCACGGCGATCCGCGTTGCCATAGTCATGGCCTCAACCTGATCGTGGGTGACGTAAATGAATGTCGTTTCGAGGCGTTTATGAAGGCGGGAGATCTCGGCTCTCATCTGAACGCGCAATTTCGCATCAAGATTCGAGAGAGGCTCATCGAAGAGAAACACTTTCGGTTCTCGCACGATTGCGCGTCCAACCGCAACGCGCTGCCGCTGGCCGCCGGAAAGCTGACGAGGTTTGCGATCCAGGAGATGGCCGATGTCGAGAATGTCGGCGGCATTTTGAACTCGCCGCTTGATATCCTCCTTGGGGGTTTTGCGCAGTTTTAAACCGAAGGCCATGTTGTCGTAGACTGACATGTGCGGGTAGAGCGCATAGGATTGAAAAACCATGGCGATGTCGCGATCTTTCGGTGCGACATCATTGACGACTCGATCTCCAATCAGTATCTCTCCCTCAGTGATCTCCTCCAATCCAGCTAACAAACGAAGGGCCGTGGTTTTTCCGCAAC
>JBARSI010000337.1:0-8120 GCA_049644665.1 Anaerolineales bacterium
GACGGTCACCGCTCAACTCGGTGTGAACCGCATAGTTCAAGAATTTCCATGATCTTTACGTCCGGGCGTCCTTGCCAACGGAGGAATAAGATACTGCGATGTTATCGTTATTGAGCATCCCTACTGAAGTTCTGCCGTTTATCATCTTCGCCATGCGTGTCTCGGATATGTCGCTCGATACACTGCGAGTGCTCTTCGTCATTCGTGGACTGAAACCTTTAGCATGGCTCCTCGGATTTTTCCAGTCGCTTCTCTGGGTTATTGCCATCACAAGCGTATTGAGCAATTTGGACAACTTGTGGAACATCATCGCCTACGCTGGAGGTTTTGCCACTGGAAATGTCGTCGGAATGACGATCGAGGAACGTCTCGCCATCGGGCACAGCAACATGCAGATTATCAGCTCCCGATGGGGCAGCGCAATCGCCGAAACCATCCGCGAGAAGGGCTACGCCGCGACCGAGATCCCCGCGCGCGGCAAGGATGGAACGGTCAGCATGATCAGCTGCAGCATCCGGCGCCGGGATATCAAAGTAGTCCGGCAAGAGGTTAATAAGATAGACCCCGATGCGTTCATCACCGTGGAGGACATCCGTCCACTCCACCGAGGCTTCTGGCGGTCCTGACCAGGGACAACCGCAGGAACACCCTTGATGATCTTCGCCCCTGACCCCATAATCCGATGAGTCTGGATTGGAGCCTTATCCCCGCCGCACTCGTCCCATTGGTGATCTTAGCCATCCGCATCGGCAACCTATCGCTTTCAACGCTGCGCGTGCTTACGGTTGTTCGCGGACGAAAACGCGCCGCCTGGATTCTTGGCTTCGTGCAGAGTATGCTCTATATCACCGTGATCGCAGGCGTCTTGAAAAACCTTGATAACCCATGGAACCTGGCAGCGTACGCCGCGGGTTTCGCCACCGGAAACGTGCTGGGAGTAATCATTGATGGTCGTATCGCGCCCGGGCACATCCTGCTGCGGATAACGAGCTCGAGTCGCGGGCCCGCTATCATGGAAACCTTGCACCAAGCCGGCTTGGGCGCAACGGAGGTTGCCGGATCAGGCCGCGACGGCACAGTGAGTCTGATCTACTGCTATTCGCCCCGGCGCAAGGTGCGAAAAATAAAAGAACTTGTGCTGCAGTACGACCCCGAGGTTTTTATGACCCTACTGCAAGTGCGGCATATCGGGGGCGGCTGGCAGGTTTAACGCCCTTGTTAGGGGGAATCCGCAGTGG
Source organism: Anaerolineales bacterium (assembly GCA_049644665.1). Classification (GTDB taxonomy): domain Bacteria; phylum Chloroflexota; class Anaerolineae; order Anaerolineales; family E44-bin32; genus E44-bin32. The sequence goes on from JBARSI010000337.1 coordinate 1,239, forward strand.
CCGGATCCGTTTTTTGACTCCTCTCCCCCCATTCAATCAAACGTAGGGGGCGACCTGTGTGTCGGCCCGTTGTCTATTCAGCTTCAAAACCTGTAAGGGCGAGCCCCTTCGGCTTCGCTCCCCACTCCCTTCGGTCGGGGACTACACAGGCCAAACTCCGGCGAAGAAGTCCCCATCCTCCAATAATGTGTCATTGCGAGCGAAGCGAAGCACTCTCCTCCTTTCTTGATGGGAGATTGCCACGTCGCCCTTGCGGACTCCTCGCAATGACAAACACAGGAAGGGTTCTATATTAATAATGTCATCTCGAGCGAGCCGTGAAACGGCGACCGAGAAATCCCTATGATGTTGTTCGTGAGAGCTCCATCTTTGTAACCGATAGATTCCCCCTTCCTGAGATTCTCACGCTATGAATTGAGTCGTCTCAGGGATTTCTCGTCCCTTCGGGTGCTTCGCCCTCTCTACTCCTCGAAATGATAACGATCACCTCCCGCAGTGTACAAAAATCTGCGGGAGGTTTTACGCGCGGACATAAAAGCGCAGGCGGCGATTGCGAAGGGAAGCTGGGCTTCCTGACTCCAGAAGGAAATCAAGGAATGTGGAAACGGATCGCCCATGCACCGGCTTCGGTCCCGTGGATCTCGGAGGATGTACTGACAAACTCGATCCAGGTCGATCCGGGCTTCAAGGCGTAGGGCTCTCCGGCGTGCGCGGTGAAACGTAAACCGCCGCCCGAATCACGCTGCCATACGACCTCGGATACGTTTCCATCGCGGAACGCAAAGGCGCGCCCCACTCCGTCCAGATGGATCTCCACGAGGCCCGATGTGCCCGACAAAAACGTGTGGGGCACGATCACGACGATGACATTCTCAGCGCCAATCTTCTCACCATCGAGGGCATCCGTGAGCGGGGCAACCTCTTCGTCATCCGCACCGGTCTCCTGTGATCGAAGGTAAACCCCCAGCTCGTCAGCATATTCCCAGCGGTGGAAGTTCCCATCCGAGTATCGAATATCAAGAACTTCCCCCGGCTCGCCGCTTCCCGGGGCTTCAGCAGAGAAGACGAGACCACTCAGATCTGGAGGTATGTTATCCACGCCCTGGGAGAGGATGTAGGTCTGCAAATCGATCGTGCTCGTGATGAGGTGGTTGTAGTTCACCGGGTCGAAACGGCACATCGGCGGGCAGCGCGCGGGATACTCGGTCACTGTCCAATCGATGAACGCCGATTCGGCAATCCTTTCCCGGACCCGTAAATCCGCGCTGCCGTAGGCGAAGACCGCCTTGTACATGTTGACCAGCTCGATGTCGATGAAACGTGCGGATCGAATGGGACCCACGATCACGGCATCCTGTCCATAGAATAGGGCTGAGAAGCGCGTCAAACCACCTTCCGCGTAGTGTTCGAACACGATGTCAGCGTACGAAAGCCCCCACTGGGGACGATTGTTGCGCGGAAAGTTTGAGACTTTAATCAGCATTGGGCGCCGCAGCAGAAGCGATGCGTCGTCAACAACCTCTCCGGTTAGAGGATTGATCGCATTCTGAGCCGTCTCCCCCTGCCCGCCGGGATCGGATGCGTCTGCCTCGAGAGCGACTTCCGTTGGCACTTTACCGATTTCCGCTGTGGGGGTAGCTGAAGGGGGTATTTCAGGAGGTAATGTGGGTGAGGGAAGCCCTGACGTGGGAGCGGCAACACCCCTCGTGCACGCGCACAGGAGGAAAGAAATCAAGAAGAGAGAACCCACTCGGATGGCTTGCATCTTGCATTACCCTTAAAATGGCGGAGGATTGTACCATACACCCTGGCACGTACCTCTCTATAGTAGGAGCAAGGGGTGGTTTGCCACGCCTTATCCCAAACGGTATAATCCCGCGACCCATGGGATGAGCTTTATCTCGAGCAGATCAACGCCTTGAACTGGCTGAGAATCGGTCATTTTTGGGATATCTTGTCGGTGAACCTGGAAGAATAGAAGACATACACGAATGGCACTCAAGGGCAACCTACGCGACTTTAACGTCACCCAGCTTCTGAATCTGGTCAACATTGCCCAGAAGACCGGCACGCTTACGGTCGAGGGTCCGGATGCTATTGCCTGGGTTTCCTTCCGCAACGGAAAACTAATTTACGCACAATTGGGGAATGAGGACGGAAGTCTGACTGGCATCCTCACCCGCGCCGGGAAGATCACCGCCAAACAAGCAGCGGTCATCAAGGAAAATGCGACGGAAAAGAGCGACCAGGGGCTTGGCCTGCTCCTGATAAACGCTGGTTATCTCTCCCAACAGGATATCCTGAGCAGTATCCAACAGCACGCCCTCGACATTGTTTACCTACTCTTCACATGGATCGATGGCCTCTTCCGCTTCGACAATGATGTCCTGCCACCCTCCGATGCCATCACAGTCCGCATGGACCTCGAAGGCATCATCATGGAAGGCTCCCGCCAGACGCAGGAATGGGAACTGCTTAAAGATGAGATCCCAAGCCTTGATATGGCGCTTACCTTTGTCGACCGGCCGGGCGCCAATATTCGTGATGTTCAACTCACGGTTGAGGAATGGAAGGTCGTATCCTACATCAACCCCAAGAACACGCTCAAACAGATCGGTAAAACCAATAAGATGAACGATCTGGAGATTAGGCGTATTGTCTATGGGCTGGTGCAAGCCGGTCTGGTTGAGATCATCCGCCCAGAAGGTATGCCTCTGCCTCCAAAAGCCAAAATTTTGCCACCCGTTGACACGAAGCAGCAGACTTCACTCGTGAATAAGCTGATACACAGGATCAGGTCCCTATAGGGGAAGTGTCGTATGCAAACAGTAAAGATGGTCGTCACAGGTCCATTCAACTCCGGAAAGACAGCGTTCATTCAATCTGTCAGCGAGATTGACGTTGTCTCAACAGAGCGAAAGATCAGCTCTGAGGCCGAACGCATCAAAGAGACGACCACGGTTGCGATGGATTTTGGCCGCATTACCGTAGACGATGACCTGGTACTTTACTTGTTTGGCACGCCCGGGCAGAAGCGATTTGATTTCATGTGGGAGATTTTGTCGGAAGGGATGCTCGGGTTCGTCGTCATGGTGGATAGCGCCCGACCCGAGACCTTTCGTGAGGCGCGCGGCATCCTCCAAACCTTCCGGGCATACGCCCCTACTCCATATGTCGTCGCCGCGAACAAACAAGACCTCGATGATGCCTGGGAAGTGGAAGACCTGCGTATTGCGCTCGGCCTCGATTCAAAAGTCAAGATGCTCCCGTGTGTGGCAAACGATCGAGAGCAGGTGAAATCCGTTCTCCTAGAACTTCTTTACAGCATCCTCGAGGAGATGAAAGCGTAGAACAGACGGATCCGGTCTTTCACTTTTCCATTACCCTGGCGGCTGTCCACGTATATGTGATTGCCTGGATTATTTGAGCAGGGAAGCAGCTGCTGCAGAACCCACTCTCCGTTAAGCTCGGAGCCCGTCTTAAGTAAGGAGGGAGAGTTATGAAGAAGGGCCGCATCCTTGTCGTTGAAGATGACTCTGACATTGGGAACATGCTCCGCATATATTTCACCGGACAGGGTTATGATGTAGACCTTGCCGCAAACGGATCGGACGCGCTCTCCTCCACCCACGCAAACATGCCCGATCTCATCGTCCTTGATATCCTGCTGCCCGATATGGATGGCTATTCAGTTTGCCAGGAACTGCGCGGATCTTCACGGACGCATCACATCCCCATCATTTTTCTAACCCAGAAGGATACCCGCAGCGATCGTATAGCCGGACTTGAGCTCGGCGCTGACGATTACATCACCAAACCCTTCGACATTGAAGAACTCAAGCTGCGGGTGCAGAACGCCATTGCCCGCGCCTCGCGTGAGCGCCTGATCGACCCGCGCACCGGTCTCCCTACCGGCACTATTATTCAGGAGAAATTGCGCGATCTCGTCGAGAAAAAAGAGTGGTCCTTGCTCGATTGCCGTCTTGAACATTTCGCGGGCTTCAAAGAAGTCTACAGCTTCGTCACCGGCGATGAGGCCTTGCGGATGACGGCAGCTATGTTCTGCGAAATCCTAGCGGAGTACGGGGATGAGATGGATTTCCTCGGCCACGCCGGAGGGGGCGACTTCATCGTCATCACCGTCCCTGCTGCTGCCGATGTGATCAGCGAGCAGCTCAAACAAAATTTCAACGAACGGATTAGAGAACATTATTCAAAAGAAGATCTGAATCGGGGTCACGTAGTCGTACCCAAGGGCAGTGGAGATGGAATTCAAATTCCCTTAATGACCATGAGCATCGGGCGGCTGGATTCAACAGCGAAGGAATTCAAGGATTTTCACGAAATAACAGAGGCTGCCATGGATGCACGGCGCTTGGACGCCACTACATCTTAAAGCATGCTCGCAGAAGATCTCCTCGGACCCATCTTCATCGCCCTCGCGCTGCTTCTCATCGGAACCGGCATCGGCTGGAGTCTGCGTTCGTCAAGGACTGCCAAACCGGACCGCTCTGATGGTGCGTTTATTCCCCCCACATCAGTTTCGAGCAGGAAACACCCGGCTATTTCCGATGCCGGGCTCCCGTTTGCGCTCCAATCTCTGCATGCCGCGCTGAGCCATCCCGATGATTTATCCGCCCTCGTTAAAGATACCCTTGAAGGGATCTCTCATTTGCTCCCCTTCGACATTGTAGAACTCAACCTGTTCGATCGGACGACCGGCCACTTCATACCGCATCGGCTCTGTTCGCCGCGCGCTTCTGATTTTGTTGCCGGCATGGGGGATGAGGTTTACCGCCTGGGGGAGGGCTACACTGGCTGGCTGGTCGAGCACCGCCAATCCTTGCTGCTCCCCGATGTCGCCGAGAGAGGCGATGTCCGACCTAAAGTATGGCGGGGGACATTCCCCTTCAAGTCCTACCTGGGCGCTGCATTAACCGACCGGGATGAAATCGTAGGTACGCTGGAGTTGGCACACCAGGAAGCGCTCACCTACGACCACCGCCATCAAGCGCTTCTCGAAACCGCTTGCGTGGCCGTTGCGCTGTCGATAACGAACCTTAAACTCCACAACCAGCAGCAGCAGTTTGTCGATGAATTTGTGGGCATAACCGACATTCAGGGAGCTGCAGCCTGGGTTCACGAACCAGAAACGTTGCGGGATCAGTTATCCAAAACGCTTGCGGTCCGGGTCGGTGCGGATGTCGTCGGTTTTCTGATTTACAAAGAAGACACACAATCGCTTATCGGTCAACTGCCCTTCTTCGGAGCCTCCGCGTCCTTCATCACGGAAGACATCGTCCTTCCCTCTTCACCCGAGAACCCGCTTTCGACAATCTGGCAAACTCAGAAATACTGGATCTCAAATGCCGCAGGGGAGGAGCAGCTCATCGACCAGATGGGTCTCCGACCGTTCGTGAATATGGCGGAAATCCACACGCTTCTTATCACCCCCTTAGGGGGCGAGGATCACCGGATTGGCGCAATCCTGGCGGGGAATACGGACACAGAGGCAGATTTCTCCGAGGGAGATGCTGAAGTCCTGGCCTCGCTCTCGCGGCTTTGCTCCCCCCTGATCGAAGCATCGGAGAAGCTGACTGGAGATCAAGACGCTGATGAGCCCGGGATGACAAGCCCTGCCACCGCGGGTACGACTCTCGATCCAGGTGCTCCGCTCAGTGAAGAAACTCCGGCCGGCGCGCTCCTCTGGGCAGAGGCTCTTCTTAGGATCTCGGCGGAATTATCATCCAGCCTCGACGTGGATCGTGTGCTCGAGAGAACACTTGCTCTCACCGGCGAACGGATCGGCGCAGCCCAGGCCTACATCCTACTGCTTTCGCTGGATGGCGATCTTCTGCAGCTTCGCGCCTCGTTTGGCGAGAGGGGGTCCGGTATCCTGCAAACAGATCTGGATTCACAGGATGGGTTACCCGGCTGGGTCATGTCTCATAACCAGTCTCTGCTTATCGACGATCTTGCGCAGGACGCAAGATGGAAGGCTCTCGAACCCACCGATGAGCAGCGCAGCGCCATTGCTGCCCCGATCATCGGCGGGGATGAGACGATAGGGGCGATGCTCTTTTTCCATCCCGCTCTAGCGGCGTTTGTCCCTGAGCAGCAAAGGTTGGTACGCGCCGTTGCCGGTCAGATCGGCGGGGCCATTAAAAACGCCGAGTTGTACCACGTGATAAGCGATCAAGCCGAGCGGCTAGGTTCGATGCTGCGCTCTCAGCAGGTCGATGCCAGCCAATCGCGCGGGATTCTCGACTCCATCGCCGATGGCGTTATCGTGACCGATGCAAACCACGAAATCATCCTTTTCAGCCCTTCCGCCGAACGGATCCTGGGGCTTGGCAGCGAAGACGTCGTCGGGCACCCCGTTTTCGAGTTCATCGGCGTTTATGGCGCCGGCGGAACTCGCTGGGCCGATGCCATTCGCTCCTGGAGCCAGAACCCAGCCTCGATCGGCAGGGTGGCATTCCTTGCCGAGAAACTTGAGCTTGAAGATGGCCGCGTGATCTCCATCCACCCGGCGCCCATCGTCCTGGGCGACGAATTCTTGGGAACGGTCTCTATCTTCCGTGATATCTCCCGTGAGGTTGAGGTTGACCGTTTAAAATCCGAGTTCGTTGCCACCGTCAGCCACGAGCTGCGCACCCCGATGACCTCGATCAAGGGCTTCGTCGATCTACTCTTGATGGATGTCTCTGGCGATTTGGATGACGAGCAACGGCGCTTCCTCGAAATCGTCCGCAGCAATACCTTCCGCTTGGAAATCTTGGTTAACGATCTTCTGGACATCTCCCACCTCGAGTCCGGAAAAGTCACGCTCTCCTTCCGGCCGTTGGATGTTCACCTGCTCTTAAATGAAATGCGCGAACA
>JBARSI010000338.1:0-2967 GCA_049644665.1 Anaerolineales bacterium
AATAAGGAACCTTCCGTGAAGTTTATGTGGAGCTCTCCTGTTTCGTTACAATTAAATAGAATGAAGCAGGATCGATTTCTCTCGTTTTGTTTTGCAGATGGGTATTTAGATGCTTGTCACCTCTCGGGTAGACTTGCGGCCTTCACACCCCTCCAACCTCCCCGCCAAGCCGCACTATCCGATATTTGGAATTGGATGGAAGCCGGCGTGCAACTTATCTTCGCAGATCATCTCAAACACACATCGACTGCGAACGCTTTGGCGCTTTACTCTCCGGCTATCTCCAGCGTGGGGTTGGACCATCAGGGTCATCGACGGACATTCATGAGCACATGAACATGAGCAATTCGAAATAAGCAACGTCTACCATAATTTATTGTTTTTCCACTCCGAGATCGAGATTACACCAAGGAGGGTCACAGAATGACGACTATCGAGGCAAGGGGAAAGCCATCAACCTTTGCGGTTTTCCGTAACCGGAGCTTTACTTTCCTATGGCTTGGTCAATTGGTCTCAACGATTGGAAACGCCCTGACCTCACTGGCTGCTTCTATTGTTGTATTTCGCCTCACCGGTTCAGCGCTGAGTGTGGGCTTGATGCTCATCGCCACCTCCGCACCAACGCTTTTGTTCGGTCTCATCGCCGGTGTATTTGTCGACCGCTTTGATCGTAAGCGGATCATGATCATTGCCGATTTAGCCCGGGCTGTTGTGGTCATCCTCATCCCCTTCCTCCTTCCCTATGGAATAGCTTGGCTGTACATCATCGTCATGTTGACGAGCGTGATCGGACAGTTTTTCGATCCAGCGCATGCGAGCGTGATTCCCGAGATCGCGACCGATGAAGAATTAGCGGCTGCAAATTCATTCATCGCCATCAGCGCCTTCGGCTCGACAGCGGTAGGGTTTGCGGCCGCAGGTTTGATCGCTTCAAAATTCCCCATCGAATGGGCTTTTTACATCAATGGACTCACCTTCTTCTTCTCTGGACTTTGTATCCTCGCCGTGCGAATAACACCCTTAGAGGTCGAAGGGGAGACGACAATCCGCATGATCGGTAAAAACCTCCGTGCCGGCATGAGTTTTCTAGCAAACAATGCGCTGCTGCGTTCGTTACTTATGGTGTCTCTGCCAGTGCTGCTCGGGTTTGGGCTGTGGAATTCGCTGCTTCTTCCCTTCGCTGAAAGAGCACTTCATGCTTCCGAGTTTGAATTCGGTCTGCAAGAGGCATTAACATCCGTTGGTTTCGTCATGGCAAGCTTAATTATGGCTAAGGTTGGGGATCGACTTAGAGAAGGACAATGGATCGCTATAAGCTATTTGGGGATGGCGCTGGCGGCCATATTCTATTCCAGAACCGCCTCAATCCCGCTCGCGATCGTCCTGGTCACGATTGTCGGTTTTATGAACGCGCCGGCGATGATCTCCGGACGACTCTTAATTCAACGCAATACCGAACGCGGGATCCGCGGCCGGGTGATGAGCGTTTTTTCGGTCGCAAAGAATATTGCCTTTCTTCTCGGCATGGCTGCAGCAGGGTTCGCCGATATAGTGGACATTCGCGCAATGATGCTCATCAGCGCCTTGATAATCCTATTCTCAGGAGTGCTCGCCTTGTCCTTACCTGGTTTACGCCAATCCGCCGAGGAATGGAGGCGGGCTGCAAACCTCCTGAGGGCTGCACCGGCGATTCCTTCCTTATCCGTAGGGCGAGCGGGGACCATAGCTGATTTCGAGACGTTATTAATTCAATTACCGGTGTTCACACAATTGAACATGGAAGAACGGACACAATTCATGAAGGGCACGCAAATTCGATCTGCACCGGCAGGATCATCGCTTATCAGACAAGGTGAACCCGGAGATGATGCATTCTTCATTCTCTCGGGTAGAGCCGTCGCCGGAATCTCCACATCAGTGGGCGCTTCTCGATCCTTATCCATCATGACCGCAGGAGATTTCTTCGGGGAGATTGCGGCCTTGATGGGAGTCGAACGCACCGCGGATGTTGTGGCCGAAGAAGAGGCCACACTGTTAGAGGTCCCGGCCGAAAACCTTAAGCGTTTAATGGATCACCATCGAATACGCTATCTGCTTCTATCCAAACTGACGGAACGTCTAAGCCGGACCCACGTAACCGATCTGCCGCGGCTTGCGGGCTTCGATCAGGATAACTTGCGGGACCTGCGCCTTACACCGATTGAACAATCTTGAATGGTCCTTTTGAAGGCATCACGGCATGAAGCCTGAACAACCTTTCACGGAACTTCCCGAAGGCACCGTCACCTTCCTCTTCACCGACATCGAGGGCTCGACGGAGCTGCTGAAACGCCTCGGGGATCGCTACGCAGACATGTTGGAGGAACAGCGTCTGATCGTGCGCGAGTGCATCGGGCGTTGGCAAGGTCAGGAAGTCGACACACAGGGTGACTCGTTCTTCGTTTCCTTTCCTCGTGCGACTCAAGCGGTATCCGCAGCTATTGAGATTCAAAAGACGATCCATGAACACAAGTGGCCAGAAGATGCTGAGGTCCGCCTGCGCATGGGCATACACACAGGCGAGCCGCTGACCTGGGCGGAGGGCTACGTGGGCATCGATGTCCACCGGGCGGCGCGCATTGCTACCGTGGGGCACGGCGGACAGATATTACTCTCCCAGACCACGACTCCGCTCGTTCAGGAAAGCTTACCAGATGGGGTCACACTGTTAGACCTAGGCCGCCACCGCATGAAAGACATGCGCCGACCGGAACGCATCGGGCAGCTAGTCATCGAAGGTTTTCCTGCTGAATTCTCCCCGCTCAAATCACTGGAAGCGCTGCCACCGGAAGCTCCTTTCAACCTCGGACCAGTGAAGCTGCCTGCTTTTCTGGAAACAGAGGAGGTTCCTGCGCCTATCTTTGTGGGACGGGATCGGGAACTGGACCTGTTGGATGGTTTTCTCGACCAGGCACTCGAAGGTCGCGG